>JBIOYL010000370.1:0-3011 GCA_044870185.1 Actinomycetes bacterium | reverse complement strand
ACAGCATGCTGCGGATCTCGTCGGGGGAGCGGTAGGCGCCGGGGGTGGCCGGCTCGGCCGGGCCGGCCGCCACCAGGTCCGGCGCCAAGCTCGCCTGCGGCACCCGCCGCGGCAACCCCGCCGACGTCATTGGTGGTCCTGCATCCGGAGGCTTGACCTCGGCGAACGGCTGCGTGTCGGCAAGCGCGGTCGGCTCCGGCGTGGGCACCCGCTCCGGCGTGGGCTCAGGCCGCGGCTCCGGCCCGGTGACCTGGCGGTCCGTGCGGGAAGCGGCTGGGACGCCGGCGGCGGTGCCGCCCACCGCCGCAAGGTCCTCGTCCACCGGCGGTGGCGCCTGCTCCGGGCGGCGTGCCGGCATGGCCTCCTCGGTGGGGGCGGCCTCGGCCGACGGCCTGGGCTCGGCCGCCGGCCTGGGCGGCCCGCCGGGCTCCGGCGCCGGGCGGCTCGACTCGGCGCTCGCCGGCTCCCAGGGCTGGGATGGGTGGGGGGCCGGGGGAGGCGGGGCGGGCTGCGAGGGCTGGGCGGCGTGGCGGCGCAACGGCAGGTGGGGGCCGGCCACCCCGCTCTCGAACCAGTCCGATCGGGCCGACTCGAACACGGGCAGGCGCTCTGGCGCTCTGGACCCACCTCCGTGGGCCAGCCCGCCGGGCGGGGCGAGCGCTCGACGTGCGCGCACGGCCACGTCGAGCGACGGGCTTGGGGCCTCGCCAGCCTGGACGACGAGGTTGCTGGGCAGCAGCACGAGCGCCGTCACCCCGCCATACCAAGAATGCCGTAGCTGCACCCGGATTCCGTGGCGCATGGCCAGGCGGCCGACCACGGACAGGCCGAGGCACCGCGACGGCGCGGCATCGACGACCGGCGGGTCGGCGAGCCGCTTGTTGGCCTCGATCAGCTCGTCGTCGCTCATGCCGACGCCGCGGTCCTCGATCTCGATGACGTAGCCGGTGCTGACCATCTGGCCGGCCACCTGCACCTTGGTTGCCGGAGAGGAGAACGAGGTGGCGTTCTCGATCAGCTCGGCGAGCAGGTGGATGATGTCGCCGACCGCATGACCGGCCACGCCGAACTCGTCGATCGTGAGCAGGTCGACGCGCGTATAGTCCTCGACCTCGGCCAGCGCGCCCCGCACGACGTCGGGGAGGCTGGCCGGCGTGGTCCAGCCGCGGGCCGGCTCGGCCCCGGAGAGCACGATCAGGTCCTCGGAGTTGCGGCGCATGCGCGTGGCCAGGTGGTCGACCCGGAAGAGCTGCTCGAGCGCGTCCGGGTCGGTCTCCTTGCGCTCGAGGTCGTCGAGCAGCTCGAGCTGGCGGTCGATCATGGCCTGGCTTCGCCGTGCCAGGTTCAGGAACATGTCGCGGAGGCTCCGCCGCAGCGCCGACTGCTCGGTGGCCACCGTGACCGCCGTCCTGGACACGGTGTTGAACGCCTCGGCCACGCCGCCGATCTCGTCGTTCGTCTGCACGTGGATGGCCTCGTTCACCTGGATGGGCTCGGCCTCGAGGTTGGCGTCCTCCGAGCGCTGGAGCCGGTCGAGGTGGCGGGGCAGCTTCTCCTCGGCGACCTGTCGGGCCGCCTTCCGCAGCCGCCGTAGCGAGCCAAGCAGCGAGCGGGCGATCAGGGCCGAAAGGCCGATCGCGAGCAGCAGGACGAGCCCGAGCACGACGGCGTCGGCCAGCGCCTGGCGGCTGGCCGCCCGCCTGCTCGCCTGGCTGGCCGCGACCATGTCGTTGGCGAGCTTCAGCTCGACCTGGCGCAGCAGGGAGTTCTTGGCCGTCTGCACGAAGAACCAGGTCTTCGCGTCGGCCCCTGCCAGGGCCTGGCTTGCCTGCTGGTCCGCGCCGCCCTGGCCCGTCGGGGTGGCGGTGCCGTTGCCCTGCCCGGGGCCGGCAGCCGGCGCCGCCCTGCCGATGATGTCGTCCAGGATTGCGTCCCGGTAGGCCTTGGCACGCTGGGGTTCGGAGCCGGACAGCGTCGCGCTGTAGTACTTCCACTGGTCGGGGGTGGCCGAGCCCCGGAACTGGGCGAGCCAGGCGTCCTGGGCGCCGATGGCGCTCAGGAAGGGCGCCAGATCGCCGGCCGTGAGCTTGTTGGCCGACAGGATCGCGGCGCCCCACGCACGCTCCAGGCTGGCCGCCTCTTTCGCCCTGGACAGCGCCGCGAACGTGGTCAGGTTGCGGATCAGGTTGCGGTCGCCGGTCTCCGCCGGCAGCTGGGCGTCCACGTCGAGCAGCGCGTCGATCATGGTGCTGTACCGGCCGACCGTGCCGGCCACGGTGGACGGCGTGCCGGGGTCGTCGATGCGCCGCCGCTCGGCGCTCAGCCCGTCGAGCTGGCGCTGGGCGTCGCCGAGCTTGGCCCGCAAGGCGCTGCCGTAGGCGGAGACGTTCAGCTCGCCGATGCCAGAGCGAACGTCGTCGAGGGCCCGGTTCACCGACACGCGCTCGGCGGTCACGTCGTCGTAGCCCGCCTGCCTGCCGCTGCCGACGTAGCCGGCGGTCAGGTCGCGCTCGCGCTGCAACTCGTGGACGAGCCCGGACAGGCTGACGGCAACGGTCGTCACCTTGTCGACCCGGTCGGCCTGCAGCCTGTCGGACACGGCCGACTGCAGCCGCAGCGCGGCCAGCGCGGCCAGCGCGGCCAGCGGCAGGACGAGGATGGCGACGAGCTTGGACCGGATCCGTACGCGTTGCATCATCTTGAGTCCTTCGACATGGCTCGGGGTGGCGTGGAGGCGTCATGGCGGCCACGCCGCAGCCGACGACCCGCCCCGCCGTCCTGCGCCATCCGACGGCCCACGGCGGTGTGCCGCGCCAGCGGACGACCAGGCCGAGTAGAAGTTGCCTCGCGGTTCGCCGGCATGCTGGTCCTGCTCGTCGGGTCGGGGGAGCACGAGCTGAGCACGGATGGGCCCGTGGCGCGGAATCTACCCGTTGGGTGATGGCCGCGCAAACGTCGCCAGGTGGAGCCGACGAACCGGCCGGGCTGCCCGGCCGTCCGGACCGAGTCGT
>JBIOYL010000369.1:0-2789 GCA_044870185.1 Actinomycetes bacterium | reverse complement strand
GCTGGCGGCATCACCTCCTGGTCGGCTTCACGGCGGCCGCCCTCGACGGGTGGGCAGCGGTCCTCGCCCGCCTCGGGCGACCGGTAGCGCCGGGCCGCCTTGGGCCTGGAGCGGTCAAGGGTCGCTGCGCGCTCATGAGTGCTCGCTCCGGCCTCCGGCCGGCCCCTTGACCACTCCAGGCCCGAGCCGGCCCGGAGCTACCGGTCGCCCGAGGCGGGCGAGGACCCCAAGCCCACCCGTCGAGGGCGGCCGCCGTGGCCGAGACGAGGAGGTGATGCCGCCAGCCCCAGGTCCTGCGTGACCGGGGAGGGACACCCAGGTCCGCTCCCCCGAGCACTCCAGCACTCAGTCCAAGGAGGACCGCAATGGCAGACAGCCACCTCACCCTGGTCGGCAACCTGACCGACGACCCCGAGCTGCGCGTCACCACCAACGGGATCCAGGTGGGCAGCTTCCGGCTGGCCGTCACCGCCCGCGTCAAGGACGGCGACGCCTGGAAGGACGGCGATACCTCGTTCTTCCGCGTCAACGTGTGGCGAGACCTGGCCAGCCACACCGCCGACTCGCTCTCGAAGGGCGACCGCGCCCTGGTCATCGGCCGGCTGCGCACCCGCAGCTGGGACACCCCCGACGGCGAGCGCCGCTCGGTGGTCGAGGTCGAGGCCGACGAGGTCGGCCCCAGCCTCAAGTGGGCGACCGCCACGCCCGAGCGGGCCCGCACCACCAGCAGCACCGGCAAGCCGGCTGGCCAGTTCAACGACGAGCCGCCGTTCTGACTCCCGGCAGCAGTGAGGCCGGGGCGGCTGCGACCCGTCCCGGCCTCGCACACCACAGGAAGCGAGGCCCCGTTGATGCACCCCCAACCCTACCCGACCCAACCCCGGCAGACTCCGGTGCTGCACCTGCTCCACGGCCGCTGGGTCGCCTCGTGTCCCACCTGCGGCCTGCAGCTGGCCACCGCCCGCAGCCAAGCCCGCGCCGAGCGGCGCAGCCGCCACCGCAGCTGCCCGGTCTGCCACCAGGCGCCCTGATGAGCGGTCCGACAGATCACCGAGTCGTGCTCGACCACGACCAGCAGACCGTCCTTCAGGCGCTGCAGGCCGTGTTCGGCGCCGAGCACGTCACCGTCACCGACGTCCAGCCCACCAGACGACCCGACGCCGACCCCGCCCCCACGCAGACCCGGGTGTGGCAGGCCACGCTCCCCGAGGAGGCATCGTGCACGTCAACCTGCAGCTGACCGACGACACCGAGCTGCGCGCCCACGGTTACCTGGTGGGTGGCAGCCTGTTCGCCGAGGTCCAGTGGGACTTCCCCTTCTCTGCTACGACCGGTAAGGGCGTGCTGTGGGGCAGCCCCGATGCCATGCGCTGGCTGGCCGCCCTGGCCGTCCAGGCCGCTGTGGAGGCCGAGGAGGAGGCCGCCTGGCAGACCCACACCGCCATGGCGGCCGCCGGGCCGGGCCGGGTGGCATGAGCGCGCTCCTGGAGGCCGCCCTGGGCTATGCCGCCCATGACATCCCGGTCTATCCGGTCCACTGGCCCCGCTCCACTCCGGGCGGGGCCACCCTCGGCTGCTCCTGCCGGCATGGGGCGGCCTGTGATCGGCCGGCCAAGCATCCCCTGGTCCGCCACGGCGTCCACGACGCCACCTGCGACCCGGCCCAGCTCGAGCGCTGGTGGCAGCGCTGGCCGCAGGCCAACATTGGCCTGGCCACCGGCGTCGTGTTCGACGTACTCGACGTCGACGGCCCCATCGGCCTGACCGCCCTCCGCCAGCTCGCCACCACGGCGAACCTGCGGCTCCCCGGCCCGCTGGTGGCCACGGGGGGCGGTGGCTGGCACATCTGGTTCGCCCCGACTGGGCTCGGCAACCGCCCACCCCGCGGCCTCCCCTGCATGGACTGGCGCGGGGTGGGTGGGGCGGTGCTGGCGCCACCGAGCCGGCACGCCTCTGGCGGCACCTACCGCTGGGTGCGCACCCCCGACCAGGCACCGCTGCCCGAGGTCCCAGCCGCTCTGCGTGCTCTGCTCAACCCCAACCAGCCGACCACGGCTGGGCCGGCCGGCCCGGCCATACCCGGCCACCCGTACGGCCACCAAGTGCTCGCAGCCGAGCTGGCCGCCCTACACCGGGCCACCCCCGGCCAGCGCAACCGCACCCTCAACCAGACCGCCTTCAAGGCCTACCGCTACGTCGCCGGCGGCGTCCTCGACGACCAGGACGTGACGGCCGCGTTCACCACGGCCGCCCTGGCCATCGGGCTGAGTGCGGCCGAGACCCGCCGCACCCTGGCGTCGGCCCGCACCGCCGGCCTCGCCTTCCCCCGCGGCATTCCCGCCGAGCCCGGTCTGGACGGGGACCCATAATGGGCGGCCGGTGGACCTACCGGGTCAGCGCCGCCGGCGTCCTGCTGCTCGCCGCTGCCGCCTTCGCCCTGTCCTACGACGCGCTCCATCAGCTCGCCCTGGGCAGCCGCGTCCGCCCCGGCCTGGCCTGGCTGTGGCCGGTGGTCATCGACGGCACCATCGTGATCGCGCTGCTGACGGTGCTGGCCGCCAAACGCGCCGGCACCAGGGCCACCTACCCGTGGGCGCTGGCCGGGCTGTTCTCGGCCGCGTCGGTCGCCTTCAACATCGCCCACGCCCCCGACCGGCCGGTCGCCCGGCTGGTGTTCGCCATGGCCCCGGTCGCCCTAGTCCTCACCACCCACCTGCTCATGCAGCAGGTCGGCTGGCGCCGGCCGACACCCGGCCGCCCGGCCGCACCCGAGGCCGGCCCCGACCCCG
>JBIOYL010000368.1:0-8089 GCA_044870185.1 Actinomycetes bacterium | reverse complement strand
CGGGCCGAGCACGTCATGCTGGTCGACCTGGCCCGCAACGACCTCGGCCGGGTCTCGCGCCCGGGCACCGTCAAGGTCACCGACTTCATGCCGGTCACGTCGCTGACCAGGTGCATGACGTGGGAGTAGCGCTCGACCCGCATGAAGTCGGTGACCTTGACGGTGCCCGGGCGCGAGACCCGGCCGAGGTCGTTGCGGGCCAGGTCGACCAGCATGACGTGCTCGGCCCGCTCTTTGTCGTCGGCCAGCAGCTCGGCCTGGAGCGCCGCGTCGGCGGCGGGGTCGGCGCCGCGGGGTCGGGTGCCCGCGATCGGGCGCATGACGGCCCGCCGGTCCTGCACGGTCACCAGCACCTCGGGGGAGGAGCCGGCGATGGTCACCCCCGGCAGGCGCAGGATGTACATGTAGGGGGACGGGTTGACCACGCGCAGCACCCGGTACACGTCGAACGGGTCGGCGCTGGTGCGCACCGAGAAGCGCTGGGAGGGCACCACCTGGAAGACGTCCCCGGCGCGGATGTGCTCCTTGGCCCTGGCGACCATCGCCTGGTAGCGGCCGGGCGCCAGGTCGCTGGCGGCGGCCGCCGGCGGGCCGGCGGCGGGCAGCGGCGTGGCCGGCGCGGGCAGGGACGCGGCGAGCCGGTCGGCCAGGTCGTCCAGGCGCCGGCCAGCCTGCCGGTAGGCGTCGACGGGGTCGGTTGCCGCGTCCAGCACCATGTTGGCCACCAGCACCATGCGCTGCCCGAGGTGGTCGAACACGACCACCGAGCGCGGGAAGGTGAGCGCGGCGTCGGGCAGGCCGAGGTCGTCTTCGGTGCTGTCGGGCAGGCGCTCCAGCTCGCGCACGATGTCGTAGGCGAGGTAGCCGACCGCGCCGGCGAACAGCGGCGGCAGGCCCGGCAGGGCGGGTGAGCGCAGGCGCTCCAGGGCGGCCCGCAGCACGGCGAGCGGCGGGCCGTCGGGCAGGCCGGCTGGGGGGGTGCCGGCCCAGGCCGCCTTGCCGCCCCGCACCGTGAAGGTGGCGAACGGGTCGGTGCCGATGAACGAGTACCGGCCCCAGCGCTCGCCGTGCTCGACGCTTTCCAGCAGCACCGAGCCCTCGGCGCCGCCGAGCTTGCGGAAGGCGCCGACGGGCGTGTCCAGGTCGGCGAGCAGCTCGCGCCACACGGGCACGACCGTGTAGGCGCCGGCCAGGCGGGCGAACTCGTCCAGGCCGGGGCGCAGGCCGGGCCGCAGGGCGCCGGCCAGGTCGGTGATCATCCCGGCGATCCTGGCGTGGCGGCCACCGGGGTGGCGAAGCAGCTCCGGCTGCCGGTGTGGCAGGCCGCGCCGATCTGCTCGACGCGGACGAGCAGCGTGTCGGCGTCGCAGTCGACCGTCACCGAGCGCACGTACTGCCGGTGCCCCGAGGTCTCGCCCTTTTGCCAGTGCTCTCGCCGCGACCGGCTCCAGAACCAGGTCCGGCCGGTTGTCAGCGTCCGGCGGACGGCCTCGGCGTCCATCCAGGCGACCATGAGCACGGTCGAGTCGGCGTCGTCCTGGACGACGGCCGGGATGAGGCCCTGCCCGTCGAAGCGCAGGGCCGCGAGCACGGCCTCGGGCGAAGCCCCCGACGGGCTGGTGCCGGGCCCTGGGGCGGTCGTACCGGGTCGCGGCGGTGGGGTGCTGTCGGGCACGCGGGCTCCTCGACGGCGGTCGGCGGGCGGCTCGGCAGTCATGCTACCGGCTGTCGCCGCCGGCATCGTGGGCGCCGTCGGCGGCGAGGGCGTCGGCCAGCTCGCGGAGCAGCCGCTGGGCTCGGGGGAGCTTGGCGGCCAGGTCGTCGGGGTCGGCCACGAAGAACAGGTCCTGCAAGGTGGCCTGGACGTCGTCGGGCAGGTCGTGGCGGGTGTAGCGGGCGCCGAAGTCGTGGCGGGCCGGGTCGTGGCGGATCCGGTACAGCGCCACCAGCGGCTGCAGCACGTAGGAGTGGTAGGTGGTCAGGGCGGCGAGGGCGTCGCCGCGGCGCAGCTCCTTGGCCACCAGCGGCTGGGTGAACGGCAGCCGGTCGCGCACCAGCCGCACCCGGGCGGCGAGGTCCTCGCGCAGCTCGTGCGGGTCGATGGCGGTTGGGCGCACGACGCCGATCCGGTCGAACAGCACGGTGGGGTGGCCGTGCCGCTCTGCCTCGGTGTAGTAGCGGGCGGGGTTGGAGTGCTCCATGACGACCACATCGATGGCGGTGAACTCGCTGGCATCACGCAGCCGGTAGAAGCGCTGGGCGTGCCCATGCCAGGTCGGCATCGGCATGACCAGCCGC
Organism: Actinomycetes bacterium; assembly: GCA_044870185.1. Taxonomy (GTDB): domain Bacteria; phylum Actinomycetota; class CALGFH01; order CALGFH01; family CALGFH01; genus JBIOYL01. The sequence goes on along the minus strand of JBIOYL010000368.1, from coordinate 5,791 downwards.
GCGACGATCGGGGAGGCGGCCTCCAGCGCGGCTTCGACCGCGTCGAAGGTCGGCTCGACCGAGCCGTCGGCCACGTCGAGCTGGAGGTCGATGTCGGACAGCTCGTCGGCCCGCCCGAAGGCGTCGGAGCCGCCGAGCCACGCCGCGTTGACGTACGGCAGCGGCTCGAGCGCACGGCGCAGAACCTCGATGAGCTCGTCACGGCGCATGCCCCACCTCCTTGCGCGTTGGCGGCCGGCCGCGCGGCGGCGCCGGCACGATCGCCACCGGCAGCCTACCCCGGCTGCCCGCCGCCGAGGCGGCCGCCCACCTCGGCGACCGCCCCGGCCAGGGCGCGGGGCGCCTGGCGGGGCAGCAGGTGCCCGGCCTTGGGCACGATGACCAGGCGGGCGCCGGGGATCGCTTGCGTCAGCCGGGCCGCGGCGGCGGGCGGGACGATGCGGATCGGCGGCACGCCAAGCGCATGGCCGAGCAGCTTGAACAGGCCGGCGGAGGCGGCCGCACCGGCGACGGGCAGGGCGAGCGCCCGGTCGAGCCGGCTGAGCGCGGCCGCGGCACCGACCGGCGCGGCCAGCACGAGCCCGTCGACCTGCTCGGGATGGCGCTCGGCCCGCGCGATCGCCACGCCGGCGCCCCAGCTGTGGCCCATGACCGTCGCCGGTCCCACCTCGGCGTGTCGGGCACGGCCGGTCAGGTCCGGGCCGGCAGGCCGGCCGCGGCCAGGCCGGCCTTGACCTCGGCGATCGAGAGCTGGCCGAAGTGGAACACGCTGGCGGCGAGCACCGCGTCGGCGCCGGCCATGCAGGCGGCCACGAAGTGCTCGACGCGGCCGGCGCCGCCGCTGGCGATGACCGGCACGTCGACCGCGCCGGTCATGGCCTTGACCAGGTCGAGGTCGTAGCCGGTGCGCTGCCCGTCGGCGTCCATGCTGGTGACCAGCAGCTCGCCGGCGCCCCGCCGGGCGCCCTGCTCGGCCCAGGCGAGCGCGTCATGGCCGGTCGGCGTCCGCCCGCCGTCCACGACCACCTCCCAGCCGTGACCGTCCGGGCGGCGGCGGGCGTCGATGGCCAGCACCATGCACTGCACCCCGTAGGTGTGCGCCCCGGCCGAGAGCAGCTCCGGGTTGCGCACGGCGGCGGAGTTCACGCTCACCTTGTCGGCGCCGGCGCGCAGCAGCGCGCGGACGTCGTCCGGGCTGCGCACGCCGCCGCCCACGGTGAGCGGGATGAACACCTGCTCGGCCGTGCGCGACACGGCGTCGAACAGGGTCGCCCGCTCCTCGACCGTCGCGGTGATGTCGAGGAAGACGAGCTCGTCGGCGCCTTGGGCGTCGTAGGCGGCAGCCAGCTCGGCCGGGTCGCCGGCGTCGCGCAGGTCCACGAACGACACGCCCTTGACCACCCGGCCGCCGCGCACGTCCAGGCAGGGGATGACCCGCCGGGCCAGGGTCATGGCCGCTCCCCCGCCGGCCCCGCGGGCCGCTCGGCCGCGGCCGACCACCCGGCCGCGGCGGCCGGGCGGCCGGTGGCCACGCCGCCCCGGCCCGGCGCGGCCGTCGGGCGGTCACCGCCCGGGCCGCTCGCGCACAGCGCGGCCAGCGCCTCGGCCACGGTGAAGCGGCCGGCGTACAGCGCCTTGCCGACGATCACGCCCTCCAGACCGAGCGGGGCCAGCGCGGCCAGCGCCCGCAGGTCGTCCAGCTCGGCGACGCCACCCGAGGCGATGACCGGACGGCCGGTGGCGGCCAGGACCGCCCGCAGGCTGTCCAGCGCCGGCCCGGACAGCATGCCGTCCCTGGCCACCTCGGTGTACACGAAGCGCCGGCAGCCGGCCGCGTCCAGCCGGGCGAGCGTGTCGAACAGGTCGCCGCCGGGTGTGGTCCAGCCGCGCGCCTGGAGCGTGCGGCCACGCGCGTCCAGCCCCACGGCCACCGCGTCGCCGTGGCGCCCGCACGCCTCGGCGACCCAGCCGGGATCCTCGAGCGCCGCCGTGCCGATCACGACCCGGGTCGCGCCCAGGTCGAGCAGCGCGTGCAGGTCGGCACGCGCGCGCACCCCGCCCGACGCCTCGACCCGTACCGGGGCGACCGCCCGGGCGATGCGGCCGATGTGGGCCCGGTTGCGCGGCCCCCGACCGAAGGCCGCGTCGAGGTCGACCACGTGCAGCCAGCTCGCGCCCTGGGCGGCGAACGCCACGGCCGCCTCGACCGGGTCGCCATAGGACGTCTCGGTGCCGAGCGCGCCCTGGGCCAGCCGGATGGCCTGCCCGCCGAGCAGGTCGACGGCGGGCAGCAGGTCGACGGCGGGCGCCGAGCCGACGTCGGGCGGCGGGCCGGCGGGCGGCGGGCGGCCAGCGGGCGGCGGGTCGCCGGTGGGCGGTAGGCCGCTGGCGGAGGGCGGGCCGGCGGTCAACGGCACACCTCCACGAAGTTGGCCAGCAGCGCGAGCCCCGCGGCGCCCGACTTCTCCGGGTGGAACTGGGTGCCGAACAGGTTGTCGCGCTCGACGGCGGCACCGAACGCCCCGCCGTAGTCGCAGGTGGCGACGATCGCCGGGTCGGTGGCCTCGGGTGCGTAGGAGTGCACGAAGTAGAAGCGGGTGCCGTCCGGCAGGCCGGCGAACAGCCGGCTGCCGGCCCGCACCCGCACCTCGTCCCAGCCGATGTGCGGCACCTTCACGTCACCGGCCAGGCGCCGGACCGTGCCGGCCACGGCGCCGATGCCGCCTCGGACCGGCCCTTCCTCGCTGCCCGAGAACTCCAGCTGCATGCCCACGCAGATGCCGAGCAGCGGCCGCCCGGTTGCAAGCCACCCCCCGACCGCCCGGGTGCCGCCGGCGGTGTCGAGGCCCTCCAGGCAGGCGCCGTAGGCGCCGACCCCGGGCACGACCAGCCCGGCCGCGCCCGCCGCGGCCGCCACCGAGCCCACCACGCGCACGTCCGCGCCCGCCCGGTCGAGCGCCTTGGCGGCCGAGTGCAGGTTGCCGACACCGTAGTCGAGCACGGCGACCGGCGGGCGGGGGTGAGGCGGCGTCACAGCAGGACCCCCTTGGTCGAGCCGGTGCCCACCCGGGGATCGGGGGTGCAGGCGTCGCCGAGCGCACGGGCGAGCGCCTTGAAGCACGCCTCGAGCTGATGGTGGGGCAGGTCCCCGGCCTCCAGGACGACGTGCACGGTGCAGCGGGCGTGGGCGACCAGGGCCTCGAGCAGGTGCCGGGCCTGGCGCGGGTCGAACGTGCCCAGCTCGCCCGGGGCGGCCTGCACGTCGACGTCCCACACCAGCCAGGGACGCCCGGACAGGTCGACGGCGGCGCGGGCGCGGGCCTCGTCCAGCGGGACCACCGCGTCGCCGAAGCGGCGCACGCCCGTCTTGTCGCCGAGCGCCTCGGCGAGCGCCTGGCCGAGCGCGATGCCGGTGTCCTCGACGGTGTGGTGGGCGTCCACCGCCAGGTCGCCGTTGGCCTGCACGGTCAGGTCGAAGCGGGCGTGCTTGCCGAGCTGGGCGAGCATGTGGTCCAGGAACGGCACGCCGGTGTCCGAGCCGCCCTGGCCGCTGCCGTCCAGGTCCAGCTCCACCCGCACCGCCACCTCGGCGGTGGTGCGCTCCACGTGGGCCGTGCGTGGTCTCATTGGCCGAGCACCGCCGCCAGCGCGTCCAGGAAGGCGCCGTTCTCGGCGGGCGTGCCGATGGTCACCCGCAGGAAGCGCTCCAGGGTCGGGTAGCCGGACACGTCGCGGACCAGCACGCCGCGCTCCAGCAGCCGCTGCCACACCAGCTTGGGCCGCAGCGGCAGCGCGAAGCACAGGAAGTTGGCGTCGCTGGGCAGGACCTCGACGCCGGGCAGGCACGCGAGCGCCGCGGCGACCCGCTCGCGTTCCTGCTCGATGACGGCGATGTGGCGCTGCAGCGCGCCGACGTGGGCGAGCGCCCGCCGCCCGACCGCCTGGGTGATGGCCGACAGGTGGTAGGGCAGCCGTACCAGGCGCAGCCCGTCGACCACGGCCGGGTCGGCCAGCAGATAGCCGAGCCGCAGGCCCGCCATACGGAACGCCTTGGAGAAGGTGCGGGTCACGGCCAGGTTCGCAAAGTCGGACAGCAGGTCGGCCGCGTGCGAGGCGCCGAACTCGCCGTAGGCCTCGTCGACCACGACCAGTCCGGGCGCCGCCTGGCAGACGGCGGCCAGCACCTCGGCGGCCGTCGCCTCGCCGGTGGGGTTGTTCGGCGAGCACCAGAAGGTGAGCTCCGCGCGGGCGTCGCCGACCAGCTCGGCGGCCTCGTCCGGGCCGAGCGGCAGGTCGCGGGGCTGCACCTCGGTGACGACCCGGGTGCCGGTGGCCAGCGCGATCAGCCGGTGCATGGCATAGGTCGGCTCGACGACGAGCGCGGAGCGGCCCGGCCCGGCGAACGCCATGAGCAGCTGCTGGAGCAGCTCGTTGGAGCCGTTGGCAGCCCAGGTGCCCTCCAGGCCGTGGCCGGCGTGCAGGGCGAGCGCCTCGCGCAGCTCGGTCGCCTCCCGGTCCGGGTAGCGGTGCAGCTCCAGGTGGCGGACCGTGGAGGCCAGGTCGTCCAGGACCTCCTGGGGGACCGGGTAGGGCGTCTCGTTGGTGTTCAGCCGCACCGGCACGTCGAGCTGCGGCGCGCCGTAGGGGGTGAGGTGGGCGAGGTCGTCGCGGACGCGGATGCGCCCGGCCGGCGTGGGCGTCGCGCTCACGGTCATCGCGCCTCCAGGCGGACCTCGACGGCGCGCGCGTGGGCGGGCAGGTCCTCGGCGCGCGCCAGGGCGGCCACCGTGGGCGCCGCGGCGGCCAGCCCGTCGCGGTCGAACTCGGCCACCTGCACCGCGCGCAGGAAGCTGTGGGTGGACAGCCCGGAGCTGAATCGTGCCGTGCCGGCCGTCGGCAGGACATGGTTGGTGCCGGCCGCGTAGTCGCCGAGCGCGACCGGCGTCCACGGGCCGACGAACACGGCGCCGGCGTTGCGCACCCGCCGGGCCAGCTCGGCGGCGTCGTCGGCGAGCAGCTCCAGGTGCTCGGGAGCGAACGCCTCGACCACCCGCAGCGCCGCGTCGACGTCGTCGACCAGCACCACGGCCGACTGGCCGGCCAGCGCCCGCTCGACCCGGTCGCGGTGGCGGGTGGCCGCGACCTCGGCGGCGAGCAGCGGCTCGACCGCCTTCCACAGGTCGGCGTCGTCGGTGACCAGCAGGCAGGCGGCCAGCGGGTCGTGCTCGGCCTGGGCGACCAGGTCGGCGGCCACCGCCCGCGGGTCGGCGCCCGCGTCGGCGACGACGGCGACCTCGGTCGGGCCGGCGAAGCCGTCGGTGCGCACCCGGTCGGCCACCTCCTGCTTGGCCAGGGCCACGTACAGGTTGCCGGGCCCGGTGACCGCGTCGACCGCGGCCACGGTGGCGGTGCCGACGGCCAGCGCGGCCACCGCCTGCGCCCCGCCGAGCAGCCACACCTCCTCCACCCCGAGCAGCGCGGCCGTGGCCAGGACGGCCGCGTGCCCGCGGCCGGCCGGGCCCGGCGGGGTGGCCAGGGCGACCTGCTCGACGCCGGCCGCCTGCGCCGGCACCACGTTCATGACCACGCTGGACGGGTAGGCGCCGAGCCCGCCGGGCACGTACACGCCCGCGCGCCGCAACGGCACGAAGCGCTGGACAAGGCGCACGCCGGGCCGCGGCGACCAGGCCACCTCGGCCGGGCGCTGCGCCTGGTGGAAGGCCCGCACCCGCTCGGTCGCGTCGAGCAGCGCGGCCCGCAGCGCCGGGTCCAGGCCGCGGCCGGCCGCGGC
>JBIOYL010000367.1:0-4185 GCA_044870185.1 Actinomycetes bacterium | reverse complement strand
GGCGGCCCTGGCCGCCGGCGAGGTCTGGGCCGGGGGGGACCGGCTGCGCGACGCCCTGGCGCTGTGGCGCGGTCCGGCGCTGGCCGACCTGGCCGCGGCCGGGTTCGACTGGCCGGAGCTGGCCAGCTTGGACGAGCTGCGCCTGGCCACCCTGGAGCGGCGGATCGAGGCCGATCTCGCGCTGGGCCGCCAGGTCGAGCTGGTCGCCGAGCTCGAGGCGCTGGTGCAGGCCGAGCCGCTGCGCGAACGCCTGCACGGCCAGCTCATGCTCGCGCTGTACCGCTCCGGGCGGCAGGCCGACGCGCTCGCCGCCTATCGGGCCGCCCGCCAGGTGCTGGTCGCCGAGCTGGGCATCGAGCCGGGCGCCGAGCTGCAACGGCTGGAACAGGCCATCCTCGCCCAGGACCCGGCGCTGGCCCCGCCTCCAGCGGCCCCGTCCGGCGCCATCGGCCCCGGGGTTGGATCGGCATCCACCGGACCCGACGGCTGCGTCCCGGCATCCGGCGGCCACGAGCGCAAGCCGGTCACGGTGCTGTTCGCCAGCCTCCCAGAGCCCGGCGCCGACGGCGGCGAGGAGCCCGGCGCCGACGGCGGCGAGCGCGACCCCGAGGACGTCGAGCGCGCCCTCACCCGCCACCTGGCCCAGGTCCGCAGCGAGGTGGAGCGCTTCGGCGGCACCGTCGAGCAGGTCATCGGCGGGACCAGCATGGCCGCGTTCGGCGTGCCCGCCACCCACGAGGACGATCCCGAGCGCGCGCTGCGCGCCGCCGTCGCGATCCGCGACGGCCACCCTGCCGCACGCGGGGCGGCGGACCGCGGGGGCGGGGGCCGCATCGCGATCGCGACCGGCACGGCGCTGGTCGCCCTCGACGATCCTCGCGACGGCCGGCCGCGGCTGACCGGCACCCCGGTCATCGCCGGCAGCCGCCTGCTCGAGGCCGTCCCCGCCGGCGCCATCCTGGTCGACGACGTGACCTGGCGGGCGACCCGCCGGGCCGCCGACTCCCGCCCGGCCGGCCCGCCCGGACCCGGCCGCCCGGCCGGCCCGCCCGGACCCGGCCGGCCCGGGGCGCGCCCGCCGGCCTGGGAGGTGCTCGCGCTGCGGCCCCACGGCGGACCCCAGCTCGCATCGGCCGGGCAGGCGCCCCTGATCGAACGGGAGCAGGAGCTCGCCGCGCTGCTCGATCGCTTCGCCCGCGCCCGCGCCGGCGGCACGTCCCAGCTCGTGACCCTGATCGGCGCCCCGGGCATGGGCAAGAGCCGGCTGGTCGCCGAGCTGCGCCACCAGATCCGGTCCGAGGCCTCCCCGGTCGTCTGGCGGCAGGGCCGCTCGCTGCCCTACGGCGCCGGCGTGACCTTCTGGGCGCTGGCCGAGATCGTCAAGGCGCACGCCGGCATCCTCGAGTCGGACACCACCCGGCAGGCCGAGGGCAAGCTCGTGCGGGCGGTCACCGACGCCGTCGGGCCGGGGGATGCGGCCTGGGTCGCCGGCCACCTGCGGCCGCTGGTCGCTCCGGGGAGCGAGCCACCGCTCGGCGCCGGCCGCCGTGCCGGGGCGTTCACGGCCTGGCGCCGGTTCCTCGACGGCATCGCCGGCGGTCGCCCCCTGGTGCTGGTCTTCGAGGACCTCCACTGGGCCGACGACGCGCTGCTCGACTTCATCGACGGCCTCGCCGGCCAGGCCGGCCGGACACCCCTGCTGGTGGTCGGCACCTCCCGGCCCGAGCTGCTGGAGCGCCGCCCCGGCTGGGGCGGCCGGGACGACGCCACCACGATCGTGCTCACCCGCCTGTCCGAGGCCGGCACCGCGGAGCTGCTGGACGCCCTGCTCGACGCCTGCGAGCTGCCCGCGCCGGCCCGCGCCGCGCTGCTCACCCACGCCGGCGGCATCCCGCTGTTCGCCGAGGAGTACGTGCGCATGCTGCGTGACCGGGGCGTGCTGTCGGCCGGCGTGCCCGCCTGGCGGGGACCGTGGCGGCGCGCCGAGCTGCCGCTGCCCGCATCGGTCCACGCGCTGATCGCCGCCCGCCTCGACCTGCTGCCCGCAGGCGACAAGGCCGTGCTGCGCGACGCCGCCGTGCTCGGCAAGGTCGGCTGGGTGGGCGCCCTGGCCGCGATCGGCGGGCACGACCGCCGGCATGTCCAGGCGGCCCTGCGCCGGCTGGAGGCCAGGCAGTTCCTCCGCCTGACCACCCGGTCGACGGTCGCGGGCGAGCACGAGTACGCGTTCCGGCACATCCTGGTCCGTGACGTCGCCTACGACCAGATCCCGCGGGCCCAGCGGGCCGACAAGCACCGCCGGGCGGCCGCCTGGATCGAGGCGCTGGCCCTGGACCGGGCCGAGGACCGGGCCGAGCTGCTCGCCCACCATTACCAGTGCGCGCTCGAGTTCGCCCGCGCGGCCGGCCAGGAGGTGGCCGACCTGGCCGAGCGGGCCCGGCTGGTGCTGCGGGACGCCGGCGACCGGGCCGCCGCCCTGCACGCCTACGCCGTCGCCGTCCGCTTCTACGCCGCCGCGCTCGAGCTGTGGCCTGCCGACGACCGGCGGCGCGCCGACCTGCTGTACCGCTACGCCGAGGCGCGCTTCCACGACGAGGGCGCGGGTGCGGAGGCGCTCGCCGAGGCGCGCGACGCGCTGCTGGCCGTCGGCGATGCGGGGCGGGCGGCCGAGGCCGAGATCCTGCTGTCCCGGCTCGCCTGGTTCCGGGGGGACGGGGAGCGAACGGCCGCGCACGTCGACCGGGCGCTGGCGCTCGTCCGGGACCGGCCGCCGTCGTGGTCGAAGGCGACCGTGCTGATCGGCTGCGCCCGCCATTTCGGCGTGGTGGACCGCCGGGCCGAGGCGCTGCGCGCCGCGCGGGCGGCGCTGCGGCTCGCCGAGCGGCTCGGGCTGCGGGAGATCGCCGCCGACGCGCTCGGCGCCGTCGGCACGGGCCGGGTGCTGGACGGCGACGCGGGCGGGATCGCCGACCTGGAGCAGGCGATCGCGCAGCTGACCGAGCTCGGCTCGCCGGCGGTCACGACCTGGCATGCCAACCTGGGCGCCGTGCTGGCCTGCCTCGGCGACGTGGCCGGCAGCATCGCCGCCCGCGCGGCCGCCCGGCAGGCGGCCGAGCACTTCGGCTCCGCCTCCGTGCTGCGCTGGCTGCAGGCGAGCCGAGCCGGCGAGCACTACTGGACCGGCCGCTGGCCGCAGGCCGTCCAGCTGGTCGACGGGTTCCTCGCCGACGGGGACGGGGACGGCTACTACCTGGCCAGCCGCTGCCGCATCGTGCGTGGGCGCATCCGCCTCGCCGCCGGCGCGCTCGAGCAGGCCCTCCAGGACGCGGGCGCCGCCCTCGAGCAGGCCCGCCAGGCCAGGGGCGCCCAGGTGCTGGACCCGGCGCTCGCCTTCCGGGCCCGCGTGCTGGCCGCCGCCGGGCAGGCGGACGAGGCGGCCGCGCTCACCGACGAGCTGCTGGCCGCCCTGGCCGGCCGGCTGATCGAGCCGCACGTCGGGGTCGACCTTGGGGTGCTCATGGTGGCGTTCGGGCACCCGGCCGGGGCGCTGGAGGCCCGCGGCGTGCTCCCGACCCGGTGGCGCGAGGCGGTGGCCGCGTTCGCCGCCGGGGACCTGCGGCGCGCCGCCGAGCGGTACGCCGAGATCGGCTCGCTGCCCGACGAGGCCTTCTGCCGCCTGCTGGCCGGCGAGCGCCTGGCCGCCGCCGGCGCCGGCGCCCAGGCCGAGGCGCAGCTCGGCCGCGCGCTGGCGTTCTACGGCCGCGTCGGGGCGGCCGCCGCCGCCGGCCGGGCGCAGGCGGCGCTGGCCGCTGTGCGCGGCCGACCGCCGTCGAGGTCGACGGCGGCGCGTTGACTGGCCCGATCGGACGCTGCATGATCGACCCTGGCGAGGCAGGGATGGCGACCCCGTCAGGGGGGCCCGTGGTCGAGATCCACTTCACGGGCGTGCTGATCGCTTCGGTCGTGGCGTTCGGGGCGCCCCTGCTGCTCCAGCTGGCGCCGAGGGTGCGCGTGCCGGCGATCGTGCTCGAGATCGTCGGCGGCATCGCGATCGGCCCGGCCGGTCTCGGCTGGGTGCGCGCGGACGACATCGCCGTGCGGCTGCTGTCGCTGATCGGGCTCGGCACGCTGCTGTTCCTGGCCGGCCTGGAGATCGACGTCGAGCGCCTGCGGGGCCGGCGGCTC
>JBIOYL010000366.1:0-6355 GCA_044870185.1 Actinomycetes bacterium | reverse complement strand
CCTGGCCGACGCCGGCCCCAGCGCACGGGCCGCCCTCGGCCTGATCCCCGCCGGCGGCGGCAACGACGCCGCCCGGACCCTCGGGCTGCCGTTCGACGACCCGCTGGCGACGGCCGCGCTGCTGCCGCGGCTGCGCCGCCGCCGGGCCGACCTGGCAGCGGTCGCGGGGCGGCGCTACCTCAACGTCGCCGGGGCCGGCTTCGACTCGGAGGTCAACCGCATCGCCAACCAGCGGCTCCGCTGGGCCCGCGGCCGCGTCAGGTACGTGGGTGCGGTCCTGGCGCAACTGGCCGTCGGCCGGCCCGCCGGCTTCCTGCTCACCCTCGACGGGCAGCAACGGGAGGTACGGGCCTGGCTGGTGGCGGTGGCCAACGGCCCCAGCTACGGCGGCGGCATGCGGGTCGCCCCGCACGCCGGCCTCGACGACGGCCTGCTGGACGTGGTCGTGATCGGCGCGATCGGCAAGCTCGACTTCCTGCGTACCTTCCCCAAGGTGTTCTCCGGCCGGCACCTGGAGCACCCGGCGGTGGCGGTCCAGCGGGCCAGACGGGTCGAGCTGGCCGCCGACCGGACCCTGGCGGTCTACGCCGACGGCGAGCCGGCCGGCGCCCTGCCGGCCACCTTCGAGGTCCAGCGCGGCGCGATCGCGGTGCTGGCCGCCGACGGCGCCCCCGGCTTCCCGGCCACCCCCCAGACGCCGTAGGCGGCGGCGGGCGCCCCACGGCGCCGCCTGGCAGCATGAGCCCCATGCAGCACACACCTCTCGGCGACCCGCGGGCGCTGGTGGAGGAGTTCGCCGGCGGCTACGCCTTCGAGCTCGACGACTTCCAGCGCCGAGGGTGCCTGGCGCTGGCCGGCGGCCGCGGCACGCTGGTGGCGGCCCCCACCGGCGCCGGCAAGACGGTGGTGGGCGAGTTCGCCGTGTGGCTGGCGCTGCGGTCGGGCGGCAAGGCGTTCTACACCACCCCGCTGAAGGCGCTGTCCAACCAGAAGTTCGGCGACTTCGTGGCCCGCCACGGGGCGGGCAGGGTCGGCCTGCTGACCGGCGGCAACTCCATCAACGGCGAGGCGCCGGTGGTGGTGATGACCACCGAGGTGCTGCGCAACATGCTCTATGAGGGCAGCTCCACCCTCGCCGGGCTGCGCTACGTGGTCATGGACGAGGTCCACTACCTGCAGGACCGGGTGCGCGGCGCCGTCTGGGAGGAGGTGCTGATCAACCTGCCGGTCCAGGTGCGGGTGGCGAGCCTGTCGGCGACGGTCTCCAACGCCGAGGAGTTCGGCGAGTGGCTGGAGGCGACCAGGGGCGCCACCGAGGTGGTGATCGAGGAGCGCCGGCCCGTCCCGCTCGACAACTCCTACCTGGTCGGCCGCGAGCTGCACCCGCTGTTCGTCGCCCGCGGCGACGAGGCGGTGCCCAACCCGGCGCTGGCCCGGCGGGGCGAGCGGGAGTGGCGCTCCGGCCGCGACACCAAGGGCCGCCACGGCGGCAGGCCACGGGCGGTCGGGCGCGGCTGGGTGCCGTCGCGGGTGGAGGTCGTCGACCTGCTGGAGGCCGAGCGGCTGCTGCCCGCCATCTACTTCATCTTCTCCCGGGCCGGCTGCGACCAGGCGGTCGAGCAGTGCCGGGCGGCCAACCTCCGCCTCACCAGCCCGGCCGAGCGGACCGAGATCCTGGAGTTCGTCGACCTCAAGGTCGCGCCGATCGACGCCGCCGACCTGGACGCGCTCGGCTACGACGCGCTGGCCGAGTCGCTCGGCCGGGGGGTGGCCAGCCACCACGCCGGCATGCTGCCCCTGTTCAAGGAGGCGGTCGAGGAGCTGTTCGCCCAGGGCCTGGTCAAGGTGGTGTTCGCCACCGAGACGCTGTCGCTCGGCATCAACATGCCGGCCCGCACGGTCGTGATCGAGAAGCTGTCCAAGTGGCAGGGTGAACGCCACGAGCTGCTCACCCCGGGCGAGTACACCCAGCTCACCGGCCGGGCGGGCCGGCGCGGCATCGACCGGCGCGGCGCCGCGGTCGTCCTGCACCAGCCCCACGTGCCGTTCGAGCGCGTCGCCGGGCTGGCCTCGACCCGCTCCTACCCGCTGGTGTCGTCGTTCCGCCCGTCCTACAACATGGCCGTCAACCTGGTCGCCAACTACCGGCGGGAGCAGGCCGAGCGCCTGCTCGCCTCCTCCTTCGCCCAGTTCCTGGCCGACCGCACCGTGCACGGCGCCGAGCAGCAGCTCGCCCGCAACGCCGAGTACCTGGCCGGCTACCTCGACGCGGCCGCCTGCGACCGCGGCGACATCCAGGCGTACTGGGACAAGCGGCGGGCGCTGGCGGCGCGCGAGTCGGCGCTCGCCGAGGCCGACCGGCGGGCCCGCACCGACGAGGCGGCCCAGGCGGTGCGGGCGCTGACGCCGGGCACCGTGGTGTACCTGCCGGGCGGCCGGCGCCGCGGGCTGGCCGCGGTGCTGTCCTCGGCCGGCGGCCACGACGGCTCGACCGGCGTGCTCGTGCTCACCGAGGACCGGCGGGTGCGGCGGGTGGCCGCCCGCGACTTCGACGGGACGCCCGTCGCCGTCGGGCGGGTGCCCATCCCGCGCACGCTCAGCCCCAAGAGCCCCCGGTTCAAGGCACGCGTCGCCGCGGCGCTCGCCGAGCTGGACGTGGCGCGCCCGGCCCCGGCCGAGCGGCCGGCCCGGCGCCGGCACGGCCCGGCCGAGGACCCGGAGCTGGCCCGCCTGCGGGCCGAGCTGCGCGCCGACCCGGTGCATGCCTGCCCCGACCTGGCCGACCACGAGCGCTGGATGCAGCGCTACGACCGGCTCGCCAGCCAGAACCAGGCGCTGGCGGCCCGCGTGCGCCGCCGGACCGGCTCGCTGGTGCGCACCTTCGACCGGGTCCTGCAGGTGCTGGGACGGCTCGGCTACGTCGAGGGCTTCACGCTCACCGCCAAAGGCGAGCTGCTGCGCCGCGTCTACAGCGACGCCGACCTGGTCGTGGTGGAGGCGCTCCAACGTGGGGTGTGGGCCGGGCTCAGCCCCGCCGAGCTGGCCGCCTGCGTGTCGGGGCTGGTCTACGAGACCCGCGGGGGTGAAGGGCCGCCGGCCGAGGCGGTGCTGCCCACCCGGCCGGTGCGCGTCGCCCTGGAGGCGCTCGACGAGCTGCGCGCCGAGGTGGCCGCCCACGAGGCGGCGGAGGGGCTGGAGCTCACCCGCCCGGTCGATGCGGGCTTCGCCGACCACATCTGGCGCTGGGCGAGCGGCCAGTCGCTCGAGCAGGTGCTGGCCGACGACGACATCCCCCCCGGCGATTTCGTGCGCACCACCAAGCAGCTCATCGACCTGCTGCGCCAGGTTGCGCTGGTGGCCGGCGACGCCGCCCTCGCGCACCAGGCCGGCGCGGCCATCGACGCCTGCCAGCGCGGCGTGGTCGCCCACTCGGGCCTGGTGTAGGGCGGTAGCCGGCGCCCGCAGGCGCCCGCCGGGGCCGGGCGGGCCGGCGTCCGTGCTAGCCTGGCGCACCCGCCTGGCGCACCCGCCCGCAAGGAGATGCCCCTGTGCCGACCAGCGCCGGCCGCGAGCATGCCGACCCGGCCTTGCCGTTCGGGCTGCCGTTTTTGATCGCCGACCCGGCCGCTGCCAGCCGCGACCTCACCGAGCTGCGCCGGGCCCTGGCCCGCGCCGGCGTCCGCGCCGAGGCGGCCGTCGCCCGCCCCGCGGCGCGGGCCAGGGCCGTCGCGGCCGCCGCCCTCGAGCGGGGCAGCCGCCTGCTGGTCGCCGTCGGCTCCGACGAGGTCGCCCGCGGCGTGCTCGGGGCGCTGGTGGGCCCGGCCGGGGCGCGCTTCCCCGACGCCGTGCTGGGCCTGGTCGGGCTCGGCCGCCAGGACCTGTCGGCGACCTTCGGCCTGCCCGACGATCCCGAGCGGGCGGTCCGCCACCTGGTCGGCGGCGGCCTGTTCCTGGCCGACGTCGGCCGGGCCCGCTGGCACGGGCCCGACGGCGCCGAGCAGGCCGGCGTGTTCGCCAACGTCGCCGAGCTCGGCTACCCGGCGCGGGTGTCGAGCCTGGTGCCGCGCCTGGGCCGGGCCGGCCGCGCCGGACGGCTGCTGGCCGCGCTCACCGGGCTCGCCACGACCCGCAGCACCCCGGCGCGGCTCGCCCTGGACCACGCGGCGGTCGAGGTCCGCCTGGCCGGGCTGGTCGTGGCCAACGGCCAGTTCTCCATGGGCCGCATGAAGGTGGCGCCCCGCGCGCTGCCCGACGACGGCCGCCTGTCGGTGATCGCCTTCGAGGGCGAGCCGCTCGCGATCTACGCCCGCTCCAGGCGGCTGTACTACGGCGACCACATCCCGCATCCGACGGTCCGCGAGTACGCGTCGCAGACCGTCGGGGTCGAGGTCGCCGAGCCGCTCCCGCTCGCCCTGGACGGCGGCCCGGTCCACGCCCGGGCGCCGGTCGCCTTCGACCTGCTCCCCAAGCTGCTGCGCATCAAGGTGTGAGCGCCCAGCCCGACGACCGGGCGCCTGGCGGCCGGGCGGCGGTAGGATCTGCGCATGGCCACCCGTCGAACCGGTGCGCGCCGGGCCCGGGCCCGGGCGCTGGCCGCCGAGCGCGGCATCGACGCGCTGCTGGTCGGCCCGTCCGCCGACTTCCGCTACCTGACCGGCTACCCCCCGCCAGGTCTGGAGCGCCTGACCCTGCTGGTGCTGCCCACCGACGGGCCGGCCCGGCTGGTCGTCCCGCTGCTGGAGGCGCCGCTTGCCCGCGAGCACCTCGGCGAGCCCGACGGCGACGCCGACCTCGAGCTGGTCGCCTGGCAGGAGACCGACGACCCGGTCGAGCGTGTCCGGGAGGCGCTGGAAGCGGCCGGGGCGGGCGACGGGCGCCTGGCCGTCGGCGACCGGCTGTGGAGCGCGTTCCTGCTGCGCCTGCAGGCGGCGCTGCCCAAGGCCGGCTGGCTGCCCGCCTCGACCGTGACCCGCACGCTGCGCATGGTCAAAGACCCTGCCGAGATCCAGGCGCTGGCGGCCGTCGCGGCCGCCGTCGACGGCGTGGTCGACCGGCTCGGCGAGCTGCGCTGGGCGGGCCGCACCGAGCACGACGTCGCCGCCGAGCTGGACGCGGCGATCCGGGCCGGCCACGACGAGACCTGCTTCGTGATCGTCGGCTCCGGGCCCAACAGCGCCAGCCCCCACCACCTCGCCGGGACGCGCGCGATCTCGCCCGGCGACCCGGTCGTGGTCGACATCGGCGGCCGCCTGGACGGCTACTGCTCCGACACGACCAGGACGCTGGTGGTCGGCGAGCCGCCCGACGGGTTCGGCAGGCTGTACGACGTCCTGCACGAGGCGCAGCTGGCCGGCTGCGAGGCGGTCCGGCCGGGGGTGGCGGCCAGCGCGGTGGACGCCGCCTGCCGCCGGGTGATCGAGGCGGCCGGCTATGGGGAGCGCTTCATCCACCGGACCGGGCACGGCATCGGCCTGGACGAGCACGAGGACCCCTACATCGCCGCCGGCAACGACCTGCCGCTCGAGCAGGGCATGGTGTTCTCGGTCGAGCCTGGGATCTACCTGCCCGGCCGCTTCGGCGCCCGCATCGAGGACGTCGTCGTGTGCACCGGACAGGGTGCCCGCCGGCTGAACACCACGACCCGCGCCCTGCGGGTCGTGCCCGCCTGACGGCCGTGGCCCGCCGGCAGGCCTGGTGCCCGCGCTGCGACGAGCTGCGGCCCGGGCGGGCGGGCACCGCCTGCCCGCGGTGCGCGAGCCGGCTCGTCGCCCTGCCCGAGCTGCAGGGGCCGGCCCGCGACCGGGCGCCGCATGGCCGGTCGCCGAGCCGCCTGCCGGTCGGCCTGCCGGTCGGCCTGCCGGTCGGCCTGCCGGGCCGCCTGCGCGCGATCCGCATCGGCTCGGTCGGACCCGCGCTCCGCTGGGCCCGGGTGGTGCCGGCGCTGCGGGCGCTGGTGACCGGGCTGGTGCTGCTGGCGGTGGTCGCGGCCGCGTTCGCCGCCGGGCGGCTGTCCCGGCGGACCCCGGCCGGCGCGGCCGAGACGGCCAGCACGGCCACCAGCGCCCGGCCCACGGGCACGACCGAGCGCCCGCTCGGCTGGGCGGCCACCCGGGGGCGGGTGACGCTCACGCTGCAGCGGGCCGTGGCCGGCGACCAGGCCGTCCGGCTGGTCTTCCACGTCGACGGCGTCGACCCGGCGCAGTCGGTCGACGCCGTCGACCGGGTGCGCGTGCTGGGCGACCGCGGCCAGGTGCTGCCTTCGGCGCAACGCCACTGACCTTCGGCACCTTCACGCCGAAGCCAAACTCGGTCGGGGGCAACATCAGCGTGCTCACCCTGAATGGCGGCGCGCAAA
>JBIOYL010000365.1:0-3952 GCA_044870185.1 Actinomycetes bacterium | reverse complement strand
CTGGCCGCAGGTGGTGTGCCCGCCCGCCCAGCCGATCGTGACCGTGACCCGCTCGCTGCGGCCCGCCACGGTGATGGTGACCTGGTCCACCAGCGCGCGGATAAGCTGCTTGCGGTCGGCGTCGGTGGTGGTTGGCGCGGCCCACAGCCCGGGGATGTCACCGGCCAGGGCAGCAATGGCCCGCTGCTGCGCGCTGGTGAGGGGACGCGGGCGGGTGCGGGCGAAGCGGTCGTAGTCCTCGCGCAGCTGCACCTGGGCGGCCAGCGCAGCCTCCCAGTCGGCTTCCAGCTGCCGCACCACCAGGCGGTTTTCCGGCTCGGCTAGCCGGTAGCAGCGCCGCGCCCGATCGACCTCGAGCGCAGCGCGTTCCAGGCGCTGCTGCCAGAGCCGCTCCAGCTCGGCCCGCTCGGCCGCCACCTGCTCGGCCGCCCGCAGGGAGACCTCCACCGCGGCCGGCGCCAGGGCGGCCAGGACCTGCTCGGTGACCAGCGCGTCCACGCAGGCGCCGGCCAGGGCCTGGCAGCGCTCGCCCGCGCCGTAGTCGGTCAGCTGCCGGGCGCAGACATACTCGCAGACCGTGGCCTGAGCGCGGACGTGGTAGCGCACCGTCATCCGCCGGCCGCAACGTCCACAGCGCGCCAGCCCCGACAGCAGCGCCGACCCGGCACGCACCACGCCGGGCTGGGCGGCGCGGGCGGCGTTGGCGGCCAGCCGGGCCAGATTGGCCCGGTACTGTTGCTCGGTGATGTAGGCGGGCAGCACCCCCGGGAGCAGCACCAGCCACTCGTCCTCGGCCCGCACCACCCGGCCGGTGCTGGGCCGGCCGGGGACCTGCCGACGGGGGTCGACCCGGCGGCGGCCCCAGGCGTAGAGCCCCGCGTAGACGGGGCTGTGCAGCAGGTTCTGCAGGGTCATCCGGTTGGGCCGCCGCCAGACCAGCTCGCCCTTGTCCGGCCCAGCGCGCAGCCGGATGCCCAGCCAGACGTCGTGGTCGACCAGCCAGCGCAGCACCGCGTGCAGCGTGCCGAGCTCGGCGAACTTCGCAAAGATCAGCCGCACCACGGTCTGGACCTGCTCGTCGGGGTCCAGGGCCGCCTCCCCAGAGGGGCGGCGCACATACCCGGTCGGCAGCGGAATGGCCAGCTCGCCGCGGCGGGCCTTGGCCTGCTTGCCGGCCAGCATGCGCTGCTTGAGCAGGTGCAGCTCGGCCTCGCTCATCGTCCCCTTCAAGCCCAACAGCAGCCGATCGTTGTCCTCCACCGGGTCATAGACGCCATCGGCGTCGGCCAGCAACACGCCCGACAGGGCGCACAGCTCCAGCAGCTGGTACCAGTCGGCGCCCGAGCGGGCCAGCCGTGACATCTCGATGCCCAGCACCAGCCCCACATGCTCCATGGTGATCTCGGTGACCAGCCGCTGGAACCCCCTCGGCCGGCCACGCTGGACCCGGACGTGCCCAGGTCCTCATCGATCACCAGCACCCGCGAGGCCGGCCAGCCCAACGCAACCGCCCGCTCGGCCAGCGCGTACTGCAGCCGGGTCGACTCCTGGTGGTCAGCGACCTGCTGGCGGGTGGACTGGCGCACATACACCACTGCCAGCCGCGCAAGCTGCCGGTCGGTGACTTTGCTGCCCAGCCGTTCCCACGGCAGCACCGCGGTCATGGCCGTCTCCTTTCACCAGCCCGTCCGCGACGTCGGTGCCCGCCGGGCCCAGGTGCGGGACCGGTGCCGCCATCGCCCGGCTGGCCAGTACCGCCAGCCACCACACCGCCGCCCGGCGGTTGGCCTCCGGCAGCCCCGCCCAGCACGTGTTGGCCGCCCCCGGTGGGGCCAGGGTCTGGGGCAGCTGTCTGTGTTATCGTCCATGACGACTCGCCCTCCTCGCCACGCGCGCGGGCTCGCAGCCGCTCGACGACCTCGACCAGCCGCAGCAGCCCCTCACGTCCGAGTATCGGCGTTTGTCCCGCCTGATCGTCATTCATGGGTGCATTCTGCTTGGCGGATTGAGATGTAGGAGCGCAGCGTGCAGAACGCCTGCGCGCCGGGCAGGGTCCGCCAGCAGCCGGAGATCTTCTGCGCCAGCTTGACCATGCGGATGTCGCGCTCGGCCTGATTATTCGAGAACGGCACGCGCAGGTCGACCAGGAACCGGCACACCGCCTCACGGTGGGCGTCCAGCCGCCCAAGCAGGTTGGCGGCGGGTGGCTGCCTGATGCGGCCGCGCTGGCCCGGCGGGCGCCGCGGCGGCGGGTTGGCCGCGTGCCCCTTGGCGATGATCTGCTCGTAGCGGCCCAGCAGCCCCGCCAGCACCCCCTGGTCCACTGTTGCCGGCAGCTTTGTTTGGTGATCGTTCGGCCTGATTGCGTGGGGATGGTTCGGCAGCATCTGGTGGGGATGGCCACAGACGTCGCAGCGCCGACCGGTGCGGGTCGGCGCTGTGGTGGCGGTGTGGGTGGTCAGTCGCGGGTGAGTTCGGCGGCGGCGCGTTTGGCGCAGGTGTCGTCGACCAGTTGCTTGTTGTCGGCGGCTGCGGCGATGAGCGCGGCGGTGGCGGCGTTGTTGAGCTTGCGGGGTAGCCCGCCGGCGACGCGGTGCAGGCGGGCGATGGCGTCGTCGGCGAACAGCGGCTCGGTGCGGCCGGCGAGGGTGAGGTGGTGGGCGAGGTAGGTGGCGGACTCGCCAAGGTCCATGGGTGGCAGGGTGTAGCGGGTGGCGATGCGCTGGTCGAGGGCGGCGAAGATGCCCAGGCGCAGCTTGCGGGCCAGGGTGGGCTGGCCGACCAGGATGCCGGCAAACGGGCTGGCGGCGTCCATGTCGGTGTTGGTGAGCAGGCGGAGCTCCTCGAGCTGTTCGGGCGAGAGCAGGTGGGCCTCATCGATGCACAGCACGACGCGGCGGCGGCGTTCGGCTTGTTCGGCGGCGAGTAGGTCGGCGGCTTGGCGCATGACTTCGGCCTTGTGGAAGCGCGGGCTGCCGCCGAGCGCGGCGACGATGGCGACGTAGAGGCCGCGGGTGCCGATGGTGGGGTTGGGGATGTAGATGAGCTGGTAGCGGGTGCGGTCCAGCTGGGAGGTGGCGGCGCGGACGGCGATGCGCTTGGTGAAGGGGGTCTTGGCGAAGCCGAAGTGGGCGACCCAGGGCGCACGGGGGGTCGGGTCGGTGGCGGGGTCGGCGGGGATCATCGCGGTGCCTGGTCGTGGTCGCTGCTGGGCTGGTCGGCGGCTGGGGTCAGGTGTTCCAGGCCGGGCAGTGGCAGGGCTCGGTAGGCGATGTGGCCGACGGTCTGCTCGTCGTGGGCGGCCTGGACCAGGCCGAGGTAGTCCACCCCGGTCGGGGTGGGCTGGGGTGTGGGCCGGGCGGCCTGGGGGACGGCGGGGTGGCTGTGGCGGCCGACCACCAGCGGGGTGGCCACGCCGGCGGCGGCGCCGTCGACGAACACGGTCAGGCTGGTGAGGTCTTCGGGGTCGTAGCGCAGCTCGACCCGGTGGCCGCACAGCCAGGGGTCGACCTGGTAGCGGTTGCCGGCCAGGCTGACGGTGGCGGTCTTGGTGACTAACCTGACCACCGACCAGCGGAACGCCTCGGCCAGCAGGACAGGATCAGCGGCGCGACCTGGCCCGCCGGCAAGCCACCGGGCCAGGGGGGTCTGGCCGGTCTCGGTGTGGACCCGGGTGTTGAGCACGGACTCCGCCCACGCTTGGAAGCGGTCGTTGAGTTGGTCGAGGCTTTCGATGCCGACGGCTTCGGCTTCCAGCAGGAACCGCTCGCGGATGACCCGGTTGAGTCGCTCCTGCTTGCCCCTGCCCTGGGGCCGGTAGGGCTGGCTGTGGACCAGGCGGATGCCCAGCACCGCGCAGGTCCGGGCCAGCACGTGGTTGGCGAAGGGGGCGCCCTGGTCGGCGTAGAGGACCTGGGGCAGGCCCCGGCGCACGATCGCGGTTCGCAGCACC
>JBIOYL010000364.1:0-6043 GCA_044870185.1 Actinomycetes bacterium | reverse complement strand
GGGCGCCGGGCCGGCCGGGGCCGCGGCGGCCGGTGGGCGGGCGAACAGGAAGCCGAGCGAGCGGGGTGCGCGGACGGCGGCCCTGCCCACGCTGGCGACCGACGTGCGGGTGGTGATCAGCAGGCCGAGGAACGCCAGGCAGGCGAACACCGCGCCGGCGCCCCAGCCGGACAGCGCCCGGGCGAGCGGCGGGGCGCTGAGCGCGCCGACCCAGCCGCCGGAGTGCTGCAGCGTCCGGGTGCCGGCGCGCAGGTCGGGCGCGCCGAAGGCCAGGTGGGTGATGCCGAGCCCGCCGACCAGCACGGCCGTCAGGCCGATGGCCACCCGGCCGGCGGCATGCTCGTCGGCGCGCCGCCCGCGCAGCAGCGCCCAGGCGAGCCAGGCGACCAGCACCGGCACGGCGTAGGCGCCGTAGCCGAACAGGCCGCGCAACAGCAGCTCGGCGAAGCTGCCGGCCTTGCCGCCGTGATGGGCCCACACGCCGAGCGCGAGCAGGGTCGCGAGCAGGGCGAGGGCGACGCCCTGGATGTCGTGCTTGTGGGGCGCCAGGGCGGCCCTGGAGCTCGCGCCGATGCGCCGGGTGCGCGAGGGCGGGGCGGGCCGTCTGGTCGGCGGGCGGCGGGCACGCGGCCGGGTGCGGGCCTTGGCCTTGGCCATCGGTCAGACCTCCATCACCGTGGGGATGATGATGGGGCGCCGCAGGGTGCGCTCCCTGAACAGGGCCGAGGCGGCCTGGCGCATGTGCTGCTTGAGGATGGTCGGGTCGACCACCCCGTCGGCCGCGGCCTGCTCGAGGACGTCCAGCACCCGCAGGCGGGCCTCCTCGATCAGCTCGGCCGACTCCGGCTCGTACACGAAGCCGCGGGTGACGATGTCGGGGCCGGCCAGCACCTTGCCGGTCTGTGCCTCCACCGTCGCCACGACGTGCACGAAGCCCTCGCCGCCGAGCTTGCGCCGGTCGCGCAGCACGGCGTCGCCCACGTCGCCCACGCCCAGGCCGTCGACGAACACCATGCCGGCGTGGACCGGCTCGGCCCGGCGGGCCACACCGCCGTGCAGCTCGATCACGTCGCCGTCCTCGCACACGAAGATGTGGCCGGGCGCCATGCCGGTCGCCTCGGCCAGCCGCGCGTGGGCGGCGAGATGCCGGTACTCGCCGTGGACGGGGACGACGTTGCGTGGCCGCAGGGTGGCCAGCAGCATGGTCAGCTCGCCCTGGGCGGCGTGGCCGGAGACGTGCACGCGCGCGTTGCCCTTGTGGTAGACGTCGGCGCCTTCCCGGGCCAGGTCGTTGATCGTGCGGTAGACGGCCGCCTCGTTGCCGGGGATCAGCGAGGACGACAGCACCACGGTGTCGCCCGGCTCGATCCGCACCCACTTGTGGTCCCGCCCGGCGATCAGCGACAGGGCCGAGAACGGCTCGCCCTGCGAGCCGGTGCACAGCACCACCGTCTCGGCCGGCGCACGCTGGCCCAGCTCCTCGACCGGGATCAGCAGGCCGGACGGGATGTTCAGGTAGCCGAGCTCGCCGGCCACCCGGACGTTGCGCAGCATGCTGCGCCCGACCAGGGCGACCTTGCGCCCCAGGGCCTGGGCGGCGTCGAGGACCTGCTGCATGCGGTGCACGTGACTGGCGAAGCAGGCCACCACCACGCGCCGCCGGGCCCGCGCGAAGATGTGCTGCAGCTCCTGGCCCACCTCGGCCTCGGAGGGGATGAAGCCGGGCGTCTCGGCGTTGGTCGAGTCGGACAGGAGCAGGTCGACCCCGTCGGCGGCGGCCAGGCGGGCGAGCCCGCCGAGGTCGGTCGTGCGCCGGTCGATGGGCGTCAGGTCCAGCTTGAAGTCGCCGGTGTGCACGATCGTGCCGGCCGGGGTGCGCACCGCCACCGCCACCCCGTCGGGGATGGAGTGCGTCACGGCGAAGAACTCCAGGTCGAACGGGCCGAGTCCGGTACGCTCGCCGCCGCCCACCTCCACCAGCGACGGCGCCAGGTCGTACTCCTCCAGCTTGGCCGACAGCATCCCGAGCGACAGCCGGGTGCCGTACACGGGCACGTCGAAGTCGCGCAGGAAATAGGGCAGGGCGCCCATGTGGTCCTCGTGGGCGTGGGTGAGCACCACGCCGACCACCCGCTCGGGCTGCTCCGCCAGCCAGGTGAAGTCGGGCAGGATGATGTCGACGCCGGGCTGGTCGGCGTCCGGGAAGGCGAGGCCGCAGTCGATCAGCAGGCGGGCGCCGGCGTACTCCACCACCGCGCAGTTGCGCCCGATCGCACCCAGGCCGCCCAGGAAGGCGACGCGGGCCGGGCCCGATCGGACGTCAGGTCCCCCGGTCACCGATCACTCAGCCCGACGTCGGCGAGCAGCCCGGCCGCGAACTCCATCTGCTCGGGCGTCGCGTCCACCAGCGGCGGCCGCAGCGGCCCGGACGGCAGCCCCAGCAGCCGCAGGCAGGCCTTGAGCAGGATCGGGCTCGAGGTGGCGAACAGGCCCTCGAACAGGCGCAGGTGGCGCAGGTGCAGGTCGAGCGCCCGCCGGCACTCGCCCTGCTCGAAGGCCGCGACGAGCTCCTGGATGGCCGGGCCGACCAGATGGGAGGCGACGCTGACCACGCCGACGCCGCCCACGGCCAGCAGCGGCAGTAGGTTCTTGTCGTCGCCCGAGTACTGCTCGAAGCGGCCGCCGGTATCCCGGTGCAGGCGGCTCGCGGCGGCCATGTCGCCCACCGCGTCCTTGACGGCCACGAGGTTGTCGACCTCGGCGAGCCGGACCATGGTCGGCACCTCGATGGTGCAGGCCGTCCGGCCGGGGATGTTGTACAGCATGCAGGGCAGCCCGGTGACCCCGGCGATGGCGGTGAAGTGGGCGACCAGCCCCTCCTGGGGCGGCTTGTTGTAGTAGGGCGTGACCAGCAGCAGCGACCCCACGCCGGCCTTGGAGGCGGCCAGGGTCAGGTCGATGGACTCGGCGGTCGAGTAGGTCGAGGTGCCGGCCATGACACGCCGGCCGTCCCCGGCCGCCTCCACCACGGCCGCCCACAGCCGGGACTTCTCCTCGAAGGTGAGCGTCGGCGCCTCGCCCGTGGTCCCGGCCACCACCAGCGTGTCGGTGCCGTGGTCGAGCAGGTGGCGGGCCAGACGCTGCGCGCCGTCGAGGTCCAGCGAGCCGTCGTCGGTGAACGGCGTGGCCATGGCCGTGAGCACGCGGCCGAAGCGACCGGGCATGCGATCGTCCTCCCCAGCGGAACCGTGCCGAGCCGGATGGCGGCGGGGACCGGTGCCGGCGGTCGGTGCCGCCCGCGGTCCGCCGTGTGCCGGCGTCTTGGCGGATTCTACCCGGCGGATGCCCGAACCCGGCGGATTTCCAGGCCGGCCCGGCCGGCGGCGCGGCCGGCGGCCGCGTGGCGCCCGGCCCCGGGCGCCCGGCCCGCCCGCCCCCCGCCCGCCGGCCGTGTGCCGTGCGCCCGGCCCTGGCCGCCCGGCCGGCTTCGCCGTGTCACCCGGGCCGCGTAGCATCCGCGCATGCAGGCCACCGACAGCCCGCTGGAGACCACCGTGCGGCCGGCCCTGCCGGTGCAGCTCGGGCTCACCCTCGGCCCGCTGCGCCGCGGGCACGCCGATCCGTGCATGCTGGTGGACGCGGACGGCGCCTGGTGGCAGGCGCTGCGCACGCCGGACGGGCCGGCGACCGCACGCTACGCGGCCGAGGACGGCGTGGTCCGGGTCGCGGCCTGGGGTCCGGGAGCGCGCTGGTGCCTGGCGGCCGCGCCCGAGCTGCTCGGCGCGCACGACTCGCTGGACGGGTTCGCCCCCGACGGGCTGGTCGCCCGCCTGCACCATGACCTGCCCGGCCTGCGCATCAGCCGCTCGCGGCGCGTGTTCGACGCGCTGGTGCCGTCGATCCTGGAGCAGAAGGTGCCCGGCGTGCAGGCGCGGGCGGCCTACCGCGCGATCGTGCGCCGCTGGGGCATGCCGGCGCCCGGCCCGCTGCCCCTGGTCGTGCCGCCCGACCCCGAGGTGCTGGCCACGACGCCGTACTGGGAGCTGCACCGCTACGGCGTCGAGATGCGCCGGGCCAACGCCGTCCGGTTCGCGGCCAGCCGGGCCCGGCAGGTCGAGCGGGTGGTCGAGCTGCCGCCGGCCGAGGGCGCCCGGCTGCTGCAGGCGCTGCCCGGGGTCGGCCCGTGGACGGCGGCCGAGGTGGCGATCGTGGCGCTCGGCGACGCCGACGCCGTGTCGGTCGGCGACTACCACCTTCCCCACCTGGTGAGCTGGGCGCTGGCCGGGGAGCCGCGCGGCGATGACGCCCGCATGCTGGAGCTGCTCGCCCCCTACGCCGGCCACCGCGGCCGGGTCATCCGCCTGCTGGCCGCCGCCGGCCGCTGGGCGCCCCGTTTCGGCCCCCGCCAGCCGCTGCGCTCGATCCGGCGGTGCTGACCGGCGCCGGGCCGGCCGCCCGGCCGCGACCTCCTGGGCCGGCCGCCCGGCCGCGACCTCCCGGCCCGGGGGTATCTCCCGGGCCGGGGCCGGGCTGGCAGACGGGGCACCAGTCGGTCACCCGCTCGCCGCCGGTGCCGCCCTGCCAGCCGCGCCGGATGGGCGTGCCGCAGCGCCGGCAGGGCAGGCCCTGCCGGCCGGCGACCCAATGGCTGCGGCCGGGGCGGGTGTCGCCGGTGGTGATCTGGCGGCCGGTGGTGCGGTTGGCGTCCATCAGGCGGGCGAGCAGGCCGACCAGCCCGTCGGGGTCGTCGACCTCGCCGACCGGCGTCCAAGGATCCAGGCCGCGCAAGAAGCACACCTCGGCCTTGTAGATGTTGCCCGGCCCGGCGATCACCGACTGGTCGAGCAGGGCGGCGCCGACCGGCCGGGCCGGGTCGGCGCGCAGCCGGCGCACCGCCTCGACCGGGTCCCAGTCCGGCCCGAGCGGGTCGGGGCCGAGGTGGCCGACGGCCTCGCGCTCGCGCGCGGTGGGCAGCAGCTCGACGATGCCGAGCCGGAAGCCGACCGCGACCCACGGCGCGGTGCGCAGCACCACGCGGACCTGGTGGGCGGGGCCGCGCCAGCGCTCCCCCGGCCGGTACAGCTGCCAGGCGCCCTCCAGCTTCAGGTGGGTGTGCAGGGTCAGGCCGGCGTCGGTGCGCGCCAGCAGGTGCTTGCCGCGGGCGGCGACCTCGCGGACCGTCTGGCCGGCGAGGCTGGCGGTGGCGAACCGTGGCACGCGGAGGTCGGTGGCCGCCAGCACCTGGCCGGCCAGGGCCGCATGCAGCCGGCTGGCGGCCAGGTGGACGGTGTCGCCCTCCGGCATGGCCCTACCCGCGCAGCCGCAGGCCGCGGGTGGACGGGCGGAAGCCGGCCTCGGCCAGCGCGCGGGCCAGCGGCGTGTCGAACACCGCCTCGCCGTCCGCCCGCTCGACCGCGAGCCGCCCAAGCGCGCCGTCGCGTACGGCCAGCGCGAGCGCGTCGGCTGCCCGCCGCAGCCGCTCGGCGCCGTCGCTGAAGGTAAGCAGCGTGCGGCCGCCCCGCTCGACATACAGCACCAGCTCGCCGTCGACCAGGACCACCAGCGCGCCCGCCTTGCGACCCGGCCGGTGCCCGGGCCGCTCGCCCCGCAGGGGTGCGGCGGGCCCTGCCGGGGTGCCCAGGTCGGCGGCGGCCTCGGCCGGCCGCTCGGGCCAGGCCAGGGCGGCGCCGTAGGGGTTGGCCGGGTCGGCGGCGGCCAGCACGACCGTCTGCGGCTGCCGGCCCGGCTCGGCCAGGGCGCGCAGGCGGTCGACCGCGCCGGGCGGCGAGAACTGGGCGCCGCCGAGCCCGTCGACGAAGTAGCCGCGCCGGCAGCGGCCCGCCTCCTCCATGACCTTGAGGACCGCGTAGGTGCCGGCGAAGCCGCCCGGGATGCGCTCGGCCACGACCGCGCCGCGGGTGAGCACACCGTGGCGTTCCAGCAGCGTCTCGGCAACCGCGTGCAGGCGGCGGGTCGGGTCGGCGGCGCGGGCGGGCAGCAGGCTCCAGCGGCCGGCACCGGCCGGCGGGCCGAGCCGGCTGGG
>JBIOYL010000363.1:0-2578 GCA_044870185.1 Actinomycetes bacterium | reverse complement strand
CAGACGAGGTGGTGACCGGACCCGCCGGCCGACGTGGCGTCCCGGACCCGCCGGCCGAACAGTGCCGCGTAGAAGCCGGCCGCTGTACGCCTGGACGATTCCCGACACCGCTCCGCCAGCACCGCCGACGACGGCGATCCTACCAAGCCAGCGCGGATAGACCTGGCTCGAGGCAGCGGCCAGCCCCGTACAGGACGAAGGTGAAGCCGGCAAAGACCAGGTTCAACGGGCTGAGCAGGGCGAAGTTGATCGGTTCTCCGCCTGGAAGGCGGCGAGAGCCGTTGACCGAATCGCTTCTGGCGTCGTCAGTGCCTCTCGCTGGGGAGGGCTGCCCACGGTGCCGACCCCGACCTGCCTGCCGGCGCAGCTTCTCATCGCAGCTGCTCGCTGAGGTACTCGTGCACGAGTTGCACGGCCACCGCGCCCTCCCCAACGGCCGACGCGACGCGCTTGACCGACCGGTAGCGCACGTCGCCGGCCGCGAAGACGCCGGGAAGGCTGGTCTCCAGCAACAACGGAGGACGCACACGAGGCCATCGGGCTGGTGGCTTGCCGGCCCGGAGCAGGTCGTGGCCGGTGAGGACGTAGCCCCGGTCGTCGCGCTCGACACTGCCAGCAAGCCACCCGGTGTGCGGCTCGGCACCGATCATGACGAACAGGGCCCCGGCGGAAACGTCCTGGATCTCGCCGCTGTGCCGGTCGCGTAGCGACAGCCCCTCCAGGCGGCTGCCACCCCGGCCGTCGACCACCTCGGTGTGCAGCCGCACCGAGATGGTTGGTGCGCGCTCGACCTGCTGCACCAGGTAGTCGGACATGCTCTGGCCAAGGGCGTCGTCGCGGCAAAGGATCGTCACCGACGCGGCATATCTGGCCAGATGGATGGCGGCCTGCCCGGCCGAGTTCCCGGCTCCCACCACGAAGACGTCCTGGCCCTCCATGGCCCGGGCCTCGGCGTCGGCTGCGCCGTAGAACACCCCCGCGCCCACCAGCGCCTCCAGGCGGGGCACGTCCAGCCGTCGCCACGCAACGCCGCTGGCGATGACCACTGCGGCAGCGGTGACCTCGCCCCCACCCGACAGCCGCACCAGGCGGTCGCGTCCATCGGCACGCAAGCCCGTGGCCCGCTGGGTGAGGACCAGGTTCGCCCCGAACAGCCACGCCTGCTCCAGCGCCCGGTTGGCGAGCTCGCCGCCACCGACCCCGCGGGGAAAGCCGAGGTAGTTGCGGATCAGGGCGCTGGTGCCAGCCTGGCCGCCGACCACCCGTGGCTCGACCACCAGCGTGTGCAGCCCCTCCGACGCCGCATAGACCGCAGCGGCCAAGCCGGCGGGTCCGGCCCCGATGATGGCAAGGTCGTAGGCCGTGGCCTCGGGCCGGATCCCAAATCCCAGGCCCTCGGCAAGCTCGGCGTCGGAGGGATCGACGAACACCCGCCCGCTGTGGAATACCACCACCGGTAGGCGCGAGCCGTCCTGGCCGGCCTCCTGGAGCAGCCGGCGACCCGTCGGGGAGTCGGCGGCGTACCAGCCATGGGGAATGCCCATGCGCGTGAGCGTGTCACGCAGTTCGTGGGCGTGCGTCCCCCACCGCGGGCCAACGATCCGAATGCCCTCGAACGCAGGTGCCTGCGACGGGACCCAGTCGGCCAGGGCCTGGCTGATCGGCAGGTACAGCCACCGCCCGACGGGCAGCCACGGCTCGAACAGGTAGTCGTCGATCTGCCCAAGGGTCATCGCCCGTACGGTCGGGTTGGTCGAGGTCCACTGGCGGCGGCCGACCAGCAGGATCCGCTTGGCTGCCGGCTGCAGCTCGTGGGCGCGCACCAAGAAGTCGACCCCGCTCATCGCCCTCATCTGCTGCGCCGCGATGAGCAGGGCGACCTCCTCTGATCGTGAGCTGAGCTCCGCAAGCCGTTGCAGCGCCGCCGGCGAGCGTTCGCCGAGGATGCGGTAGTCGGCCCCAAAGCGCCTGGCAAGATCGCCAGCAAGCGCCTCCAACACCCGGTCCTGGTCGTTGACCAGGAACAGGATCGGCTGCCCCATGTTGACCTCCCGGGTGTGACCCGCCGCTGTTTCCTGCGCTCCTGGCGGATATCGCGGAGTCGCCGCCGATCCTGGCAGGGCTCGACCACGATCGTCGACCCTGACCACCTGTGCCGCGCGGCTGCCGCTGGCAGCAGGCAGCCGAGCGGGGTCAGTAGCGAGAGGGTTGGTTATCTGGTGCCGATAGGTGAAGCCAGGCTGCCAGAGGACTCTCGGTTGTAGGTGCGGCTGGGCCAGCCCGGCCACCCCGGAACCTGCTGGCGCAGGCGGCGGCCGGGCTGGCCCAGCCGCGGGCCGCCGCGGGCTGCCGCGTAGCGTCCGGGCCTGCGTGCTGTGCCGGGGCGACGGCCACCGGCTGTGGTTCGTCCAGTCGCGCTCCTCGCGTGACCACCCCAAGCGTGACTGGTACTGGTGGCGGCCGGCGCGGGCCGGCATGCGCCCGGGCGACCCGGGCGCCGAGCCGACCAACTGGGGGTCGTACTTTTCCGGGCCCGCATGGGAGCTGGACCAGGCGACCGGTGCGTATTACCTGCACC
>JBIOYL010000362.1:0-20020 GCA_044870185.1 Actinomycetes bacterium | reverse complement strand
CCGCCGCCCCCGATGGGCTGCCGCGCCCCCGCTCAGCGACCCACGCCGTGCTGGGCGAGCGGGCCGACGGCGAGCCCGAGGTCGCCGACCACCTCGGCCAGGCGTGGGAGCGCCCCCAGGGTGGCCCGCCAGGACCCGGACGCCGAGTAGTCGTGCAGGAGGATCGTCCCGCCGGCCAGCAGGCCGGCCCGCAGGTCGACCAGGATCGACGCCGGCGTCGCCTCGGCCCGCCAGTCGCGGCCCCACGCCGTCCACAGCACCGTGCGCAGGCCGAGCCGCCGGGCGGCGAGCGCGGCCGGCCCGGACAGCACGCCGTAGGGTGGGCGGAACCAGCACGGCGCCGACCCGGTCGCCTCGGCCACCGTGTCGCGGGCGCGGCGCAGGCTGTCGAGCGTCGCCCGCGGCGGCCGGCCCAGCAGGTTGCGGTGGGTGTCGCCGTGCACCGCCACCTCGTGGCCGGCGATGGCCACCTCGGCGGCGAGCGCCGGCGCCCGGCGGACCTCCTCGCCGAGCATGAAGAACGTGGCCTGCCAGCCCAGCTCGTCGAGCTGACGGAGAAATGCCGGGGTGGATGCGGGCACCGGGCCGTCGTCGAAGGTCAAGGCGACGTGGCCGCTGGCGCCGAGGCCGGCCAGCCGGGGGGCGAGCCGGCGGCGGACCGGGCCGACAGCGGTCACCGCCGGGACGGCATGCGCGGCCGTCGTCGCCAGGATCGCGGCGCCGGCCGCCCAGCCCACCCGTCGCATGGCGGCTGCCCCGCCGGCGACCCCAGGCGGGCTGTCGTCCATGGCCCGACGCTCCCTCCTTGTGGCCGGCGGTCCAGCCGTCGCGCACAACGGATACGGCCAAGTTCCCACAACTCGTCGCAGTTGTGTGCTCATCATAGTGCGCGTCGAACTCGCGTTCGTCAGGGCGTCCGCCAAGGCATCCGCCAGAGACCAGGAGGTGATGCGGCATGTGAGCCGCCGGTCGAGCCAACGGCCTTGCTGACCGCTTGAGAGGGGGCGGTGTGACGCCGGAGCCCGACGACTTCCCCGCACGCCTCCCGGAAGGCGTGCTCGTCGACTTCCTTCAGGCAACAGAGCGAATCGCACTGCAGGTGGACGCGCTGCTCGGACCGGTGGCCGAGCAACGCAAGCACCTCCGCGAGCAGCTGCTCGACGACGAGGTCATCCAGCCGATCGGCGCGCCCGTCGGCGGCGCATCCGTCGCCGCCGTCGACGGCGGCGCCACCCACGACGAGCTGTACGCCGTCGACGTGGTGGCGGCGGTCGCGGTGGCCGCCGAGGGGCTGCACACCAGCCCGGCCGGCCAGGCGACCAGCGCGCACGAGACCTGGATCGAGGTCGTGCGGCACGCGCCGGAGATCGACCGGCTCGGCCAGGCGGCCATGTTCGCGATGGAGCTGGCCATCCTGGCGCGGCTCCCCCACGACGTCTGCATCTTCGACGGCTCCCACCTGACCGCGGCGGTCAGGATCGGCGGCGCGCTGGCCTCCCGCTCGGCGTCGGTGCGGCGCGGGGCGCTGGAGGCATGCCGGCGCTTCAACGTGGTCGAGGCGCTCACGCGCTTCTGCGACCCGGACGCGGGGGCCAGGATGGTCGCGCTGCCCAAGGCCGACTCCTCCCGCTGGCTGTCCCGGCGCTTCGAGGCGAGCTACGGGCTGACGCTGCCGGCCAACGACCGCTTCCTCGCCGCGCAGGTACTGGAGCCGGGCGAGATGCTGCGGCCGCAGAAGGTGCCCGAGTCGTGGGAGCGGCTGCGCATCGTGGCCCGGGCCGACTCGGAGCCGGCGGTCCGCGAGATGGCCAGGGCGCTCGACCGGGCCATCGAGCCGCTGCGCCGCCGCGGCAGGGGCGAGGGCATCGGGGTCACCTACGTCAAGCCCTGCTCCTGCAGCACCGCCCTGCGCATCGAGCTCAAGGCGAGCCAGGGCCGCGGGCACGCGGCCTGGCTGGCCCGGGTGCTGTCCGACGAGACCCCCGGCCCCTACCTGCAGGAGCCGTACGCCCAGCACCAGGCCGACCTGTGGGCCAAGTCGATCGGCATCGGCGTCGACGGCGCCATCCAGGCCATGCGGCTGTCGATCGCGGGCGAGGGCGACCCCTCCTACCTCGAGTACCTGCTCCGCTCCTATCGCACGACCGTGACGGGAGGTCGCACGTGACCCGGTCGGGCCGCAGCGAGGCGGTCGCGGTCGTCGGCAGCCCGAGCTCCAACCGGGAGGTCACGCTCGACCTGCTCGGCACCACCTCCAACTCGTCGCTGGTCGGGTCGATGATCTTCTTCGAGCAGGAGCTGGGCGACCGGCGGGAGCTGGCGCTCGGCACCGTCACCGAGGTCACCACCGTCAACCGCTGGCATGAGAACACCTCGATGCGCGGGGTGGTCAAGCAGGTGGGCAACCTGCCCAACCTCTCCGGCGTCGGCGACGTGCGCGACGCGACCATCCGGGTCCAGGCGGTGTACCAGCGGCGGTACGGCACGTCCAGCTTCCACCAGGGTGGGGCGTCGCTGTCGATGTCGCCGGCCACCGGCCTGCCGGTGTTCCCGGTCGACGACGACGTGCTCAACCGGGTGCTGTCCGACCAGGTAGGCGAGCTGTTCTACCTCGGGCGCATCCACCGGATGGACGTGCTGCTGCCGCTCACCATCGGGGACTTCTCCAGTGAGGAAGGCGGCTTCCACTCGGCCGTGTTCGGCCTGACCGGCTCGGGCAAGACCGCCCTGTCGTCGTTCCTGCTCGCCGCCCAGATGCGCCACCAGTCGATGGGGATCGTGATCGTGGACCCCCAGGGGCAGTGGTCGACCCAGCGGGGCCTGCCCGTCAAGGTCCAGGACTGGGCCCGGCAGCTCGGCCGCCAGGTGATCGTGCGCCGGATCGGCACCGACCTGCGGCTCGGCAAGGACGCCGGCCTGTTCGCGGAGCTGCTGGCCAAGACCCGCTTCTTCAAGGAGCTGGCGATCAAGCACACAAACAACGTCGCCGACGCCGGCGCCGAGGTCGAGAAGTTCCTGCGCGGCCGCAAGACCTGGGACGACGAGGACAGCCGTCCGCTGCTGCTGGCGCTGCTCGGCAACTTCCTCGACCCGCAGGTCATCCAGCGGGTCTACGCGGGTCCGCAACCGCAGGCGCGGGTCGTGGAGGCGGTGCAGGAGGTGCTCGACGACGCCGCGCGGCTGGCCGAGGTCGAACGCTGGTTCGTGCCGATGCATTCGCTGTTCCGCCCGGTGAACCTGACCGGCGGGACCCGGCACCGGCTGTTCGGCGTGATCTGCCAGGTGTTCGAGCACACCGGCGGCCCGCAGCCGCTGCTGATCCTCGACATGAGCGGGCAGGGGCTCGGGGCCGACGGCGCCGGGGCCGACGGCGACGCGGCCGACCTGCCCGCCTCCCTGCTCGAGCAGGACGAGATCCAGGCGTGCATCCTGCGCCAGGTGGTGGGCACCTTGAAGGCGGCCGCCGAGCGCAAGTACAAGGAGGGTGAGGATCTGCTCAACACGCTGGTGGTCTTCGACGAGGCGCACCGCTACGCGGCCCCACCCCGGGGCGACACCCCGACCGAGGTGGTCGACCTGTCCCGCGCGCTCGAAGGCTACGCGCGGGAGACCCGCAAGTACGGCATCGGCTGGTTCTTCATCACGCAGAGCATCGCCGGCCTCAACCCGGGCATCTGGGATCAGCTGTCGGTGCGGATCGTCGGCTACGGCCTGGGCGGATCGGACCTGCGCCGGCTGGAGGAGCACGTCGACGACATCGAGTCCCTGAAGCTGTACCGGAACTTCTCGCCCCCCAAGGCGACCTCGCCCCGCATCTACCCGTTCATGCTGGTCGGCCCGGTCAGCCCGCTGTCGTTCACGAAGGCGCCGGTGTTCCTGTCGGTGTACACCGACGCCGCCGAGTTCCGGCGCGACAACCGCCACTGGGCCGAGCCGCTCGTTCGTACCGGACGGCCGCCTGCCGCGCCGCCGCCGGCCGTCGTCCGAGAAGGCGTCCGGCTGCTACCGTTGCCGTAACGGCAGCGGATATCGTGGCGGCAGCGATGCCGTGGCGGCAGCGCGGCGACTCCATCACCGGGCACGTCCTCGAAGGCGAGGTGCGCAGTGGCAGCGTCCTCCCAGAACGACGAGCAGCGTCCGTCCGCCGAGCAGGACCTGGGGGAGGACCTGGTGCGGCAGCAGCAGGTGCAGCCGCCCGGCGGCCCCATCGTGGCGTTCCTCATCGCGCTCGTGGCCGCGATCGCGCTCGGCGTCCTCGTCTGGTTCCTGTTCTTCCGGCCCGCCAACCAGTCCGGCACCGCCGCAGAGGATCCCGCGGTGACCGGTGCCCGTCAGGCGCTCCAGGCATGGGGCACGTTCGCCGTCACCGGCGACCTGTCCAAGCTCGATGCCGCCTTCTCGAAGGAGGGGCCGCAGTACCGGCAGCTCCAGAACGAGGTGGCCCGCCTGCGCACCCAGCACGCCGCTCCACCCCCCTACCAGTTCAAGCTGACGAATCAGTCGGTGCTGCAGGCACCGCAGGGCATGCGCGTCGTCCGGGGCGTCGTGACGTTGAGCCACCCCGGTGAGCGGGCGCGGTCGTTCCGCTGGGACATCTACATGCGCCAGGAGCCGTCGCCGGGCGGCCGGTGGCGGCTGTGGACGGTGACCAACTCGCCCCGCTGACCGCGCCGGTCGGTCCCCGCTCATCGGAGTGCCTCCGCTGGTACGGGCCGCAGCTCGATCGACTCGCCCGGGAAGATCCACCACGGGTCACGGGAGGGATGGGCACTCCGGAAGTCCTCGACCACCAGCCGCCAGTACTCGGCGATGTCCTCATCCGACAGCCGGTCGGGCGGCATCACGCCGGCGACCGCCGCAAGCCGGTCCCGCGCGATGTTCCACAAGTTGTCGCCGGGGACGACCTCGTGCCTCGTCTGGACGTTGGCCACCTTGGATGTGGGCCCAGGCGTCGTCGGCTGGGTGGTGCGGGCTCGCGGCTTGCCCGTGGGGGTCGTCGTGGTGGTGGTCGTCGAGCTGACGGTGGCCGGAGCGGAACTTGGGGGGCCGGCGACCCGCGGCGTGTAGGTGGTCGGCGTGGTGCTGGTCGGATTGCCCGTGCGGGTCGGCGCCGTGGTGGTCGGCGACGTGGTGGTGGTGGTCGACGTGGTGGTGGTGGTCGACGTGGTGGTGGTCGACGGCGTGGTGGTCGTCGTGGTCGAGCTGGCCGTGCCGGCGGCGTGAGGCGTGTAGGTGGTCCGCGGCTTGGCCGGGCCCGCCGGCGGCGAGGTGGTCACGGTCGTCGACGACGTGGTGGTGGTCGGCTTGGTGGTGGTCGGCTTGGTGGTGGTCGGGGCGGTGGTGGTCGTTGGGAGACGCGCTGCGCCGCCGGCGGCGCGTGGCGTGTAGGTGGGCGCGGGCGTTGGCTTGGTCGTCGTGGTCGGCGCCGCGTGCATACCCGGCCGCGCGGACGGCCCGGCGGCGGACGGCCCGACGGCGGCGTACGCCCGGGCTCCCCCACCCGCGATCGAGGTCGCCAGGGTGACGGCGACCGCGCGGTCCAGCACCGGGCGCAGCGGCGGGAGCGTGAGCCCGCGCACCCCCTCGAACAGGACCGGCACGCGGGCGAGGATGGCCAGCAGGTACAGCACGGTGCTGCCGAGCGCCCAGCAGGCCATGAAGAGCGCGACCATCCGCAGGGTCGCGCCCAGCACGTTCTCGATCGGGCTGTGCAGCAGCCATGGGCCGAGCTGCCGGCCGAGGTGGTCCCACGGGATCCTGAGCGCGGCCACGGCGCCCAGCCGCTGAAGCACGACGATGGCGGCGATCTCCGACGCCAGCAGTGCAGCGACCGCACCCGCCCGTCGGAGCCACGCAGACCAGCCGGTTGTGCTCATCGCTCCGCCTAGCAGGGCAGGTGCACCGGACGATTGCCGCCTCCCAGTGTGAACAGCCGGGTCTGGCAGCGTCAACGCCGACACCGACGTGGCTCCGGCGAGCGTTGGCCCACCCCAGGGGCAGCCGCCGTCCCAGGCCCGGCCAGCTCCCGCGCGACCATCGGGCAGGGCGGCGGCGTTCGGTCACAAGCAGGTCACAGCGCGCAGAACCACGTCGAACCGCCCGACGGGCAATCTAGACTACCGGCGCCAGATCCTCCCTCGAAGGAAGTCTCCATCCCCATGAACGTCTTGCTGTATGAATTCGAGGGCGAGCGGCTTCGGTCATCGCCAGACCGTGCCGTCCTGGACGCGCCGACGGCGCCGACCTACGTCCTCGTCGAGGTCCGCTCCGGTGACACGACCGCGGCGGTCGAGCGGTACGCCGCCTGGCTGGCGGACGGTCTGCCGCTCGATCGCGCCCATCCGCGCTACTGGCAGTGGCGCGCGGAGTCCGTGCGCTACCTGGTGACGGTGATCGACGGACCACTGCCGCCCACCGGCGTGGCAGAGGTGGACCTGGACGATTACGGCTCGGTGTGGGTCCGCGCCGGGCGGAGCATGGCCGAGGGCCTGCTGTTTGTCCCCCACCATCACTACCCGATCAGCCCGTGGTGTCCCGTGCACGGCCGCTCGTTCCGCCTGCTCCGCGGGCACGCCGAGCTGCGCAGCCAGCCGCGGTTCAGGCCGACCGCCTCCTGGCGCTGACGGGCACCGTGGCGGGCACCGGACGCGTGCTATGGTTCTACGGCATCCAGGGTGGGCCTGGGGCCGCACCGACAGCCAGTCGATGCGCAGGGGTTCGACTCCCCTCACCCTGGCATCGCCGGCCGTCAGCGGGCGAAGGTGCCGACGAGCCGGCCACGGACCCGGGCGAGCCGCTCGATCGCCGAGCGGGCCTGGTCCGGGCCCGTGCTGGGGTCCACCGCCACGCGGCGCTGCAGGGCGTAGACCGTGAAACGGTAGTGGTGGGCCGGCCCCTTCGGCGGGCACGGGCCGAGCCAGGCGGCCTTGCCGGCGCTGTTGCGTGCCTGCCGGGCCCCGGGCGGCAGCGAGCCCTCGGCCAGCGCCCGCCGCCCGGGGTCGAGGTGGACGACCACCCAGTGCACGAACGTCCCGCCGGGCGCATCCGGGTCGTCGACCACGAGCGCCACCTCGGCCGTGCCGGCGGGCACCTTCGACCAGCGCAGCGGCGGCGAGGTGTCCTCGCCCTCGCAGGTGTAGCGGCGCGGGATCGTCGCGCCGTCGGCGAAGGCCGGGCTCTCCACGGCGATCGAGTCCGGCGGCGACGATGCGGGTGCCGAACCGCCGCCCGCCGAGCAGGCTGCCAGGCAGAGCGCGGCCGCCAGGCCCAGGTCGAGCGCGATCATGCCCCCCCACGGCCGGGCCACCCGCCGCCTCCGCTGCCATCCGCTGTGCATCTGCGGTTGCCAACCTCCTTGGCCGCCAGGCTATCGATAGCTGTAGCGGAACAGCTCCGCGCCGCTGTCGGGGTCGAGGACGACCACGACCTCTCGGCTGCCGACGGGACCGCAGAAGCCGATCCCGGCCGGCACGCCGCTGACGGCGACCACCCAGGCCGGCCTGCGGCGCAGCGCGGGCGGTCGGGTCACCAGCAGGTAGCGGGCCCGGACCGTGACCCCGTCGGCCGCACTCACCAGGGCACGAGCCAGCTTGCCGGCCTGGGCGGCACCGAGCTCGCCCGGACGGGGCACGGCCGGGTCCAGCCGGAGCCTCGCGACCGGCGGGCGCAGCGCCGGCCCGCCGGTCGGCCCGGCCGGCCGACGGGTCGGGCCCGCGGGCAGGCAGGAGCGTCGGGTGTCGACCGGGCGGGCGCCCCCGGTCGCCGGTGGGGCGGGCGGCGCGGTGGTCCGGCCGACCAGCAGCAGCCCGGCGAGGACGGCGACGGCGGCGGGTAGTTGCCACCGTCTGCGCATGGCCGCACCCGGCAGGCGCATCAGGCCTCCGGTGCGCCCGGCCATGCCTCCCGCCGGCCGGCCTGGGTCTGGCGCACGAACGTCGTCTTCTCCCAGCACTCGGGGATGGTCGCCGCGTCGACGTAGCTCAGCCCGCTGCGCAGCCCGCCGACCAGCTCGTTGACCACCTCGGCCACCGGGCCGCGCAGCGGGAACTCCATCTCCTCGCCTTCGGGCACGTACTGGTCGAGCGCGTCGCCGCGCCCCTCGATGGCCAGCCGGGCGGCGGCGGCCGAGTGCGAGGCCATGCCACGGAAGACCTTGTAGGACCGGCCCTGGCGGCGCACGACCTCGCCGGGGCTCTCGCTGCGGCCGGCGAACAGGCTGCCGACCATGACCGTGCTCGCGCCGGCGGCGATCGCCTTGGCGACGTCGCCCGGGTGGCGGATCCCACCGTCGGCGATCAGGGGGACGCCGGTGGAGCGCGCCGCCGTGGCGCAGTCGAGGACGGCGCTGAGCTGCGGCATGCCGACGCCGGCGACCAGCCGGGTGGTGCAGGCGAAGCCCGGGCCGATGCCGACCTTGACCGCGTCCGCGCCGCCGGCGGCGAGATCGCGGAACCCCTCGGCGGTGGCCACGTTGCCGGCGACCAGCTCGCAGTCCGGCCAGGCCGAGCGCAGCTCGCGGATCGCCTCGACGGTGTGGTCGGCGTGCCCGTGCGCGATGTCGATCACGAGCGCGTCGGCACCCGCGCCGAGCAGCGCCTCGGCGCGGCTCAGGTAGCCGCCGCGCACGCCCACCGCCGCGCCGACCCGCAGGCGGCCCCGCCCGTCACGCGTGGCCTGCGGGAACTGGTCACGCAACGCCAGGTCGCGCAGCGTGATCAGCCCGGCGAGCCGGCCGCCGTCGTCGATCAGGGGCAGCTTCTCGACCCGGTGCTTGTCGAGCAGCTTGCGCGCCTCGTCCAGGCCGATACCGGGCTCGGCGGTGACGAGCCGCGCCGCGGGGGTCATGGCCGACGCGACCGTCCCCTCCCCCGCCGACCGCATGTCGCGGCCGGTGAGGATGCCCAGCACCCGGCGCTCGGCGTCGACCACGACCAGCCCTGTCACGCCGAGCCGCTCGGCCTCGGCGCTCGCCTCGGCGACCGTCTGCTCCGGGCCGACCGTGTATGGCTCGGTGATGACGTGCGTCAGGTAGCGCTTGACCCGGCGCACCTCGGCGGCCTGCTGGGGGACCGGGAGGAAGCGGTGGATGACGCCGATGCCGCCGAGCTGGGACATCGCGATCGCCATGGGCGCGGTCGTGACGGTGTCCATGTTCGCCGACACGATCGGGACGGCCAGCTCGATGCCGCGGGTGAAGCGGGTGCGGGTGTCCACGTCCCGGCGTGAGCGGATGCGGGAGCGCCGCGGGACGATCAGCACGTCCTCGTAGCTCAGGGCAAGTGGTGGTGGCTCGGCGGTCATCGCGGCCTCATGCGCTCAAGTCCAAGGCCCGGCAGGCGCCAAGGTACGCCTGTTGCGGCTAGGCTGGTGCGCCGACGACCGTCACCGACACCGAGTCCGCGACCAGCAAGGAGGCGTGCATGGCCGGTTTCGTCTCTCGCGGGTTCCGGGGACGGCGGCGTCCCCCGCCCGGCAGCGAAGGCCGCGTGCCGCCCGGCCAGTACGTGGAGCCCGGCTTCCCGGTCTTGAGCGCCGGCCCCACCCCCCGCATCGACCTGGCGGCGTGGCGCCTGCGGGTCGACGGGCTGGTCGCCCGGCCGCGCGAGTGGACCTGGCAGGAGATCCACGGCCTGCCCGGGTCGACGTTCACCGGCGACATCCACTGCGTGACCAAGTGGACCAAGCTCGACGTGACCTTCGCCGGCGTGTCGGTGGACACGCTGCTCGACGAGGCCGAGGTGCGCCCGGCCGCGACCCACCTGCTGGCGTCCTGCCACGGCGGCTACACCACGAACCTGCCCCTCGAGGACGTCCGCGGCGGCCGGGCGTGGGTGGTGTGGGAGTACGACGGGGCGCCGCTGCCGCCCGAGCACGGCGGCCCGGCCAGGCTGCTCGTGCCCCACCTGTACTTCTGGAAGAGCGCCAAGTGGCTGGCCGGCCTGCGGCTGCTCGACCACGACCTGCCCGGGTTCTGGGAATCACTTGGTTATCACAACCACGGGGACCCGTGGCGTGAGGAGCGGTACTGGGGGGATGCGCCGTGAGCTCGGGAGCCATGGCCGCGGCCGGGCCGCGGCGCCTGGCCTGGCAGCTCGCCCGGGTCGTGGCGAGCACACCGGAGGCGTCACGGTTCTGGAACCTGGCGCTGGAGGTGCCCGGCTGGCCCGGCCACCGGCCCGGCCAGCACGTCGACGTGCGGCTCACCGCCGACGACGGCTACCAGGCGGAGCGGAGCTACTCGATCGCCTCGGCGCCGGACGGCGAGCTGGTCACCCTGACCGTCGAGCGCATCGACGGCGGTGAGGTCTCCCCCTACCTGGCCGACGAGCTGCGGGCCGGCGACCGGCTCGAGCTGCGCGGCCCGATCGGCGGCTACTTCGTCTGGGAGCCGGCGCTCGGCGGGCCGCTGCTGCTCGTCGCCGGGGGCTCCGGCGTCGTCCCGCTGATGGCGATGCTGCGCTATCGGACGATGACCGGCAGCCGGGTGCCGGCCCGCCTGCTGTACTCGTCACGGTCGGACGCCGACATCCTCTACCGTGACGAGCTGGACGCCCTGGCCGGCGCCGACGACCATCTCCGGGTGCTGCACACCCTCACCCGGGCCCAGCCTGCCGGCTGGACGGGCTACCGGCGCCGCATCGACGCCCCCATGCTCGCCGAGGTGGCCTGGCCGCCCGGCGACCGGCCGCTCGCCTACGTCTGCGGCCCGACCCGGCTGGTCGAGGCGGTCGCCACCCTGCTGGTGGAGCTCGGGCACGACCCGGCCCGCGTGCGCACCGAGCGCTTCGGACCGACGGGAGGCTGAGCATGGACACCGACGACCTGCGCCTGGACGGCAACGCGGCCGCGGGGCTGCTGCAGGAGGTGTTCGGGGTCGAGGTGACCAGCGGCTGGACCGGGTGCGCGGGCTGCGGGGCCCGCGCCCAGGTGGGGGCGCTGCTGGCCTACGGCCATGGCATGGGCACGATCCTGCGCTGCCCCGGCTGCGGCGGCGCCCAGATCCGGATCGCCCGCGGGCCCGGCCGCTACTGGCTGGACCTGCGCGGCGTGACCTACCTGCAGGTCGCCCAGGCGTAGCCCGCCTGCGGCCCGCTCAGGCCCGCCCGCCGCCGGCGCCCTGTCGCCCCCGGTCAGGTGCGCCGCCCGCGCACCTTGCGGTAGCGGCCGATGAGCGCCTCGGTCGAGCTGTCACGCCCGGGCCGCGGCTGGTCCGACTGCTCCAGCACCGGCACCAGCTCGCTGGCCATGGCCTTGCCGAGCTCGACACCCCACTGATCGAACGAGTCGATGCCCCAGATCACCCCTTGGGTGAACACCGTGTGCTCGTACAGGGCCACCAACTCCCCGAGCGTGCGCGGGGTCAGCTTGGGAGCGAGGATGCTCGACGACGGGCGGTTGCCGGGCATGACCTTGTGCGGGACCAGGGCGGCCGGCGTGCCCGCGGCGGCGACCTCCTCGGCGGTGCGGCCGAAGGCGAGCACCGCGGTCTGGGCGAAGAAGTTCGACATGAACAGGTCGTGGAGGTCGTCGAGGTCGTGGTTGGGCTCGGCGAAGCCGATGAAGTCGCAGGGGACCAGCTTGGTGCCCTGATGGAGCAGCTGGTAGAAGGCGTGCTGGCCGTTGGTGCCCGGCTCGCCCCAGAAGACCTCGCCGGTCTGGGTGGTCGCCGGGCTGCCGGCGAGGGTGACCGACTTGCCGTTGGACTCCATGGTGAGCTGCTGCAGGTAGGCCGGGAAGCGGTGCAGATACTGGCTGTAGGGCAGCACGGCGTGGCTCTGGGCGCCGAAGAAGTTGTCGTACCAGACGTTGAGCAGCGCCTGGATGACCGGCATGTTGCGGGCGAGGGGGGCGGTGCGGAAGTGCTCGTCGAGCGCGTGGAAGCCGTCCAGCAGCTCGCCGAACCGCGCCCGTCCGATGGCGAGCATCAGCGACAGGCCGATCGCCGAGTCGACCGAGTAGCGCCCGCCGACCCAGTCCCAGAACTCGAACATGTTGGCCGGGTCGATGCCGAACTCCCCGACGCGCTCGGCGTTGGTGGACACGGCGACGAAGTGCCGCGCGACCGCCTCCTGGCCGGCGCCGAGCCGCTCGAGCAGCCAGCGCCGGGCGACGGTGGCGTTGGTGAGCGTCTCCAGCGTGGTGAAGGTCTTGGACGACACGATGAACAGGGTCTCGGCGGGGTCGAGGTCGCGGGTCGCCTCCCACACGTCGGTGGGGTCGATGTTGGACACGAACCGGCAGGTGATCGCCCGGTCCGCGTAGTCCTTGAGCGCCTCGTAGGCCATGACCGGCCCGAGGTCGGAGCCGCCGATGCCGATGTTGACCACGTTGCGGATGCGCCTGCCGGTCGCCCCGGTCCACGCCCCCGACCGCACCCGGTCGGAGAAGTCGCCCATGCGATCGAGCACGGCGTGCACGTCGGCGACGACGTCCCGGCCGTCCACGACCAGGTGCGCGTCGCGGGGCAGCCGCAGCGCCACGTGCAGGACGGCCCGGTCCTCGCTGGTGTTGATGCGCTCGCCGCGGAACATCGCGTCGATGCGCTCGCGCAGACCCGCCCGCTCGGCGAGCCCGACGAGCAGCCGCAGCGTCTCGGCGGTCAGCCGATGCTTGGAGTAGTCGAGGTACAGGTCGGCCGCGGTGACCGTCATCGTCCGGCCGCGGTCGGGCTCGTCGGCGAACAGCCGGCGCAGGTGGAGGTCCTTGACGTCGTCGTGGTGGCGGGCCAGGGCTGCCCATTCGGCGGTGGTGGTGATGTCCATGGGTCACGTCGCTTTCTGCTCGGCACGG
This sequence comes from Actinomycetes bacterium, assembly GCA_044870185.1. Lineage (GTDB taxonomy): Bacteria > Actinomycetota > CALGFH01 > CALGFH01 > CALGFH01 > JBIOYL01. The sequence goes on along the minus strand of JBIOYL010000362.1, from coordinate 7,231 downwards.
GCTGAGACGACCCGCCCGGGCGGTCCGGGGCCGTCGGCGTCGATCGCGCCGTGTGCCGGCGGCGTGGGGCGCCGGCCGGCCGGCTCGATGGGCTGGGCCAGCACCAGGGCCATGTCGTCGTCCAGGTGCCCGCCCACGTGCGCGAGCAGCATCCCGACCAGCCTGTCCAGGGCGTCGTCCAGGGAGGGTGCCGTCAGCAAGGCCGCCGCCTGCTCGTCGAGCGCGAACGCCCGCCCGCGGCGATCGCGCGCCTCCACCAGCCCGTCGGTGTACAGCAGCAGGCGGTCGCCCGGGCTCAGCTCGATCTTCTGGACCGCCGGGGCCGGTCCGAGCCCGAGCGGCGTGGTCGGCTCGGCCGTCTCCAGCAGCTCGGCGCTTCCGTCGTGCAGGCGCAGCGGGGGTGGGTGCCCGCAGTTGGCCAGGCGCAGCTGGCCCGTCGGGTCGAACTCGGCCACCACCGCGGTGACGAAGTCCTCCTCGCCGAGGTAGCGGCTGATGCTCCGGTCCAGCCGGGCGATCAGGCTGGTCAGGTGAGGGGAGGCGAACGCGGCCTCCCGGAACGCCCCCAGCACCAGCGAGGCCAGCCGCACCGCGTCCAGGCCCTTGCCCTTCACGTCCCCGACGAGCACCCGCAACCCATACGGGGTACAGGTCACCTCGTAGAAGTCCCCACCCACGACCGCCTCCTCGGTGGCCGACAGGTAGCGGACCGCGAACCCGACCCAGTCCAGGCGGGCCGGGATGGAACGCAGGATGGTGCGCTGGGCCACGTCCGCCACCCTGGCGATGCGCAGCAGGGCCCGCTCGCGCCGGGTGCGCCGCTCGGCGACGAACACGGCGAACGCCCCGCCGATGGCGACCACCAGGCAGCGCAGCAGATGGTCGCGGGTGCCGAAGATGCCGTCCGTGGCGCCGAGCACGATCGACAGCGCCAGCGCGTAGCCGGCGACGGCTGCTGTGCCCCAGGCGTCCAGGCCGGCCGCGGCCAGCAGTGGCCCGACGATCAGCACCCCGATCAGGACCGTGCCGCCGGCCGTCCACACGTCGGCCAGCGCGATCGCCGAGGTGGCCAGCACCGCCACCAGGGCCAGCCGGCGCTCGCTCGTGGCAACCATCCGCATGCGGCATCCTGACACCAAGCGCCGACGGGAACAGGGTCGGCGACACGCTCCCCGTAGTATCGCTTGCGTTCCTTCCTGCGGGTAGCCATTCGGCGGGCCAGGGCCGACCGGCCGCACCCGCAACGGCCATCCGGACCTTTCCATGTTCGGTCCAGCTACGTAGGCTCACGGCGAGTGCGCTGACGGGCCCGTCGCGCCCGGACGGCCAGCGCCCGATCGACAAAGGAGCAGGCATGAACGCAGCAGACCTTGCAGCCACGGCCCGGGCGGTCGTCGCCCCCGGCAAGGGCATCCTCGCCGCCGACGAGAGCACGGGAACCATCTCCAAGCGCTTCAGCTCCATCCAGGTCACCTCCACCGAGGAGCACCGCCGGGCCTACCGTGAGCTGCTGTTCACCACCGAGGGCGCCGGCGAGTTCATCAGCGGCGTGATCCTGTTCGACGAGACGATCCGCCAGCGGGCCGCCGACGGCACCCCGTTCGTCGAGGTGCTCGCCCGCCAGGGCATCATCCCCGGGATCAAGGTCGACAAAGGCACCGTCGCACTGGCCGGATTCCCCGGCGAGAAGGTCACCGAGGGCCTGGACGGCCTGCGCGGCCGGCTGGGCGAATACCGCGACCTGGGCGCGAGGTTCACCAAGTGGCGGGCGGTCATCACCATCGCGCCCGGGATCCCGACCCGCACCTGCATCGACACCAACGCCGAGGCGCTCGCCCGCTTCGCGGCGCTGTCGCAGGAGGCCGGGCTCGTCCCGATCGTCGAGCCGGAGGTGCTGATGGACGGCGACCACACGATCGGGCGCTGCCACGACGTGACCGCCGACGTCCTGGCCACCGTGTTCGCCGCGCTGCGGTCCCATCGCGTCCGGTTCGACGGCATGCTGCTCAAGCCGAACATGGTCCTGTCGGGCACGACGTGCCCCGAGCAGGCCGGCGTGCAGGAGGTCGCCGAGGCCACCGTGCGCTGCCTGCGCGACCACGTGCCCGCCTCGGTGCCCGGCATCGTGTTCCTGTCCGGCGGCCAGACCGACGAGGCGGCCACCGCGCACCTGAACGCGATGAACCGGCTCGGCCCGCAGCCGTGGCAGCTCAGCTTCTCCTACGGGCGGGCGCTGCAGGCTCCGGCCCTCAAGGCGTGGAAGGGCGACCCCGCCAACGGCCCGGCCGCGCAGCACGCCTTCTACCATCGCGCCAAGCTGAACGGGGCCGCCCGCTTCGGCCGCTACAGCCAGGAGATGGAGCAGGTCGGGTCTTGATGTCCTCCCCGCCATGAACGGCGGGGATTCCCGGGGGCGTCATGCGACGCTCCCGAGCGGTTCACGCATGCGGCCAGATGGCCTCGCCACCCGAGGGTGACTGCGCGTGCTGTCCACCGCCCATCCGGCGGCACGTTCTGCAATGATCAGGGCCGCATTGCGGTCCGCATGCGCGGCATGCCCGCAGGCGGTGCAGGCGAACACCCGCCCACACCCAGGCCGGCTGGCAGGATCCCGCACCCTACAGGCCGCACAGGTCTGCGACGTGCCCGCGGGCGGGACCAGCCGCAGCTCGGAGCCGAACTTGGGCGCCTTGTAGGCGAGCTGGCGGCGCCGCTCCCCCGGGGCGTTGTCCAGCAGCGCCCGGTTCAGCCCGGCTTTGGCCCGAACGTTGCGGCCCGGGGCCTCGACCGTGCCCTTGGCGCTGGCGGTCAGGTGCTTGACCCGCAGGTCCTCGACCGCGACCCAGCCGTGGCGTTTGGCCAGGTCGGTGGTGAGCTTGTGGGTGAAGTCGGCCCGCCGGCGGGCCTGCCGAGCTTTCAGCTTGGCGAGCTCGCCGATGGTGCGGCGCAGCCGGTTGGAATACCGCCCCTGGTTGTACTTCTTCGCCCAGCGGAGCTGGCGGGCCTTGCGGCGCTCCAGCCCGAGCATACGGCGGCGCTCCCCGTCGGTGAGCGTTGGGGGCAGCAGCCGCGGGGCCTGCTCGTCGGAGATGAACGCCGAGCAGGCTACGCCGAAGTCCACCCCGCACCCCGGCAGCCCGTTCGCCGGGGCGGGCTGCTGACCTGTCGCCACGCCGAAGGAAACATGCCAGCCCAGCGCATCACGGGACACGGTGGCGTTGCGGACCACCCCGTCCAGTGGCCGGGACAGCCGGAACCTGACCCAACCGAGCTTCGGCAGCTTGACCTCGGCCCACCGCCGATTGATCGGGCGCACCTGGACGGCCTGCCCTGGAAACGGCACCGCCAGGTGGGTGCGGCGGCGCTGCTTGAACGTCGGCGGGCCGGCAGGATGGTTAGGGTTCCACCAGTTGTCATAGGCGCGGTCCAGCTGGCGCAGGACCTGCTGGGCCGACTGGGCGGGCAGCTCGGCCAGCCAGGCCAGCTCGGCGCGGGCCTGGGTGAGGGCGCGGCACTGCTCGGCAGCTCGCAGGGTGTAGCCGCGCTGGGTCCAGGCGTACTGGCGCTGGGCCAGCGCCAGGTTCCACACCGCCCGGCAGGTGTGGCCCCAGCCGACCAGCCGCTCGGCCTGCCCGGAGGTCGGATACAGCCGATAGCGGCGGCCGGCATCGGCCGTCATGGCCGGCCGCCCAAGCGCACCCACCATCGCTCCCATCGGCTCCTGGACATCCGGACAGATCGGCTGGAGGCACCGGCCTGCAACGGTGGTCCCCCCACCGCTCACCGGCACCGCGGAGCCTAGCAGGTGAGTCCGACACCCCATTCGCCGTATCCACAGCCCCGGTGTGCGCCGGGCTGTGGGTGCGGCGACCCTTCACCGCTGCCCTGAAGGCTGGCGCACTGGACCGCGATCTGGTAGGGCATCGCCCTTCCCACGGTCCGGCCCCTGGGCGACCATTGGGAGGTCGTGAGGAGGCCGGTCGTGCGGGGCGGTCGGGAGGGCGGTCGGGGAAGCGATGCGCGCACGGGTCTACATCGCCTACACGGGCGGCACGATCGGGATGGCGAGGACGGCCGGCGGCTACGCGCCGGCGCCCGGCTACCTCGCCGACCAGCTCCGCCGCCTGCCGGAGCTCGCCCACCCGAGCATGCCGGACTACGAGCTGTGCGAGTACGACCCGCTGCTGGACTCGTCGAACATGCGGCCGGAGGACTGGCTGCGGATCGCACACGACATCGCGCGGCACTACGACGCCGTCGACGGCTTCGTCGTCCTGCACGGCACCGACACGATGGCCTACACCGCCTCGGCGCTGCCGTTCCTGCTGCAGGGCCTCGACAAGCCGGTCGTGCTGACGGGCGCCCAGATCCCGCTGTGCGAGCTGCGCACCGACGCGCGCGACAACCTCGTCACCGCCCTGCTGATCGCCGTGCAGCATCCCATCCCGGAGGTGTGCCTGTACTTCGGCGGGAAGCTGCTGCGCGGCTGCCGCACGATCAAGGTCAACGCCGACGGGTTGGACGCCTTCGACTCGCCGAACTTCCCGCCGCTTGCGACCGCGGGCGTCGAGATCACGGTCAACCGGGAGCTGGTCCGCCGTCCGGCCGGCGGCGCGCGCGCCCCGATCCCACCGGCGCGGCTGGCCGCCACCGTCGGGGCGCTGCGGCTGTTCCCGGGGATCTCCGCCCGGGTCGTGCACAACCTGCTGCAGCCCCCGCTCCAAGGGCTGGTGCTGGAGGCCTACGGCGCCGGCAACGCGCCCGACCGGGACGGCGAGCTGCTCGCCGCGATCGCCGAGGCGACCGGCCGTGGGGTCGTGATCGTGGACTGCACCCAGTGCCTGCGCGGGACGGTCAACCTCGGCGCCTACGCCACCGGCTCGGCCCTGCTGCGCGCCGGGGTGACCAGCGGCTACGACATGACCACCGAGGCGGCGCTCGCCAAGCTCCACTACCTGCTCGGCTGCGGCCACGCGCCCGACCGGGTGCGCGCGCTCATGCAGCAGGACCTGCGCGGCGAGCTGACCCTGCCGAGCTGAGCGCCGGCCGGCGTGCAGCCGGGCGCGTGGCAGGCGGCTCGCCGCCGTGCTCATGGGGGCTGGCCGGGCGGGGCCGGCGGCGCCTGCGCGGCCGGCGGCGCTGGCGCGGCCGGGGGGCGCGCGCCGAGCAGGACGAGCACCCCGCCGACCGCGGCGAGGACCGAGGCGAGCAGCAGCCCGAGCTTGACCGCGGCGTCGAAGCGGCCCGCCGGGAACGCGAGGTCGGCGACGAACAGCGGCACGGTGAAGCCGATGCCGGCCACGATCCCCACACCGACAAGCTGCGGCCAGGTCGTGCCGCTCGGCCGGGCGGCGATCCCGAGCCGCTCCGCGAGCCACACCGCGCCCACGATGCCGGTGAGCTTGCCGAGCAGCCGCCCGGCGACGATCCCGGCCAACACGGCCGCCTCGGGACCGCCAAGCGCGCCATGGCCCACCCGCACGCCCGCGTTGGCCAGCGCGAACAGCGGCACCACCAGGAAGGCGGTCACCGGGTGGAGGTCGTGCTCGAGGCGCTCGACCAGCGGGACGGTGCCACGCGCCTCGCGGAGCAGCTCCCGTAGCGAGGCCGCCCGCGGATTGCGCGCGAGCGCGCCGCCGCCCGCCCGCGCCGCCTCGGGTGGGCTGGTCGGCCGGCCCGGCGCGAGCAGCCCCATGGCGACCCCGGCCAGCGCCGGGCTGGCGCCCGCCCGGTACAGCGCCAGCCACAGGCCGATCCCGAGGACGACGTGCACCGGCAGCCACCACACCCCGACCCGGCGCAGCACGGCCACCAGCAGCACGAGCCCAGCGGCCACGGCCGCCGGCCCCAGCTCGACGCCGCGGTGGTAGAAGACCGCGACGACCAGGATCGAGCCGATGTCGTCGACGACCGCGAGCGTCAGCAGGAAGACCCTGAGCGCCGGCGGCACGCGGGCGCCGAGCAGGGCGAGCACCCCGAGGGCGAAGGCGACGTCGGTGGCCATCGGGATGCCCCAGCCGGCCGCGCCGGCCCGGTGCGCGTTGAGCGCCGCATAGATGGCGGCGGGCACCGCCATGCCCCCGGCCGCGGCCAGCACCGGCAGGGCGGCCCGACGCCAGCTGCGCAGCTCGCCGGCGACCAGCTCGCGCTTGATCTCCAGCCCGACGACCAGGAAGAACAGCGTCATCAAGCCCTCGTTGACCCAGTGGCGCAGGTCGGTCGCGAGCGTGCGAGGGCCCAGCTCGAGCGCGAACCGGGTCCGCCACAGCGTCTCGTAGGCGCTGGCCCAGGGGGAGTTCGCCCAGGCCACTGCGACCAGCGCCGCGCCGATCAGGACGGCGCCGCCGACCGCCTCGGCGCGCAGGAACTCCCGCAGGGCCCCGGGCAGCCGCAGCGGCGGGGGCGCGAGCGGCTTGCGGTCGCGGTGGGTCGCCACAGCCCTCCAAGGGTAGCCGGACCAGGCCGGTTCCACCGGTGCAAGCCCTGTGCTATGGTCGCCGCAGGCGTGCTGCGTAGGCAGTTCGCCCGATGCCCGGCGCGGGCAGGACAGCGTTCCACCACGCGGCCCGGCACCGGACAGCCGATGGTGAGGGGACGGCGCGCTGAACGACCAGGAGCTGTGGCGCAGGGCCGACGGGGAAGCGGCGGCGTCCCAGCTCGAGGCGCAGGCGGCCGAGCGCCACGCCCCGCCGGCGGCGCCGCTGTGGTCCGCCAAGCTGGTCGTGCCCCACCCGCCGTGGCGGCTGGTGGCGCGGGCACGCCTGTTCGAGCTGCTGGACGCCGGGGTGCAGGGACCGGTGACCCTGCTGACGGCGCCGGCCGGCGCCGGCAAGAGCGTGCTGCTCGCCTCCTGGGCGAGGTCGGCTCGGCTGCCCGGACCGGTGGCATGGGTGTCGCTGGATCACGCCGACAGCGACCCCACGCGGTTCTGGGCCTACGTGCTGGCGGCGCTGCGCCGGTCCGGTGCCGTGCCCGCCAAGGCCATCCTGCGCACCCTGGCGCCCCCACGGCCGGACGCGGTCGCGGCGTTCCTGCCCCTGCTGGTGGACGGGCTCGCCCGGCTCGACGGGCCGGTGGTGCTCGTCCTCGACGACTTCCACGAGCTCAGCGGGCCGGCGGTCGCCTACGGGGTGGACTTCCTGCTCCGCGTCGCCCCGCCACAGCTGCGGCTGGTCATCGCGACCCGTGCCGACCCGGCCCTGCCGCTGCTGTCCCGGCTGCGGGTGAGCGG
>JBIOYL010000361.1:0-2583 GCA_044870185.1 Actinomycetes bacterium | reverse complement strand
CCCCCCCGGTTCCGTCCAGATCTCTCGCTCTTGTCCAGAAGCTCTCCTGACTTGGATGGCTGACCTGTCCAGCTTGCCGTTTTAGCTTCCCGACAGAACGCGCCCCGGAAGAGGTGGCCCTCCAGCTACCCCACCCGACGGTCAAACAAAGAATCACTAGAGCACAACCAGGGACCGACCGCAACAACCTTCATTCACCGTAAGGAGTAACCGTAATGATCGGTAGCGGTTCTCGGCAGAGTCTTCGGGACCGGCGCCTCACGTTGCAGTACACGGCCAAACCGGACAGTGGACTGCCAATCCGTTGGTTCCTCTCAAAGCACGCTATGCTCAGCTTGCGTTTTAACGTCGACCGCGGGTTGTTGGTCTTGTGCGGCGTGTCGCCGTGACGTGAGCCGGCCACCGCGGGATCATCTTCGGGTTCCTGCGAAGAGCTCGAAGGTGGCGGTGGCCGTGGGCGTCATTGTGGACCATGCAGGCGGGCAGGCAACAGCCCAGGACTCGGCGAGTCGTGGTGCTGTGGATGCGCTGGTGGGCTTCCGCCAGGGCTTCTACGGCTGCCTGACGCGGTGGGCAGACGCGGCGTTCGAGCTAGCTGATGCGCTGCTGTGCTGGCCCGGCCCGGTGGCGTCGGTGCCGGCGTTGAGCCTGGACCCGGTATTCCGCCGCAGCCATGGCAGCCTGTACGCCGCCCTGGCGCAGGGAGCCGTCGACGCCGAGGCGCTGCGGGCGTTGCTGGTGGCCCACCGACCGGCCGACTGGCCGCTGGTGGTTGCCTTCGACACCTCGCCATGGCCGCGCTGTGACGCCGAGACCAGCCCCGAGCGGGGCTACTACCACCACCCGTCCAGGCACTCGGCCGGCCAGCCGATCGTGGCGGGCTGGAACTACGCCTGGCTCGCCCAGCTGAGCTGGAACCCCGACTCCTGGACCGCGCCGGTCGACGCCGCCCGCATCCCGCCCCGCGCCGATACCGGCAGGTTCACCGCCGCCCAGCTCACGGCGCTGGTGGACCGGCTGGGCAAGGTCGAGCAGGTACCGCTGCTGGTCGGCGACGGCGGCTACGACCCGATCGCCTTGACCCACGACCTGGCCGGGGTGCGGGCCCAGCTGCTGGTCCGCCTGCGCTGCGACCGGGTCTTCTACCACGACCCGCCGCCGCGTCCCCCCGACACGATCGGCCGGCCTCGCCGCCACGGTGCCCGGTTCGCCCTTGCCGACCCCGCCAGCTGGGGTGAGCCCGACCAGCAGCGCACCGCCCACCACGGCCAGTACGGCACGGTCACCGTGCAGGCCTGGACGCGCCTGCACCCCAAGCTGGAACGACGCGGCCGCTGGCAGCAGCACCCCGGGCCACTGCCAATCGTGGCCGGCACGATCATCCGCGTGCAGGTCCAGCATCTGCCCAAGCGCGACAGCCGCGCGGTCAAGACGCTGTGGCTGTGGCACGCCGGCGCCGCCGAGGTCGACCTGGACACCTGCTGGCGGGCCTACCTTCGTCGCTTCGACCTGGAGCACACCCTGCGCTTTGGCAAACACACCCTGGGCTGGACCACCCCGGCGATCCGCACCCCCGCCCAGGCCGACCGCTGGACCTGGATGCTGCTGGCCGTGCTGACCCAGCTGCGCCTGGCCCGCCCGCTGGCCGCCGATTGCCGCTTGCCCTGGGAACGCCCCCGCGACCCTGGCCGGCTCACCCCCGCTCGCGTCCGCCGCGACTTTCGCCGCATCCGCCAGCAGCTTGGCACCCCAGCCAGCCCGGCAAAACCCTGCCGAGCAGGCCCTGGCCGGCCCAAAGGGTCATCCAGCGGCCGACGAATCCGCTACCCAGCGGTCAAGAAGACCGCCTGACCGGCCACAACCAGCACAAGCACGACCACCAATCCCATCGGGGCTACCTCGGCACGCCCACCGAGGTTAAAACGCAAGCTAAGGATGGGGTCGCCAAGTCCATTCCGGCGGCTCCAGCTGCGAACGACCGTCAGTTGTTGCTTCCGGGTCGATCCACGGCCGAACCAGTCGATGGAGCACCTGGCCCTGCTCCCGGTGAGCAGGTGACGGCGCAGATCATCAGGACACCAGCCAGCATGCCGCCAACCCACCGGCCGCTCCGACCCACCTTTACAGCTCGCCCCGCCGCGGCCAGGATGCCCCCATGATCAACGGTGCCCACGCCATCCTCTACAGCCACGACGCCGACGCGACACGCGCGACGCTGGCCAAGGTGCTCGGGACCCGGTCGGTCGACGCCGGCGGCGGCTGGCTGATCTTCGCGCTCCCACCGGCCGAGCTCGCCGTCCACCCGGCCGAGGAGGGCGGCCGGGCCGAGCTGTATCTCATGACCGACGACGTCGCCGCCACCGTGACCGCACTTCAGGCCGAGGGGATCGAGATGGCCAGGCCGATCAGTGACCAGGGCTGGGGCCTGCTCACCGCCATCACCCTCCCCGGCGGGATCGAGCTCGGTCTCTACCAACCGCGCCACCCTACTGCGACGCAGCCCAGCTGAGCTCATGTAAGGGACACCGGTGCTTGATCCGCACCAGGGTCTCGGGGTTGCATGAGCATCCCGGCTGGTCCGGG
>JBIOYL010000360.1:0-25427 GCA_044870185.1 Actinomycetes bacterium | reverse complement strand
CGGCGGCGACGACGGCGAGCCGCACCTGCTGCTCGTCGTCGACGGCTTCGACCCGCGCTCGCCGGCGGCCCGGCTCCCGCTGCTCCGGCAGGTCCTCGAGCACGCCCACGAGCTGCGGGTGGCCGTGCTGTGCCTGGTGGCGTCCCGGGCCGAGGAGCCGGCCCAGCTCCGAGCCCGGATCGAGCTGTCGCCGGCGGGGACGGCCAGCTTCGCCGAGACCGCCCCCGGCGGCCGCCGCCTTGCCGGCATCGTGGCCGATGCCGGCGGGATCGCCTGGTGCGAGGCCATCGCCCGGGCGCTCGCCCCGCTGCGCCTGGAGCAGCAGGGCGGCCGCCCGCTCGAGCCCGCGGTCGGCGTGCGGCTGCTGGACCTGCTCGGCCTCGGCGCCGCGGCCCGGATCCGCCCCGAGGCGACCTGGGCGCCGCGACCCCACGCCGACCTGCTGCGTGTCCCCATCGGGCTGGCCGCCGACGGCCGGCCGGTCGAGCTGGACCTCAAGGAGGCGGCCGACGGCGGCATGGGCCCGCACGGCCTGGTGATCGGCGCGACCGGCTCGGGCAAGAGCGAGCTGCTGCGCACGATCGTGGCCGGGCTGGCCGTCACCCATCCGCCCGCCACGCTGAGCTTCGTGTTCGTCGACTTCAAGGGCGGCGCGGCATTCGCCGACCTGGCCGAGCTGCCGCACACGGCCGGCATGATCACCAACCTCCAGGACGACCTGGCGCTGGTCGACCGCATGCGGGCCGCCCTGTCCGGCGAGCAGGAGCGCCGCCAGCGCCTGCTGCGCGAGGCCGGCAACCTCGACGACATCCGCCAGTACCGGGCGGCGCGGGCACATGCCTCACTCGCGCCCATGCCCTACCTGCTCCTGGTCGTCGACGAGTTCGGCGAGCTGCTCGCCGGCCGTCCGGACTTCCTCGACCTGCTCGTCACCATCGGGCGGGTGGGGCGCAGCCTGGGCATGCACCTGCTGCTCGCCTCCCAGCGGCTGGAGGAGGGCCGCATCCGCGGGCTCGAAGGGCACCTGCGCTACCGGATCTGCCTGCGTACCTTCGGCCCGGGCGAGTCGGCCGCCGTGCTCGGCGCCCCGGACGCCTACCACCTGCCGCCCCATCCGGGTCTCGGCTACCTCAAGGTCGACACGCGGATCTCCGCGCGGTTCAAGGCCGCGCTCGTCTCGGCGGCGAGCCCGCCCGAGCCGGCCCCGACCGGTCCGACCGACCTGCGGGTCGCCATCGCGCGGCTGGCCCACGCGGGCCACGAGCGGGGCGGGCCGGCGCACCAGGTCTGGCTGCCGCCCCTGGAGCCGGCGCTGCCGCTCGACCGCGTGCTCGCCACCTCGGCCGGCGGCTGGCTGCGCATCCCGGTCGGGGTCGTCGACCGCCCGGCCGCGCAGGCCCAGGAGCCGCTCATGCTGGACTTCTCGGGCGCCGCCGGGCACCTGGCGATCGTCGGCGGACCCAGGACCGGCAAGAGCACCCTGGTCTGTACCATCCTGGCCGCCTTCGCCCTGACCCACCCACCCGACGACGTGCACGTCTACTGCGTCGACTTCGGTGGTGGCCTGCTGCATCCGTTCGCCGACGCGCCGCATGTCGGCGGCGTCGTCGGCCGGCACGACCATGACCGGGTCCGCCGCCTGGTGGGCGAGCTGCGCGCGGTGGTGGCCGACCGTGAACGGCTCTTCCGCCGTGCCGGGCTCGACTCGATGGCCGCCTACCATCACGCTCGACAGGCCGGCGACCTGCCGGGCACTGCCTACGGCGAGGTCTTCCTCGTGGTCGACAACTGGGGGCTCGCCCGCCAGGAGCTCCCCGACCTCGAGGCCGAGCTGGCCGAGCTGGTGGCCGCCGGCCTGCACTACGGCGTGCACCTCATCTTGACCGCCAACCGCTGGGCCGAGCTGCGCTCGAGCCTGCGCGACAACATCGGTGGCCGGTTCGAGCTGCGTCTGAACGACCCGATCGAGTCGGAGGTCGGCCGGGCGGCCGCCGCAGCCCTGCCGGCGGGGCTGCCCGGCCGCGGCCTCACCCCCGGTGGCCTGCAGTTCCAGGCGGCGCTGCCCCGAGTGGACGGGCAGGCGAGGACCGCCGGGCTCGCCGCCGCCGTCGGCGCGCTGGTCGCCCGCGCCCGGCCGCCGCGCCGGGGCACCGGGGCACCGGAGCTGCGCATGCTGCCCGACCTGGTCGGCGAGCAGGAGCTGCCCATCCCCGGACCGGGTGCCCCTGCGGGCGTGCCGATCGGTGTCGCCGAGCACCGCCTGGAACCCGTCTGGCTCGACCTGCTTTCCGGGGCGACGCACCTGCTCGTGCTCGGCGACGCCGGGGCCGGCAAGACGAGCCTGCTGCGGCTGCTCGTGCGCGGCCTGGCCGCCCGCCACCGCCCCGACGAGGTGCGGCTCACCGTCGTCGACTACCGGCGCACGCTGCTCGACGTCGCCGAAGGGCCGCATCTGGCCGCGTACGCGTGCACGCCGACGGCAGCCGCCGAGGCGGTCGCCGAGCTGCGCGCCACCCTGGCCGGGCGGCTGCCCTCGGCCGGCCTCAGCCGGGAGCGGCTGCTCGCCCGCGCCTGGTGGAGCGGCCCCCATCACGTGCTCGTCGTCGACGACTACGACCTGGTGGCAGGCTCGCTCGGCAACCCCATCGGACCGCTTGCCGACCTGCTCGGCCAGGCCAGGGACATCGGCCTTCATATGGTGCTGGCCCGGCCCGTGAGCGGGACCGCCCGGGCCGGGTTCGAGCCGGTCCTCCAGCGCCTGCGCGAGCTTGGCGTGCCGGCGCTGCTGTTGTCCGGCGACCCGCAGGAGGGTGCGCTGGTCGGCGAGCGGAAGGCGGCGTCGCTGCCGCCCGGGCGCGCCTTCCTGGTCCGCCGGCAGGGGCCGAGCGGCCTCGTCCAGCTCGCCTGGGCACCACCGGCCCCCTTCGCCCCGCTCGAGCGGGTCGGGGTGGTGTAGGAGGCTGGACGGTGGAGGCTGCCGGCGTGCTGCTGCTCACCATCGTCGCGGCGGGGCGGCGGACCGACTTGGCCGTCCCCGCCCGCCTGCCGGTCGGAGAGCTCATCCCCCTCGTCGTCGAGGCGGTGCTCGGGCCGGGCGAGGCGAACCGGCCGTCGCGGCGCTGGGCGATCGCGCCGGCCGGGGGCCTCCCACTCCCGGATGGCCGCTCGCTGTCCGACTGCGGGGTGGGTGACGGTGCCGTGCTCACCCTGGTCGACGCCGACCCGGTCGTCGGCGACCGGCCTGCCCTGGTGGGCGCCGGCCTGCAGCCACCGGAGGATCGTGGGCCGCCCTGCCTGCCGGGGAAGGTACCCGGCCTGCCGGGACAGCCGCCCTGCCCGCCGGGGGGAGCGCCCGGCCTGCCGGGGGCTGTTCCGACGGTGGCGAGGATCTGGCGGGCGCCGGGTGCGGCGGCCGCACGCGGCGGCGGTGGGCCGGCCCTGCGGATCCGGGCCACCTGGCGGGCGGGCGGGTACGAGGCGCGGCTGGGGCTGGACGCCATGATCGCCGCCCCCCGGTTGCGCCGCTGCGCCGTCGTCGCGGTGCTGTCCGACGCCCCGGGCCGGGGTGCGACGACCGTGGCCGCCCTGCTGGCCGGCCTGCTCGCCACCGTGCGGCCTGGCCGCGTGGTCGCCGTCGACGCCCATCCGGGCCCGGCCGGCCTCGGCGAGCTGCTCGCCCCCGGCCACCACATCCTGGCCGACGACCTGCCCTGGCTGCTCGAGCATCCCGCGTTCGGCCGGGCCGACCTGCGCGGCGCGCTGGCCTGGGCCGGCCCGCTCGCCGTCGTGCCCGGCCGGCCTGGCACCCACCTGCCCGCGCAGACCTGGGTGAGCATCGTCCAGGGACTGGCCCGTCAGGCAACGACCGTGGTGCTCGACTGCGGCTCGGACCCGGCCAGCCCGCCGACCCGAGCCGCCCGGGCGGTCGCCGACCAGCTCGTGCTGGTGACCGCTGCTGGTCCCCCGAACGAGGTCCCAGGTGGGGCGGTCCTGGCGGCCGGGGCGGTCCCGGCGGCGGGTGTGATCCCCGCGGCGGGTGTGATCCCGGCGGCTGGGGCGGCCCGGGCCGCGGGAGCCGGTCTCTGCGGCGCGGGGTGGCTCGTCGCCTCCGAGTGGCCGTCCGTCGTGGTCTGCAATCGGGCGGCCCGCCGGATCGGGGCGGCCCGCCGGATCAGGGCGGGGCGCCGGATCGACCTCACACCGATCGCCGAGCAGGTGACGGCGCGCGGCATCGTGGCGCTGCCGCCGGACGAGGCGTTCGCCGCCCGCCCGGCGGCCGCCGTGGAGCCCGGCTGCTGGCCGGCGGGCTGGCGGCGCTCCATGCGCGAGACCGCCGCGCTGCTGGTGGCCGACTGGCCGGCGCTCGGTCTGACCTGGCCGCCCTCTGCCGCCCTGTCGTGATGGCGCCGGCGGTCTCGAACCAGCCGCCGGTCCGCCGCAGCGTCCACCAAACGCGCAGGCCAGCGGCCTTGCGCTGTTGCCGGGAGGCGAACCGGAGTGCTATCGTCCATGATGTTGACGTGTGGCACGCCCCGGTGCCCATCCCGCGCATGCGGCCGGGTCCAGGGCGGGACCAGGTGCTGACGAAGTGGGCGTTGGCCCACTTCTTGCGTGTCAGGGTCCGCCACGCGCCGGTGCGATGGGACGGCTGCCGCTACCGAGAGGGCAACGCAGGAACACGGGACACGACAGGGAGGTACGCGATCGTGGCGACGCTTCCTTTGCGTGTCCAGGAACTGGCCGAACGGGTGGCAGCCGGCCATGGCGTCGAGGTCCTCGAGCTCCGGCTCCGTGGCCAGGGGCGGTCGCGGGTGCTCAGTGTCGTGCTGGACGCCGACCAGCCGGTGGAAGCCGATGTCGTCGAGCAGGTATCGAAGGCACTGTCCCACGCGCTCGACGATGACGACCCGATCTCGGGCAGCTACGTCCTCGAGGTGACCACGCCGGGGCTCGACCGGCCGCTGCACAGCGGGCGGGACTTCCGCCGGCAGGCCGGCCACGAGGTCCGCATCACCAGGGCCGCCGGCGCCGCCTCCGTCCAGGGGGTCGTCGTGGGAGTCGACGACCAGGCCGTCACGTTGGAGGTGGACGGCGCCAAGGTGCGCATTCCCCTGTCCGAGGTGGTCCGGGGAAAGGTGGTGTTGCCGTGGTGAGAGGCAGCCAGACGGACCTTGCGACCATCCGTACCGGCAACGAGAGGACGGCGACGTGAACATCCCGATCGACGAGCTCCGCTACCTGGAGCGCGAGAAGGGTATCGCGCTCGACACGGTGATCAGCGCGCTCGAGAGCGCGTTGGCCGCCGCCTACAAGCGGCAGCCCAACGCGCCCGATGACGCACGGGTCGTCGTCGACCGCGACACCGGCGAGGTGACCGTCTACGCCCAAGAGCTGGACGAGGACGAGAACGTCGTCCGTGAGTGGGAGGACACCCCGTCCGACTTCGGCCGCATCGCGGCGGTCACGGCCAAGCAGGTGATCGTGCAGCGTCTGCGCGAGGCCGAGCGCGACGTGACCTTCGGCGAGTACGAGGGCCGCGTGGGCGACATCGTGACCGGCATCGTGCAGCAGCGCGACCCGCGCCACATCTCCGTGAACCTCGACAAGGTCGAGGCGGACCTGCCCCACTCCGAGCAGGTGCCGACCGAGCACTACCAGCACAACGACCGGCTCAAGGTGTACGTCACCGACGTGATCCGCTCGGCCCGGGGCCTGCGGGTGGTCGTGTCGCGCACCCACCCGAACCTCGTCAAACGGCTGTTCGAGCTCGAGGTGCCCGAGATCGCCGAGGGCATCGTCGAGATCACCAACATCGCGCGTGAGCCGGGGCACCGGACGAAGATCGCGGTGCGCTCCAACGAGCCCGGGGTCGACCCGAAGGGTGCCTGTGTGGGCGCCCGCGGATCGCGGGTGCGTATGGTCGTCAACGAGCTGCGCGGCGAGAAGATCGACATCGTCCTGCACTCCGACGACCCGGCCCGGTTCGTGGCCGAGGCGCTGTCGCCCGCCAAGGTCAAGGAGGTCCACATCGACGAGGCCGAGCGCACCGCCCACGTGGTCGTGCCCGACTACCAGCTGTCGCTCGCGATCGGCAAAGAGGGGCAGAACGCTCGCCTGGCCGCCCGCCTCACCGGCTGGCGGATCGACATCTCGAGCGAGAGCCAGGCGTCCGAGCGCCGCTCGGAGCGGGTCTACGAGCCGGCCGCCGGCGGCGGCCGCCCGGGCGGCGCCCGGGTGGGCGTCCAGCATGGGCATGGCGCCCCCGGTACCGCCGGGCCACGGAGGTAGGGAACAACCACGATGGTGATGTCGTTGAAGAAAGAGCCGCAGCGCACCTGCGTGGTGTGCCGCTCCAACATGAGCAAGCGCACGCTGCACCGGATCGTGCGCTCGCCCGATGGCGTCGTGCGGTACGACCCGACGGGCAAGGCGCCGGGGCGCGGCGCCTACCTGTGCGGGCGGCCGGAGTGCTTGGCGGCGGCGCGTCGGCGGCATAGCCTTGAGCGTTCGTTGAAGGCGGGCAGCCCCGCCGAGATCGAGGCCGTGCTCGAGGACGTGCGCACGGCGGTGAGCTCGGCGCCCGGCCCGAAGGAGTCGGGACCGGGTCCCGCGGCCGACGAGGCTCGCCATCAGCCAGGTCGCATGATCGAAGAGGAAGTGAGAACTGCTTGAGCAACCCGCGCGTCTATGAGCTCGCCAAGGAGCTCGGGGTCCCAAACAAGGACCTCCTCGCCAAGCTGGCCGGCATGGGCGTGGAGGTCAAGAGCCATTCGTCCACGGTGACGCCCGAGGTGGCGGAGCGCGTGCGTTCCAGCATGCGTGGCGGCGGTCGCGCGGGGCAGCGTCCGGCCGGCGGCGCTGCCCGCCCCGAGGGTGCCCCCGCGGGCGGGCAGCGTCCCGGCCAGCCGGCCGCCCGGACGGACCAGCCGGGCGCCCAGGCTGGCCAGCCGGCCGCCCAGGCTGGGCAGCGGGCCACTCGTCCTGGTCAGCCGGCCCCCCAGGCCGGGCAGCGGGGCACCCGTCCTGGCCAGCCTGGTGCTCGTCCTGGCCAGGGTGGGCAGGGCCGGCCGTTGCCGCCGGGGGTGCGGCCGCTGCCGCCGGGGGTGCGGCCGCTGCCGCCGGGCGGGCAGGGCCGGCCGTTGCCGCCGGGGGTGCGCCCGCTGCCGCCGGGGGTGCGGCCGCTGCCGCCGGGCGCGCAGGGCCGGCCGACGCCGGGCGCTCGGCCAGCCCCCGGTGCCGGCCGTCCCGGCGCGCCTCGGCCCGGGCAGCCCGGTGTGGGCCCGCGTCCGGGCCAGCCGGGCGCGGGCGGCCGTCCCGCGGCTCCAGGCGGCCGTGCGGGCGCCCCGGGTGGCCGTCCGGGCGCCCCCGGCGTCGGCCGGCCCGGCGGTCCCGGCGCTGGTACGGGCCGTCCGGGTGGCGCCGGCGGCGGTGCCGCTCGTCCCGGCCTGGGCGGGCGTCCCGCCGGCGGCCGTCCCGGCGGTGGTCCCGCCGGCCCTGTCGGCGGCCGTCCCGGTGGCGGTCCCGCCGGCCCTGTCGGCGGCCGTGGCGCTCCCGCCGGCGGCCGCGGCGGACCTGCCGGCGGCCGCGGCTTCAACTTCCGCGGCCCGCGGCCCAAGAAGCGCAAGGGTGGCCGGCGGCGGGAGGAGTTCGAGGCGCAAGGAGCCCCACGCATCGACGCGTCAGTACCGGATATCTCGGTCGAAGGCGGCGTCATGCGGGTGCCGCGAGGCGTGACCGTGCAGGAGCTGGCCGACCGTCTCGGCCGCCCGGCCGGTGACCTCATCCGCATCCTCATGCAGATGGGAGAGATGCTCACCGCGACCCAGTCGATGTCCGACGACGCCGTCATGCTGCTCGGCGAGGAGATCGGCGCGCGGGTCGAGATCGTGGACCCGAGCGAGGCCGACGTGCTCCAGGAGATCGAGGGCTGGGAGGACACGCGGCCGGACCGCGACGAGGACCTGCAGCCGCGACCGCCGGTGGTCACCGTGATGGGCCACGTCGACCATGGCAAGACGAAGCTGCTGGACGCCATCCGCCACACCGACGTCGTCGCCGGCGAGGCGGGCGGCATCACCCAGCACATCGGCGCCTACCAGGTGCGCGCCGGCGCCGACGGGCGGCTCGTCACCTTCATCGACACGCCGGGCCACGAGGCGTTCACCGCCATGCGGGCCCGCGGCGCGGCCGTGACCGACATCGCCGTGCTGGTCGTGGCGGCCGACGACGGCGTGATGCCGCAGACGGTGGAGGCGATCAACCACGCCAAGGCGGCCGGGGTGCCGATCGTCGTGGCGGTGAACAAGATCGACAAGCCCGAGGCCAACCCGACCCGGGTGCGCCAGCAGCTCACCGAGTACGACCTGGTCGCCGAGGAGTACGGCGGCAAGACGCAGTTCGTGGACGTGTCGGCCAAGACCGGGCAGGGGCTGGACGAGCTGGTCGAGGCGATCCTGCTGGTCGCCGACGTCGAGCTCAACCTGAAGGCGAACCCGAACCGTCGTGCACAGGGCACGATCATCGAGGCCCACCTCGACCGGGGCCGCGGACCGGTGGCCACCGCGCTGGTGCGCCGCGGGACGCTGCACGTCGGCGACGCCGTCGTCGCCGGCATGGCCTACGGCCGCGTGCGGGCGATGTTCGACGAGAACGGGCGGGAGGTCACCGCGGCCGTCCCCGCCCAGCCCGTGCAGGTCCTCGGCCTGTCGGTCCCGCCCCAGGCGGGCGACGAGCTTCGGTCGGTCGCCGACGAGCGGGTGGCGCGCGCGATCGTCCACACCCGGGAGGCGCGCCAGCGCCAGGCCGAGATCGCCTCGACCCGGGCGCCGCGCCTGGAGGACCTGTACGCCAGGATCCGCGAGGGCGAGCTGCAGGAGCTGCCGCTGGTGATCAAGGCCGACGTGATGGGCTCGGTCGAGGCCATCGACGACGCCCTCAGCAAGCTCGACGTCCGCGACGTCCGCCTGCGCGTCCTGCACAAGGGCGCCGGCGCCATCACCGAGAACGACGTGACGCTGGCCGCCGCGGCGGGAGCGATCATCATCGGCTTCTCGGTGCGGCCCACGCCGGCCGCCCGCGACCTGGCCGTGCGCGAGGGCGTCGACATCCGCCTGTACTCGGTCATCTACCAGGTGGTCGAGGACATCGAGAAGGCGCTGCGGGGCCTGCTCGCACCCGAGTACGCCGAGCGCAGCCTCGGTACCGCCGAGGTCCGGGCCCTGTTCCGGGTGCCGCGGGTCGGCGTGGTGGCCGGGTCCTACGTCACCGGCGGCGAGATCGTCCGCGGGGCTCGGGCTCGTCTGGTCCGCGACGGCGTCGTCGTCTACGAGGGGCGGATCGAGTCGTTGCGCCGCTTCAAGGAGGATGCCCGTACGGTGGCGACCGGATACGAGTGCGGCATCGGCCTGGAGAACTTCCAGGACATCCACGAAGGCGACCAGATCGAAGCCTTCGAGATGGTGGAGGTGCCACGGTGATGCGCTCGGCGCGGCCAGGGCACCACAAAGGATCCCCTGCCCGATGATGGGCCCGAAGGGCCCGCAACGATGTTCGTAGCTCTTCTGCGCCTCGATCTCCGATTGCCGGACGCGATGTCGCTCAAGGACAAGCGGTCGGTCGTGAAGCGGCTGACCGCCGACCTGCGCCGGCTCAACTGCTCGGTGGCCGAGGTCGACCACCAGGATCTCCGCCAGCGGGCGACGCTGGCCGTGGCGGCCGTGGCCGAGGAAGGATTCCACGCCCGCCGGGTGCTGGTCGCCGCCGAGCGGGAGGTCGAGCACCACCCGGGCATCGAGCTGCTCGACGCCCATGTCACCATGTTCGGACCGGAGGACGGCTGACCGATGGCGAGCCCAAGCTACCCGCGCGCACGACGCCTGGCCGAGACGATCAAGCGGCTGCTCGGCGAGTGGCTCGAGCACGAGCAGACCGACCCGCGCATCGGCTTCGTGACCGTGACCGATGTGCGGGTGACGCCCGACCTGGCGCACGCGAAGGTCTTCTACACCGTGCTCGGCACGCCCGCGGAGGTCACCGAGACCCGCACCGCCCTGGGCGAGGTGGTCGGCCAGGCACGCACCTGGGTGGCCCGGCATGTCCGGCTGCGCCACGCGCCGACGCTGGAGTTCGTGCCCGACGACCTGCCGGACCGCAGCGCGCGGATCGACCAGCTCCTGGCCGAGGTGCAGGCGTCCGCCCGCCCGGCCGCCCCCGACCAGGAGCGCCCGCATCCATGACGATCGGCGAAGCGGACTGGACCGCGGCCGTCGAGGCGATCCGGCACGCCGAGGTGTCGGTCATCTCCTGCCACGTGCACCCGGACGGGGACGCCCTCGGCTCCGCCCTTGCCCTGCACCTGGCCCTGGCCAAGGCCGGCGGACGGACCTACGCCAGCTTCTCGGCGCCGTTCGTGGTCCCCGCCCAGTACCGGTTCCTGCAGGGCCTGGACCGGCTGACGCCGCCGGACCAGGTGCCGTCCGCACCAGAGCTGTTCGTGTGCTTCGACGCGGGCTCGCTCGACCGGCTGGGCACGCTCGTCGGCTGCTTCGAGGCGGCCCGGCGGACCGTGGTGGTCGACCATCACGCCTCCAACACCCGCTTCGGCGACGTGAACCTCGTCGACCCGGCCGCGCCGGCCAGCGCGGTGCTGTGCCGCGAGCTGCTGCGCCGCCTGGGGCTGCCGCTGGACACCGCCATCGCCACCAGCCTGTACACCGCGCTGGTGACCGACACCGGGCGCTTCCAGTACCAGGCCACCACGCCGGCCACCCACCTGCTGGCCGCCGAGCTGCTCGAGGCGGGCGTGCGGCCCTACGAGGTGGCCAAGACGCTGTTCGAGACCAACGACATCGCCTACCTGCGCCTGGTCGCGGTGGCGCTGGGCCGGATCGTCCAGGTGCCCGAGGCGTCGCTGGTGTGGACGTCGGTCACGCTCGCCGACCTGGCCGCCACCGGCGCCGAGATGGACCAGACCGAGGGCCTGATCGACCTCGTGCGCACCGACGCGGCCAGCGACGTGGCCGCGGTCTGCAAGCAGCAGCCCGACGGCGCCTGGAAGGTGTCGCTGCGGTCCAAGGGCGGCACCGACGTCGGCCGCCTCGCCACGGCGCTCGGTGGGGGCGGCCACAAGTTCGCCGCCGGGTACACGTCGGCCGAGCCGCTCGAGGCGACGCTGGCAGCCCTGGTCGACGCCCTCGTGCGGCAGCGGTCGGAGCTGGCCGCCGCCACGGCCGGCTGATGCGGGGCGCTGGCGTGGACGGCGTGCTCGTGTGCGACAAGCCGGCCGGGATGACCTCCCACGACGTGGTGGCCAGGATCCGGCGCCTGGCCGGCCAGCGTCGGATCGGCCACGGCGGCACGCTCGACCCGCCGGCCACTGGGGTGCTGGTGGTCGCGCTGGGCAGGGCGACCCGGCTGCTGCCCTACCTGCCGCTCGAGCCCAAGCGCTACGTCGCGACGGTCGCGTTCGGAACGGAGACCGACACACTGGACGCCGACGGCGCCGTGACGGCGACGGCCGACGCATCCGGCATCGACGAGCGGCGGCTGCGTGCGGCCCTGACGGGCTTCCTCGGCACCCAGGAGCAGGTGCCGCCGATGGTGTCCGCCGTCCGGGTGGGCGGCGAGCGCCTATACGCCAAGGCACGTCGTGGCGAGCAGGTCGAGCGGGCGCCGCGGCGCGTCACGGTGCTCGCGCTCGACCTGGTCGCCTTCGCCCCTGGCGAGCGGCCGCTGGCGACCGTCGCCGTGACCTGCTCGGGCGGCACCTACGTGCGTTCGCTGGCCGCCGACCTCGGCCGCCGGCTCGGCAGCCTCGCCCACCTGGCCGCCCTGCGCCGCACGGCGGTCGGCCGGTTCACCCAGGCGCAGGCCCATACCCTCGACGAGCTGGCCGCCCTGCCGCGCGACCAGCTCGCCGCGGCCGTGATCGACCCGGCCGCGGCGATGGGGCAGGCGGGCGTGCGGCCGCTGTCGGCCGGCGAGGCGGCCGCCCTGGCGGTGGGCAGGACGCTCGAGGCGACCGGCCGGCCGGGGCCGGTGGCCGCGGTCGCCCCCGACGGCCGGCTCGTGGCGGTGATCCAGGACGCGGACGGCCGTGCCCGCCCCAAGGTGGTGCTCGGATGACCGGGCCAGCCGGGGACGACCAGGCCGCGGCCGAGCGCGCTGCCGCCGGCCAGGCCAGCGCCGACCGGGCCGCGGCCGAGCGGGCCGGGCTCGACCGGGTGCTTGCCCGGTCGGGCGGCAGCGTCGTGACCGTCGGCATGTTCGACGGCGTGCACCGCGGGCACCAGGCGCTGCTCGGGCGGGTCGTGGGCGAGGCGCGGGCGCGGGGCCTGGCCGCCGGCGCGATCACGTTCGACCGCCATCCGCTGGAGGTCCTGCGCCCCGACAGCGTCCCGCCGCTGCTGTGCACGCGCGAGCGCCGGCTGGCCCTGCTCGCCGGCCAGGGGCTGGACTTCGTCCTGGTGCTCGAGTTCACGCCCGGGTTCTCGCGCCGCTCCGCCGAGGAGTTCGCCACCTCGGTGCTGTTCGGCACCGCCCGGGCGCGCGCCGTCCTGGTCGGCGCCAACTTCCGCTTCGGCCACAAGGCGGCCGGCGACGTGGCCCTGCTCGACGCGCTCGCCCGGCCCCGCGGCATCGACGTCGTCGCCGTCGAGCTCCTGCGCGACGACGGCGAGCCCGTGTCGGCCAGCCGGATCCGCCAGGAGCTGGCGGCCGGGCGGGTCGAGCGGGCCGCCCGCCTGCTCGGGCGGCCGTTCGCCGTCGAGGGGCCGGTGGTGCACGGCGACGGCCGCGGCCGGGCGATCGGCGTCGCGACGGCCAACGTCGGCGTGCCGCCGCGCCTCCAGCGCCCGGCCGTCGGCATCTACGCCGGCCACGTCCGCGTCGACGACGGCCCGTGGCTGCCGGCGGTGACCAGCGTCGGCACCAACCCGACGTTCGGCGGCACCGAGCTGCGCGTCGAGACCCACCTGCTCGACGTGGACGCCGACCTGTACGGCCGGCACCTGGAGGTCGCCTTCGAGCACCGCCTGCGCGGCGAGGAGACCTACGCGAGCGCCGACGAGCTGATGGCCCAGATCCGCGACGACATCCGCCAGACCCGGACGCTGCTCGACGCCCCGTCCCGACGGCGATAGCCACCGCGAGCAGCGGGAACGGGACGGCCCGTGCTACCCTGGCGCGGGTGGCTGGGCGCGGTGCGCCCGGCGACCGCCCGGGACGCGGGACCCCGGCGCGCCCGCGCCGACGAGGCCCCCGGGCCAGTCCCCGCAGCAAGCAGAGGAAGGCAGCAGCGTGCTGGTCAAGGACGAGAAATCAAGGATCATCTCCGAGTATGCGACCAAGGAGGGCGACACCGGCTCCCCGGAGGTCCAGGTCGCCATCCTCACCACCCGGATCAACCAGCTCACCGAGCATCTCAAGGTGCACAAGCACGACCACCACTCCCGTCGCGGGCTACTGCAGATGGTCGGCCGCCGGCGCCGGCTGCTCCGCTACCTCCAGACCAACGACGTCGCCAGGTACCGCGCGCTGATCGAGCGCCTCGGCCTGCGCCGCTAGAGGCCGAAGGCCAGCCAGTGCGCGGGCGGCGTCCGGCAAAGGTGGTGAGGCCCCTGGCCCACCGGTGATCGGCACCATGGGAGCTCGGCGGCGGCCGCGCTGTCAGTTGTCAGTGGTGAGACCTGGAAGTCCGCGGCGCCCGGCAGAGGGTCGGGGCGACCTCCAGGGCTTTCGACTGAGAACTGGCACGAACCGCGAGACCGGCTCTCCGGGCCGCCGGCGCGCTGCGCCGCCGCCCACGTGCCGCCTCGTGCTCCCGCCACAAGCGATGCACACCGCGGCCACCGTGCCGCCTGTGCCACCGCCACGGCACGCCACCAAGGTCCGGGCCAGGCGGCACCCGAGCGCCACGCACCATGCGTGCGGGGCGCACACAGCCCGCCTCACCCGGAGGCGGACAGCAAGAAGGAGCAAGGACTTCATGCCAGTGCATCGAATCTCAGGCCCGGTCGGCGGCCAGGACATCTACATGGAGACCGGCAAGCTGGCCCGCCAGGCCGGCGGCGCCGTGGTCATCGGGATCGGCGAGACCCAGGTGCTGGTCACCGCCACCGCCGGCAAGACCCCCAAGGAACAGCTCGACTTCTTCCCGCTCACGGTGGACGTCGAGGAACGCATGTACGCCGCCGGGAAGATCCCCGGCGGCTTCTTCCGGCGGGAAGGACGCCCGTCCGAGACGGCCATCCTGACCGCGCGGCTCGTCGACCGCCCGCTGCGCCCGTCGTTCCCCAGGGGCCTGCGCAACGAGGTCCACATCATCGCCACGATCCTGTCGGCCGACATGGACAACCCGTTCGACGTCCCGGCGATCAACGGCGCCTCGGCCGCCGTGCAACTCGCCGGCATCCCGTTCTCCGGCGCGGTGGGTGCGGTGCGGCTGGGCCGCCGCGGCGCCGACTGGATCGTCAACCCTACCTACGCGGAGCTTGCCGAGTGCACCTTCGACATCGTCGTCGCCGGGCGGCGCAACGACGCCGGCGGGGTCGACATCCTCATGGTCGAGGCCGAGGCGACCGAGCACGCGATCCGGCTGATGGAGGAGACCGGGGCGCCCAAGCCGACCGAGGAGGCCCTCGGGCTGGCCCTGGAGCTCGCCAAGCCCCACGTCGCGGCCGCCTGCGCGCTCCAGGTCGAGCTGGTCCGCCAGGCCGGCGCCGAACCCAAGGACTACCCGCTGTTCGCCGACTACGGCGACGACGTCGCGGCCGCCGTCCGCGCCGCGGTCACCACGCCGGCCCGCGAGGTCATCGCGATCGCCGACAAGAAGCAGCGTGACGCCCGCAGCGACGAGCTCAAGGCGCAGGCCAGGCAGGCCGTGGCCGCCGAGCTCGGCGAGCAGGCCGCCGGCCGCGAGCGGGAGGTCGCGGCCGCCTACTCCGCGCTGGTCAAGGAGCTCGTGCGCGAGCGTGTGGTCAAGGAGGGCAAGCGCATCGACGGCCGCGGGCCGCGGGACATCCGCCCGCTCGAAGCCGAGGTCGGCATCCTGCCCCGGGCGCACGGCTCGGGCCTGTTCCAGCGGGGCGACACGCAGGTGCTGAACGTGACCACGCTCGGCATGGTTCGCATGGAGCAGATCGTGGACACCCTCGACCCCGAGGACCGCAAGCGCTACATGCACCACTACAACTTCCCGCCGTTCTCGACCGGCGAGGTCGGCTTCATGCGCGGCCCCAAGCGCCGCGAGATCGGCCACGGGGCGCTGGCCGAGCGGGCGCTGCTGCCGGTGATCCCGGACAAGGACGAGTTCCCGTACGCGCTCCGGCTGGTCAGCGAGGTGCTCGGCTCCAACGGGTCGACCTCGATGGCGTCGGTGTGCGCCTCGACCCTGTCGCTGATGGACGCCGGCGTGCCCATCAAGGCCCCGGTCGGCGGCATCGCCATGGGCCTGGTGGCCGAGGGCGGCGAGTACGTCACGCTCACCGACATCCTCGGCGCCGAGGACGCCTACGGCGACATGGACTTCAAGGTCGCCGGGACCCGCGAGTTCGTGACCGCGCTGCAGCTCGACACCAAGCTCAGCGGCATCCCGAGCGAGGTGCTGATCGGCGCCCTGACCCAGGCCCGCGACGCCCGGCTGGTGGTCCTGGACGTCATCGAGGCGGCCATCGCCCGTCCACGCCCAGAGCTCAGCCGGCTGGCGCCGCGCGTGTACGTCGAGCAGATCCCGGTCGCCAAGATCGGCGAGCTGATCGGGCCGAAGGGCAAGCGCATCAACGAGATCCAGGCCGCCTCGGGTGCCGACATCTCGATCGAGGACGACGGCCGGGTGTTCATCGGGGCGGTCGACGGCGACCAGCTCGACGCCGCGCTGAAGATGATCCGGGAGCAGATGAACCCGGTCATGCCGCAGGTCGGCGAGCGCTACCTAGGCACGGTGGTCAAGACGACCCCGTTCGGCGCCTTCATCTCGCTCACCCCCGGCAAGGACGGCCTGCTGCACATCTCCAAGATGGGCAGGCGAGGCCAGCGCGTGCGGGCGGTGGAGGACGTGTTCAACGTCGGCGACAAGGTCCTGGTCGAGGTGACCGACATCGACCGCCAGAACCGGATCTCGCTGGCGCTGGCCCTGGAGAACGGCGGCAAGCCCGCGGGCGGCGGCTCAGGCGCGCAGGCCGGCGGCACCCCCGCCGGGCCGGGCGAGACAGCGTAGGGCGCGGGCGATGGCGGCACCGACCTTCGAGCGCAGCGAGCTTCCCAGCGGCCTGCGCGTGCTCACCGAGCACATGCCCGGCGTGCGCTCGGTGTCGCTGGGGATCTGGGCGGGCGTAGGCTCCCGTGACGAGACCCACCGCCTGGCCGGCGCCTCCCACTACCTGGAGCACCTGCTGTTCAAGGGCACCCGCCGGCGCTCGGCCAAGGACATCGCCAAGGCCATGGACGCGGTCGGCGGCGAGGTAAACGCGTTCACGTCCAAGGAGTACACCTGCTTCTACGCCCGCACCCTGGACCGGGACCTGCCCCTGGCCGTCGACGTGCTGGTCGACATGGTGCGCAACTCCAGGATCGCCAAGGCCGACGTCGAGGCCGAGCGGACGGTGATCCTGGAGGAGATCGGGATGCACAACGACGCGCCCGACGACGTCGTCCACGACCTGTTCGCCGAGGCGCTGCTCGGTGGGCATCCGCTCGGCCGGCCGGTGCTCGGCACCGTCGCCTCGATCGAGGCGATGCGCCGCGCCGCCGTCGTGCGCTACTGGCGGCGCCACTACGTCCCCGGCAAGCTGGTCGTCGCCGCGGCCGGCAACTGCCGGCACCGCGAGGTCGTCGAGCTGGTGGCCGGCGCCTTCGGGGACCTGGCCGACGGCGGCGCGCACGGCCCACGCGCCGGGCGGTCCGAGCCGAAGCTCGTCGGCGGCACGGCCGTGCGCTACAAGCCCACCGAGCAGGCCCACGTCGTGGTCGGCACGCGGGGGCTGTCCCGCTCCGACCCTCGGCGCTTCGCGCTCGGCGTGCTGAACATCGCCTTCGGCGGCGGGATGAGCTCGCGGCTGTTCCAGGAGGTGCGCGAGCGCCGCGGCCTGGTCTACTCGATCTACTCCTACGCGGCCCAGTACTCGGAGACGGGCACGTTCTCGATCTATGCGGGCGCGGCGCCCAAGCGCATCCACGACGTGCTCGGGATCGTCCGTGACGAGATCGACCGGGTGGTCGCCGACGGGCTGACCGAGGAGGAGCTGGCCCTGGGCAAGGGCCACCTCAAGGGGTCGCTCGTGCTCGGCCTCGAGGACAGCGCCGGGCGCATGACCCGGATCGGCAAGTCGGAGCTGACCAGCGGCGAGATCCTGTCGATCGACGAGATCATCCGCCGGGTCGACGCGGTGACCGACACCGACGTGCAGGCGGTGGTCAAGGAGGTGCTCGGCACCGGACCGCACGCGCTCGCGCTGATCGGCCCGTTCGACCCGGACGGCTTCGCGCGCTACATCCGCTGAGCCCGCCGCCGGCGGCGATCCGCCCCAGCCGCGCGGTGCCTGGCGACACCTACCCGGCGGCGGGCGGCAGCGGCCTGCCGTCGAGCACGTCGCGGGCGACGTCGGCCACCCTGCGCTCGGACGAGCGGGCGGTCGCCCGCAGCCGCTCGAAGGCGCTCGCCGCGTCGATCCCGTGGCGTTCCATCAGCATGCCTTTGGCCTGCTCGACCAGCGTGCGGTGCTCGAGGGCGGTCTGGAGCTGGTCGGCGAGCCGGCCCTTGACGTGGGCGGCGGCCGCCGCCCCGAGCAGGCTGGCGACGATCCCGGCGTAGGTCTGGACCGCGCCGATCTCGCTCACGTCCCAGTCGCGGCGGGAGGCGGCAAAGATGTCGAGGGTGCCGACCGGACCGCCGTCGAGCTCGACCGGCACGCTGAGGGTGGCGCGGATCCCCTCGACCACGAGCGCCCTGCCGAGCTCGCCCCAGCGTGTCTCCTGGCTCGCGTCGCGGATCGCCGTCGGCGACCGCTTGACGAACGCCTCCAGGCTCGGCCCTTGGGCGAGCCGCTCCTGGGCTTCCTCGGCGAGCTGGGCCCGCTGGTCGGAGGCGCTCGCCCAGCGCAGGGCGCCGTCGGCGCCGGCGAGCATCAGCCCCGTCCCGTCGGCGCCGAACAGCACCTTGGCCGCCGTCACCACCTGCTGGAGCACCCGCGCCAGGCCGTGCTCGACGTCGGGGTCATACAGGTGCCCCACGCTGTGCGCCAAGGCGGACGGATCGATCCGCATTGCTGTGCTTCCCCTTCAGGTACCAGAGCCCACGGCCGGTCGACGGGCGCCGCCTGGCGGTGACGGCAGCAGGCCAGCGCGGCTGGAATGGTTCGCCGGACAGGGCCTGGTCGTGGCCCGGGACGCGGCCCCCTGACAGGCCGGCTACAGCCCGGTCGTCCGAGTGTACGACGCGTTCAGCAATGCGACCAAGGACCGGTTTGGCGAGGGCGGGGAGGCTAGGACGGCGGGAACGGCGGCTGGCGCCACCACGGCGCCTGGTCGACGGTGACCGCGGCCACCCACTTGACCCACCAGAACCCGCGCCGCCCCGGCGCCACGAGACGGGCTGGGAAGCCGTGCCCGGCGGGCAGTGGCCGCCCGTCCAGCCGGGTGGCGAGCAGCAGGGACCGGGCGGCGCCGGCCGGGAAGCGGCGGCGGTAGCCGGTGACCGAGACGACGGTGACGCTGCGTGCGGGGCCGAGCCCGCCGAGCAGCCGGTCGAGCCAGACGCCCTCCCAGTCGGCGGTCGCGTACCAGCCGCCGGTGCAGTCGAGCGTGGCCCGCACCCGGTCGCCGAACCGGCCAAGCTCCGCGTAGGACACGGCGCGGCGCCCGGCCGGGCCGCGCAGCTCCAGCGCCAGCCCGCCGGGTCGACGGCCGGCACCTGGTCGAGGAGCCACTGGGTGACCGGGATGGCCCCGTCGGCCGCCACCGGGTACGAGCCGGTGAAGCGCCGGCCGGCGCCCGGCAGCCGAGCGAGCCTGCCGGCACCCTCGAGCGCGGCCCAGCCGAGCCCGGCCACGCCCGCAAGCAGGCCCGCCTGCAGCAGGCTGCGCCGGCCGAGGTCGGTGCGCCGCGGGCGGGCCGGCCGCGCCCAGGCGTGCCAGGCCAGCAGCGGCACGGCCAGCAGCGCCGCGCCCACATGCACCTGCATCGCCGTCAGCGGCCCGACCGCCGTCACCGGCCCGGTGGCGTGGAGCACACCGGCGGCCAGGCTCACCAGCACGAGCAGCCCGAAGGCGACCGAGACGGCCCGGCCCGCCCGCGGGCGGGCGAGGCCGCGGCGCACGATCACCGACTTCCAGGGCACCAGCGCCAGCAGCCCCAGGCCGAGCGCGCCGTGGGCAGCGACCACCCAACGCCCCCAGCCGGTGCCGACGGCGAACGCGGCGGCGCCGGTCGCGGCGGCACCGGCCAGCAGGCCGGCGAGCGCCAGGTTGACGCGGCGGGAGGAGACGCGCAGCACGTCCGGCCGGCGGCGGCCGCCCGGGCGGCGCCCCCCTCGCCGTCCAGCGTCCGCCATGGCACCCGACCCTTCCGTCCGCCTCAGGCCGTCGCCCCGGACCTCGGGCGGCGCCGCCGCTCGGCCGCGGTGTCGTCCTCGCTGTAGTCGGCGCCGACGCTGCGGTCGGACACCACCACGTGGTAGCGGCCGAGCTCGTGCAGCCCGACCGAGGCGGCCACCTTGGCGGAGGCGTCGTTGTCGATCGCGTGGTTGTACAGGACCGCGCGGCCTTCCCCGAGGACGTGGCGGGCGGCCGCGGCCACCACCGCGCGGGCCAGCCCCCATCCCCGAGCCCGCTCGGCGGTACCGACCGAGATCTCCCGCAGCCGGTCGTCGTAGCGCTTGAGCACCGCCGTCGACAGCACCTGGCCGTCCTGGTCGAGCACGACCCATGCCTCGCCGGTGAAGTGGCCGTGGACCCAGGCGGGCAGGCGCGGGTCGGTGGCGTCGAGCACGGTGACCTCGACGGCGGGCGGCGGGATGGCGACGCCGGTGCGGGCGACGCCGGAGTACATGTGGCCGCCCAGCTCCGCGGCCACCGCCTGGAGCGCGGGGACGACGCTGGCCGGCCCGTCCAGGTACCGGCGCAGCAGCCCGGCCTGCGCTGGTGCGACCGCCACGACGGCACCGCCGTCCTTGTCGAACGCGCGGACGGGCAGACGCGGGTGGGGCAGCTCGGCGACCACGATCCCGCCCGGCACCAGCCGGTCGATCGGCAGGCGGAAGCGGTCGCCCAGCACCGCCAGCACCACGGCTTCGTTGTCGACCGGTGCGAGCATGACGCCAGCGTAGTGCACCGGCAGGCCGCACGGGAACGCGAGGTCCTGCTACGCCGTGACCCTGGGGTTTTGGAGGGTACGGGGATGGGCGAGCAGGCACGAGCCGAGGTCACCGGCAGGCTGGGACTTGCGAGACTTGGTCGCATCGCTGGGTTAGGCTTCATACCGTGGTCAGCGGGATGACTGGGTGGGAGGCGACGGCATGGTGCGAACCGATGACGAACGGTTCACCGTCCCGCTGTACACGCTGTCTGGAGCTGCTCGGGCGCTCGATGTTCCGACCTCGACCTTCACCACGTGGGCGCTTGGCTACACCCGTACGCCGCCAGGGCGGCCCAAGGTGACCGGCGAGCCGATCGTCACAGCATTCCCGAGCAAGAACGGGCGCGGCAGTCCGATCGTGCCGTTTATGGGGCTGGCAGAGGGCATGGTCCTTGCGGCTATCCGCCGAAAGGGCGTGCCCTTGCAGCGGATCCGGCCGGCGCTGAAGGTCTTGACCGACAGTATCGGACTGGAGCATGCGCTGGCTTCTCGGGCTCTGTACACGGATGGCGCGGAGATCCTTTACGACTACGCCGAGACTGTGGGCGACAGTCCGGAAGCCCAGAGCGCACGTGAGCTGGTTGTGGTTCGACAGGGTCAGCGCGTATTTGCCGAAGTGTTGGAGGACTATCTGCACCGTATCGAGTACGCTCCAGATGGCTACGCCCGTCTGATCCACCTGCCACCGTATCGGCGGGCGGAGGTGGTTGCTGATCCGACGCGGTCGTTTGGGCAGCCGATCTTCGGTCATGGCGGTGCTCGCGTCGCTGATGCCCTTCAGCGCTTCTGGGCAGGCGACGACCTCGAAGTCGTCTCGCAAGAGTTCGGTGTCCCGATAGCTGACGTCGAGGACGCACTGCGTGTCGCATCCCGCCGGGCTGCCTGACCTCTTCATCGATCGAAGCCTGGGGCGCATACAGGTGCCCGACTTACTTCGTGCCGCCGGGCTGCGTCTCACCACCCTTGCGGAGCACTACGGGATTCCCGCTGACGAGAAAGTGGCCGACATTGCCTGGCTTGTTCCGCCACAACCTCTCCGCCATGGAACGGGCGTGCTCTCAGCCTGGACCGTTCATTTACGCTGTCTATGAGAACCGCATTCTGAAGCTGCCGCTCTGAGGCTGTCAGGGCTCGGCATGGATGCCACGGCCGGCGTCGGCCGTCCGGGTGAGCGGGTATCCTCCCGGCGACCGGTCGGCGAGCGCGCAGGAGGCGGACGGTGCGGGTTGGGGTGCTGGGTGCCACGGGGCGGATGGGCCAGGCGGTGTGCCGAGCCGTGCTCGCAAGCGGCGACCTCGAGCTGGTGGCCGCCGTCGCCCGCTCCACCAAGGTCGGCCACGAGCTGCGCGACCTGATCCCCGAGGCGCCTGTGGGCATGGTGGTCGGCCAGGAGGTGTCCGAGTTCCTGGTCGCCCGGGCCGAGGTGGTGGCCGACTTCTCGTCCGCCGAGGCGACCCTGGGCGCCGCCCGCACGCTCCTGCCCGAAGGCGTGCACCTGGTCTCCGGCACGACCGGGCTGTCCGCCGAGGCGCTGGAGGAGCTCGACCGGCTGGCCACCCGACCGGGCGGCGGCAACATGGTGTGGGCGGCCAACTTCGCCCTCGGCGCCGTCCTCGCGATGCACTTCGCCGCGATCGCCGCCCGCTACTACACCCACGCCGAGGTGATCGAGCTGCACCACGCCACCAAGGTCGACGCCCCCTCGGGCACCGCCATCCGCACCGCCCGCGCCGTGGCGGCCGCCCAGGAGGTCTCGGCCGGCGCGGGGCGGGACCACGAGACGGTCCCCGGCGTGCGCGGCGGCGAGGTCGACGGCGTGCACGTGCATTCGGTGCGCCTGCCCGGCCTGGTCGCCCACCAGGAGGTGCTGTTCGGCGGCCAGGGCGAGCTGCTCACGATCCGCCACGACTTGCTCGACCGCAGCTCGTTCATGCCCGGCGTGCTGCGCGCCGTGCGGGCCGTCCCGGCCCGCGCCGGGTTCACCTCGGGGCTCGAGCCGCTCCTGGGGCTCGGCCGATGACCCCGCCGCCGCCCCCGCCGGCCCCGCCGCCGCCCGCCTACTGGGTGGAGGAGTTCACCGTGGGGGAGCGGGCCCGCCTGGCACCGTACTTCACCAACCTCGACGGGCCGGTCTTCGCGCTCGTCAACCTGCCCGAGACGGTCAAGGGCGCCCTGTTCGCGCGCTACTCCCGGACCGGCAAGAGCCTGCGCCGCCTGTTCCTGGACGAGTTCGCCGACGACGTCGCCGGCCGCCGGGACGCGGCCGGCATGGCCCTCGCCGAGGCGGACGTGGGGGGCGTCGCCGAGGCCGGCGCGGGGGGCGCCCGGGCGGCCGGCATGGCCCGCGCCGAGGCGCTGTACCGGCGCGTGTTCGACGACTACGGCGACGACTCGGTCGCCCAGCTCGGCGGCGCCCACGTCGCCTGCGAGCAGGCGTCCAACCTGCTCACCAAGGTGCTGGAGTGGGGCCGGCTGGCCGCCTACCTGGAGCAGTCCACCCGCTACGTGTCCTACACCGACCGGCCGGGCGGCCGCTGGCGCTACCACCTGGACCCGGAGGTGGCGGCCGGCCCGCTCGGCGCACACTACCGGGCCGTGCTGGACGGCCTGTTCGCCACCTACGCCGAGCTCGTGCCCGTCCTGACGGCTCACCTCGAGCGGGCCGCGCCCCGCCCGGACGGCACCAGCGAGCCGGCCTGGCGGCGGGCGCTCAAGGCCCGGGCGCTGGACGCGCTGCGCGGGCTGCTGCCGGCCGCCACCACCTCCAACCTGGGCATCTACGCGAGCGGCCAGGCGTACGAGGCGCTGCTGCTGCGCCTGCGCGCCCACCCGCTGCCAGAGGCCCGCGCCTACGCCGGGCTGCTGCTGGCCGAGCTGCGCAAGGTCATCCCGGCCTTTCTCACCCGGGTCGACCGCCCGGACCGGGGGGTCGCCTGGTCGCGCTACCTGGCCCGCACTGCCGAGGAGGTGGCCAAGGCGGTCGAGGACCTGGTCGGCCCGGCCCGGCCGGCCCAGGCCGGCTCGTCGGTGCGGCTCACCGACTTCGACCCGGCCGGCGAGGACAAGGTGCTCACCGCCATCGCCTACCCGCTCGCCGGCCGGCCCGAGGCCGAGGTGGCCGGCCGCATCGCCCGGCTGTCGGCCGAGCAGCGCCGCCGCCTGCTGGCCGCCTACGTCGGCGAGCGGACCAACCGGCGCCAGCGGCCGGGACGGGCCTTCGAACGCGCCGTGTACACCTTCGACGTCGTCACCGACTACGGCGCCTTCCGGGACCTGCAGCGCCACCGCATGTGCACGATCGTGTGGCAGCCGCTCACCCCCGCGCTCGGCTACGAGCTGCCCGCCGAGGTGGCGGCCGCCGGGCTGGCCGAGCCCTTCGCGGCCGCCATGCGCGCCTCCGCCGACCTGTACGGGGCGTTGCTGCCCCGCTTCCCGGCGCAGGCTCCCTATGCGGTGAGCCTCGCCCACCGGGTCCGGTTCGCCATCACGCTGAACGCCCGCGAGCTCATGCACCTGGCCGAGCTGCGCTCGGCGCCGCAGGGCCACCCCGCCTACCGCCTGGTCGCCCAGCAGATGCACCGCCTGGTAGCCGAGCAGGCCGGCCACCGCGAGCTGGCCGCCGCCATGCGCTTCGTCGTCCACGACGCGGCGCCGCTCGGGCGCCTGGCCGCCGAGGAGCGCCTGGAGGCCCGCCGGTCGGCCGGT
Source organism: Actinomycetes bacterium (assembly GCA_044870185.1). Lineage (GTDB taxonomy): Bacteria > Actinomycetota > CALGFH01 > CALGFH01 > CALGFH01 > JBIOYL01. Next base: position 1,376 of record JBIOYL010000360.1, on the reverse strand, counting down.
CACCCGGCGTAAGCCGGCAGCTTCGTCCGGCGATGCCTGTACGTGCGGCGGTGCCGCGCCGGGCGACCGTCAGGCCGGCATCCGGGGCACGCCGACGTCAGAGCCGGTACAGGCGGCGCGCGTTGCCGCCCAGGATCGCCTGGGCCAGCTCGACCGCCTCGGCGAAGCCGAGCGCGCCGCGCTCGAGCTCGCGCGCGAACGTCTCGGCCAGCGCCCGCCGCCACACCAGCGCGCCCCACCAGTGCATCTCCGGATAGGAGTGGCCGTCGGAGGCGGCCAGCAGCTTGCCGGCCGGGCACAGGCCGAGCGCCTCGCCGACCAGCCGGGTGGCCAGCGGCTCGGCGAGCGGGATGGCCAGCGACAGGTCCAGCCACACCTGCGGGTAGACGGCGGCGAGGCAGGCGGCCTGGCCGACGTACGGATAGCAGTGCAGCAGCACGACCGGGCACGCCTCGGTGCGCGGGTCGTGCAGCAGCGGTCGCAGCAGGCTCGGGTCGGCGGTCGCCAGGTCGAGATCGGGGTCGCCGAAGCCGGTGTGGAACTGCAGCGGCACGCCACGCCCGGCGGCCAGCTCGGCCGCGCGCCACACCAGCAGCCCCTCCAGCACGCGGTCGTCGAAGCGGGCGGCCTGGCGGCGCCGGTCCAGGCGGTCGAAGGCCGCCACCGCGACCGCCCGGTCCGGCTCGGCGAGCGCAAGCCCGCCCCGGTAGGCGGCGATCGACTTGAGGCCGACCGCGCCGGCGTCCAGGGCGGCCGCGAGCCGCTCCAGGAAGGCGTCCACCAGCTCGTCCACCGTGTGGGGGGCCGGGCCGTCCGGGCCGAGCAGCCGCTCGGCGACCGTCTCCAGCCGCACGAGCTCGCGCACCGGCCGGCCGGCGGTCTGGGCCAGCTCGCCGGGACCGAGCACGGCCGACCCCCCGAAGCCGGTGTCCACCAGCAACGTGCCGACGCCGCCGTCGTCGAGCAGGCGGCGCAGGTAGCCGTCCGGGTCTGCGGCGGCGACCCGGTCCCGTTCGGCGACCACGCACGGTTCGAGGTCGCCGGCGGCCGGCGCCGCGGCGCCCACGTCGAGCCAGGCGGCCAGGGTGGCGAGGAAGTGACGGTAGCCGAGCAGGGAGCCGACCTGGCCGGCCAGCATCCCGGCCGCGGCCGCCTCGCTGAAGCAGCGCCGCCAGGCCGGCCAGCCGGCGCCGGCCACCCCCGCCCAGCCGCGCAGCAGGCTGTGGCAGTGCTGGTCGACCAGGCCGAGCCGGTCGATCACGGCGCGCAGCTCCGCCCCGGCGCCGGCTGCCGGTCCGCCGCCCGCTGTCGGTCCGGCGCCCGCTGTCGGTCTGCCGCCGGCCGCCGGAGTGCCGCCGGCCGCGGGGGCGGCGGCC
>JBIOYL010000359.1:0-2283 GCA_044870185.1 Actinomycetes bacterium | reverse complement strand
CAGGCAGCACAATCGGCCCTACCCAGTCGCCGCGTGCAAGGCTCATCGCCTTGCGTGGCAAGGGATCGGATCTCCCGGCATCGGCTTCACTGGGGTGCGAAGAGGCCGCGCGAAAATCGGCGTTAGGTGGGCCAGCGTGGCGCCGCACTGGCGGCTGATCCGGCCGAAGCCCGAGTCACGCGGACCGGGCCTCGGCCTTCGCCGGTCAACGCCTCCGGCCGGCCCTCCGCGGTCTCAATCCGCCCGAGTGGCGGCGGCCGGCGCCTCCTGCCCACGACCGGGTAGGCGCCATCCCGGCAGCTCCCCGAACGCTCAGGGTCAGTGCACGCAGAACTCGTCACCCTCGGGGTCCTGCAGCACCACCCAGTACTGGCCCAGCTCCTCGCCCACCCGCAGCTTGGTCGCCCCGAGGCCAAGGAGCCGCTCGACCTCGGCGTTGACCTGCCCACGGCGCGCCTCCAGGGGTGCCGCGGATGGGCCGCCGGTGACGTTCAGGTCCAGGTGCCCGCGATTTTTCTGGGTCTTGGCCTCGGGGACGCGCTGGAAGTACAAGCGCGGGCCCCTGCCCCCCGGGTCGACCACTGCACTGATGTTATTCCAGCGCTGTTCGGGGATGCCCTGGTCACGCGCCCAGTCCTGCAGCTCCCGTAGCCCTGTGGCGGGTCCTGCAGCTTGTAGCCGAGCGCCTTGGCCCAGAACCGCGCCAACCGGTCGGGGTCGGCGCAGTCAAACACTACTTGGATACCGGTCGCCATCGACAGCCTCCTGCTCACGGGCTGCTCTACCACCGGCGAGGCTAGCGCGCCGAGACGACACGGTCCCCACGGGCAACAGCGGACACCGACCGAGCTCTGACCCGCGCCACCGCCGGACGGCGAGCAGCCCGACGGTAGGTTCCCAAGCTCCGGTGAGCCGCGCCCGTACCCGTGGCAGTCGCACCGAACCATCTGGCGTTCGGGCCTGCATGAGGCCCGCAGCCCACCGGCTGCTGGGACGGCCAGGCGCTCCCGGGCGCTGCACGTCAGGCTCGTCTGGTCCTTGGCCGGCCCAGGCCAGACGGCTGGCTGACCGCGGATCCGGCGGCTTGTGGTGCGGCGGTCAGGCGACAGCAGCTGGCACAGTGCGCCTGGGGGCCGGCAGGTAGCCGCCGCCCTTTTTCCCGCTGCTCTTGGGGCAGCCGGCCAGAGCGATGCTGAGCACCAAGACGAGCAGGATCGCGGCGACGACGAGCAGCACTCGGGTCATGACCCACCTCCTACGCTCGGTCTTTGTCTCTCCTGCATCTCCACCGGAGAAACCAGGAGCGCCCCAACGATTCCCGTGGTTGAGCATCCGGCAGAGGCCCGTCAGGGTCGGACCCGGCAAGCCGCTGCAGCGGTAAGTACGACCGGGGCGCCGGTCGCGGCCACCTGCTCGGTGAGGGTGCCTGGCGACCGGGTCCTGGCCGGCGATGCCGTCGCTTGGTGTGCGGGCGCCGGTCGAGCCCAGGCCGGACCGAGTGCCTGGCTGGCTCAGGGGGTGTGGTTGTGGGCCAGGGCGCAGCGGGCCAGTGCGGTGACGAGCTCGGCCACTGCCTGGGGGTCGCGTTGGGGGCCTCGAGGGCGTCGACGGTGGCGAAGCTGGTTAGCGCCATCAGGTGCTGGACGGCGGCCTCGACCTGCCCTGGTGCCGGGTGCCTGTCGCGTTCGGACAGGCGTGTGAGCAGCGCCCGGACCGGGGCGGCGCGGCGCTGCTCGCGTGCCAGCAGGGCTGCGTCGAAGTCGGGGTCGACGGCTGCGAGCCCGACCAGGCGCCGCTGCACCTGGCGGTTGGCTGCCCACAGGGCGCAACAGGCGCACACAAACAGCGCGAGGCCCGCCGTGGGGTCTGGGTGGTTGGCGGCCTCGCCCAGCCGCTTTACGCCGCCGCGTTGGGCTACCAGTCGAAGATCGCTTCCAGCAGGCCGGCTTTGGAGCCGAACTGGTTGTAGATGGTCATTCGGGACACGTCGGCGGCGCGGGCGACGGTGTCGATCGTAAAGGCGCTGAACCCGCCCGAGGCCAGCAGCTGGCAGGCGGCCTGGAGGATCGGGGTGCGGGTGACCCCCTCAGTCGGCAGCGCCATTGTCACCGCCGAGCAGCCGCCAGTAGAAGGAAGCCAACTGGCCAGTTGCCAGTGGTGGCAGCCCCCTGGCGGGGAGAAGGTTGGGTGAGGCCGCCACCGTCCATCCATGGTTGGGACATCGTTGGACATGGCCCACCGGACAACGGCGGTCACCAAAGAAGTCCTGCGGCTTGCTCAATC
>JBIOYL010000358.1:0-15858 GCA_044870185.1 Actinomycetes bacterium | reverse complement strand
CCCGGACGCAGAGGCTCGGGGCCCGGCGGCCCCTGCGGCGACGGCCGGGACGAGCCGATCGTCCCGGCGGCCGCCTCCCCGGCCACCATGTCCCGAGCCACCAGCCCCGGTCCGCTGCCGGGACCTGCGGACGGGCGCCGGGCCTCCGAGGCCGATCCGCTCGTCCCGGCCGTCGCCGCAGGGGCCGCCGGGCCCCGAGCCTCTGCGTCCGGGCTCACCGGGCGCCCGCCAGGGTCGCGGGCACGGCGACCGGCACGCGGGTGACCTCCAGCGACCCGTCGGGGCGGCGGGCCGCGGTCTGGCGCACCTGCCAGCCCTCGGACGGGGACGGCGCGTCCGCGCGCCAGTGGGCGCCGCGCGACTCGCGGCGCCGGGCGGCCAGCTCGACCAGGACCGAGCCGAGCTGGGCCAGGTTCACCAGCTCCCAGCCGGCCGGGCCGGCGCCGGCGGTGGCCGGGTAGCGGGCCAGCTCGGCCTTGGCGGCGGCGAGCCCCGGTGCGCTGCGCAGCACCCCGGCGTGGGCGGTCATGAGCTGGCGCATCCGGTGGCGCAGCGCCCGCCGCCGCCCGGAGGCTACGCTGGCGGCCGGGACCGGGGCGGCCAGGCGCCGGGGACGGCCCGGTCTGGGCAGCTCGACCGCGAGCGCCTGGGCGGCGCGGGTGCCGAACACCACCCCTTCGAGCAGGGAGTTGGAGGCGAGCCGGTTGGCGCCGTGGACGCCGGTGCAGGCGACCTCGCCGGCCGCGTACAGCCCGGCCAGGCTGGTGCGCCCGTCCAGGTCGGTGCGCACCCCACCCATCAGGTAGTGGGCGGCGGGCGACACCGGGATGGGCATGCGGGCCGGGTCGACGCCGGCGCGCCGGCAGGCGGCCAGGACGGTCGGGAAGCGCCGCTCCAGCAGCTCCGGGTCGACGCCGGTAGCGTCCAGATAGAGGTGGTCGGCGGCGGCCGCGGCCATGCGCGCAGCCATGGCGCGGGTGACCACGTCCCGCGGGGCGAGGTCGGCGAGGGGGTGGAGCCCATCGAGCACACGCCGCCCGCCGGGATCGCGCAGGACCGCGCCCTCGCCGCGGACCGCCTCGGAGACGAGCGGACGGGGGTCGCGGGCCAGGTGCAGCGCGGTCGGGTGGAACTGGATGAACTCCAGGTCGGCGGCCGCCGCCCCTGCGCGCAGGGCCGCCGCGATGCCGTCCCCGGTCGAGGTGGGCGGGTTGGTGGTCTGGGCGAACAGCTGCCCGGCCCCGCCGCTGGCCAGCACGACCGCGGCCGCCTCGATCAGCCGCAGGCTGCCGCCCGTGGCGAGCAGCGCACCGGCGACCGCGCCGTCGTCGTCGGTCAGCAGGTCGACCAGAAAGGCGCCCTCGGCGACCCGGATCCGGGGGCTGGCCAGGACCGCCGCGACCAGGGCGCGCTGGACCTCGGCGCCGGTGGCGTCCCCGCCGGCGTGCAGGATGCGGGGCCGGCGGTGGCCGCCCTCACGGGCACGGGCGAGCGCCCCATCGGCCTCGTCCCGGTCGAAGCGGGTGCCGGCGCGCTGCAGCCGGTCGATCGCCTCCGCCCCGGCCTCGACCAGCAGGCGCACGGCATCCGGGTCGCACAGGCCGGCGCCGGCGGCGAGCGTGTCGGCCTGGTGGTCCTCGGGCGCGTCCGGCAGGCCGAGCACGGCGGCGATCCCGCCCTGGGCGTAGCGGGTGGCCGACTGTGCCAGCCGGCTCTTGGTGGCCACCAGCACCGAGCAGCCGGCGGGCAGGGCGAGGGCGGCGCACAGCCCGGCCACCCCGGAGCCGACCACCAAGACGTCGACCCGCTCGCCGGGCAGGCGCCCGGGGTCCGCGTCGACCAGCGCCCGCGGCAGGTGGATGGCCGTCATTCGCCCACCAGGGAGGGCTGGCCGATGGCGACCATGCGCTCGACCGCGGCGGCCGCCCGGCGGGCCACGTCCTCGGGCACGGTCACCTCGACCTCGCCCTCCCGCAGCGACCACAGCAGCTTGGCGGGGGTGATCATCTTCATGAACCGGCACACCGCCTCCGGGTTGACCGGCTCGAAGGTGGTGGCCGGGTTGACCCTGTGGAGCTGGTGGAGGATGCCGGTCTCGGTGGCGACCAGCACCTTGCCGGCCCGGGTGCACCGTGCCCGGTCCACCATCGCCCCGGTGGAGACGACATGGGTGCGCTCGGCGGGCAGCACGCCCTCGTCGAGCAGCCACAGCGCCGAGGTGGTGCAGCCGCACTCCGGGTGGACGAGCAGCTCGGCGTCGGGATTGGCGGCCACCTGGGCCTGCAGGTGATCGGGGCGGATCCCGGCGTGCACGTGGCACTCGCCCAGCCACAGGTGCATGGCCCGGCCGGTCTGGCGCCTGACGTGCTGACCGAGGAAGAAGTCGGGCAGGAACAGGATCTCCCGGTCCTCGGGGATCGAGCGGACCACCTCGACCGCGTTCGAGGAGGTGCAGCACACGTCGGCTTCCGCCTTCACCGCCGCGCTGGTGTTGACGTAGGCGACCACCGCCGCACCGGGGTGCTCGGCCTTCCAGGCCACGAGCTGGGCGGCGGTGATGGTGTCGGCCAGCGAGCAGCCCGCGGCCGGGTCGGGGATCAGCACGGTCTTGGCGGGTGCCAGGATCTTGGCCGTCTCGGCCATGAAGTGCACGCCGCAGAACACGATCGTCTCGGCGTCGCTGGCCGCCGCCGCGCGTGACAGCGCCAGCGAGTCGCCGACGTGGTCGGCCACGTCCTGGATCCAGGGCACCTGGTAGTTGTGGGCGAGGATCACCGCCCGCCGTTGCTCGGCGAGACGCCGGACCTCCTGCGCCCAGGTCGCGTAGCCGTCGGATGCCGTCATCGCACACGCTCCTCGCCCCCGGGCCGGGCGGGCCGGGAGACCCAGATATGCTCACCACGAGTATATGAGCGGTCATGCTAGTCCAGCGTGTCCATGGAGGCAACCGCACCGTCACGCGGAGCGGGTGTCCGGGCCGACCGGGACGCCGTCCCCGGCCGACTCGGAGGCACGCCGGCCCGGCAGGCCCACGCCGGGCGCCGGGCGCTCACGCAGCACCTCGCGCCGGAACCGGAACAGCTCGGCCGGGCGTCCACCGGTGCGGGCCTCCAGCTTGCCGGTCCCCTCCACCAGGCGGCCCCGCTCGACCAGCCGACGGAAGTTCTGCTTGTGCAGCCGAACCCCGGCCAGCGCCTCGACCAGCAACTGGAGCTGCAGCAGCGTGAACGTCGGGGGCAGCAGCTCGAACACGACCGGGCGGTAGCGGATCTTGCCGCGCAGGCGCCCGAGCGCGGTGGCGGCGATGCGCCGGTGGTCGAGCGCCATCGGGCGGCCGAGCGGACGCGGGCCGGTCGGGGACGGGTCCGGCCGGTGCGGGCCGGCCACGGGCGGGTGCCGGCCGGACAGGTGTGGGCCAGGCGGGCGGCGGCCGGCCGGCAGCGTGCCGACGTTACCCGCTTCCCGCAACCTGGGCTCGCCGCCGGCGTCGCGGACCGCCTCGGGGACCAGCCCGGCCTCGTAGAGCAGCTCGTAGCGGTCGAGGACCCGGTCGGGGTCCCACGGGGCGCCACGCAGCCCGAAGGCGATCTCGGCCCGCTCACGGCGCTGCGCCGCGGCGAGACCGTGGACGGCGGTTGCCCAGCGGTCGAGCCCGGGCGCGATCTCCCGCTCGATCAGGTCGGGGCGCCCCGCCCGCCAGTCCTCCCACGGGAAGTAGGAGTACCAGTCCTGCCAGCTCGCGTCGCGGGCGGCGGCGGGTGGCACCTGCCGGACCAGCGCGAGGTAGGCGATGGACAGCACGTGGGCGGCGGCGCGCCACTCCCGGTCGCGGTCACCGAAGGTGTACAGCTGCTCGATGTAGCCGAGCTCGATTCCGGTCTGCTCGCGCACCCAGCGTCGCAACCCCAGGTCGAGCGTGCGGTCGTGCTCGGGATCGAGCGGCCCGAAGGGGAGGGCGTCCAGCACCTCCCCGCCGGCATCCGTGCGCTCGGGTCCGAACGTCCGTGCGGGTCGCTGCACGGTGAGGATCCGCGGGGTCTCGTCGGTGACCGCCGCGATCACCGCGTTCAGCCCGACGATCACCGGAGCCGTCACGCTGCCGTCCCCCACGTCCGTACGCCCATGCAGCTGCACTCTACGAGACAACCGGTCACACCGGCAGCAGGGCGAGGGCAGCCGGCAGCGGGCAAGCCAAGCCACGTTGGCCGGCCATCTGTGGATGAGCACCCGCACGACCGTCCGCGTCTCGCGATACGCTACGCCAACGGGCGCGTGGAGGAGGATCGGACCCGATGGATGCACCGACTGACGTGCGGTTCAGCGTGCCGCTCTACAGCGTGGCCGAGGCGGCCGACTTCCTCGGCGTGCCTCGCTCAACCTTCGCCACCTGGGCACGCGGCTACCCCCATCGCCGGGCTGGTGAACGCGGGACTCGAAGGGATCCTCTGGTGACCTCGCTCCGAGGGACAGCTCGCCAGGCCGAGATTCCCTTCGTTGGCTTGGTGGAAGGCATGGTGGCAGCCGCGTTTCGCCGCGCCGGGGTGTCCATGCAGCACATCCGAAAAGCATTGCACGTGCTGCAGCAGAGGATCGGAATCGACCATGCGCTGGCATCCGGCCGGTTGTACACAGACGGCTCCTCCATTCTCTACGACTACGCCACAGAGCATGATGACGAGGAGATCCTGACCGCCGTCCTCACCGGTCAACGGATATTCACCGATGCTGTTCGCGATTACCTCCGGCGGATCAAGTATGCAGCCGATGACGGCTGGGCCGAGCGTCTGATCCTTCCGACCACCAGACGGGACGTTGTGGAGGTCGATCCCCGCGCATTCGGTCAGCCCATCTTCATCCGCGGCGGCGCACGCATGGAGGACGTGCTCGACCGCTTCCGAGCCGGCGAGCCGCTCGCCGAGGTCGCGCGCGACTACGACCTCGACTCCCAAGATGTGGAGGACGTCGTCCGTGCCGCGCTCCCGCCCGCCGCGTGACCCGACCCTCCAGTTCTTCATCGATCGCAGCCTCGGATACCACCTGCTCCCCGACGCCCTGCGAGCACGTGGCTTCGTCGTCCACCGTATCGTCCAGCGCAGCAACCGACCGGGCCCTTGGATCTGCGCGGTATACGAGCGGCGTATCGTGCAGATCTGGCCCCCACAGGCCCTCTGATGGTTGCTGTTCAGCAAGGCGCACGCGTGTCGCGATGGTCTTCGGGATGTGGTAGAAGACAGCCCGTGGACGGCAACAAGCATCTCCCCTGGACGGTGGAGGATCATTTGCGCGGCAAGCCTCCCGCCGTTGTCGAGCTCTATGAGCGGTTCGTCGAGCTGGTCCAGGCATGCGGCCCGTTCGGCTGCTCGGTGTCCAAGACCGCGATCACCTTCAAAGGCAGCCGGCGTGGGTTCGCCGGCGCCAAGCCCACAAGCCACGGGCTCGACGGCTATCTGGACTTGCAGCGGCGCGTCCAGGACCCCCGTATCCGTGGCGCAGCGCCCTACACCAAGCGCCTGTTCGTGCATCAGTTCCGGGTCGGCGCGCCCGATCAGCTCGACGACGAGTTCGCTGGCTGGGTTCGCGAGGCGTACGAGGTCGGCCAGGGGGGCCACCTTGGGCGACCGTCCGGCTCCTGAGCCGGATTGCCCGCAAGCACCGCGACGACAACCTCGCGCTCCTCAGCAGCCCCGCGCGGCCGTCACGACGTCTGCTCCTTGAGCACGGCCAGACGCCGGCGGTACTCGTCCTCGTCGATCTCGCCACGGGCGTAGCGCTCCCCGAGCACGCGTGCGCCCGATCCGCGCTCGTCCTCCTCCCCGTAGCGCCGGCGCCACCAGAGCCACCGGCCGCCGAAGCCGAACAGCAGCACCAGGATCAGGGCCCACCCGACCCAGAAGAACGGGAAGAGCCACCATCCATGCCAATAGGCGATCGCTGCCACGACCATCACCTCCTGATGTCTTGCATCCGCCTTCATGGTGGCGGAGGAAGGGCGGAGCGGCATCGGCCGGGCGGATGCTTTCGGTCTGCTTCGCGGGGCGTAGCGGTGCGAGCGGACGCTGCTCCCGTGGCAGTAGCGCAGGCGAGCCTGGACAGACCAGCCCGGATCCTTCGGCCTGCAGGGCAAGCCGGGCCGAGGAGGTGCTCAGCTCCGGATCACCTCGTACAGGGACGGATGCGCCGCGTAGGCGATGCCGCTCGAGGCCGCCTGGAAGGCCGGCTGCTGGATCGCGGATCGGAACGCCTGCGGGCTCTCGTACCGCCCGATGTTCACGAAGCGGAAGTCCGCCTGTGGCGACAGGCTCCGGTGCAGCTGCGTCGCCAGGTAGCCGGGCTGCTCGCGGAGGACGTCCCGGGTCACCTCCCACTCGGACAGGAACGCCTCGTCCTGGTCGGCTGGGACCTCGAACGCGTTGATCAGGACGACGCCCTGGGCAGCGCCGGCCGGCGCTGCGTCCTCGCGGACGACCGTGTAGAGCGCAGGATGCGCGGGGAACGGCATCGCAGCGCCGAGGAAGTCGGGGTGCGAGGTCGCCGCCTGGAACGCCTTGGGCGACGCCCAGTGGGCCACGTTCACGAAGCGGAAGTCGGCGTCGGGCGCGATGCTGCGGTGCAGGGACGTGTCGATGTACCCGTCCCGGTCTTGAAGGAAATCCCTTGCCCGCTCCCACGCGCCGACGAACCGCTCGTCGACGCCGGCAGGCACCTCGAACAGGTTGATCAGGATGACGGGGTCACTCTTGGATGTCATCTCGCCTCCTTCTCATCGGACGGCCGAAGGGCGCCGGACGCCCAGCACCCTGCAATGGCGCGTCAGGTGGCCAGCCCCCGCTCCAGTGGCGTCCGGAAGCGCGGCGTCACCCGCACCTTCCCGAGCCAGGTGCCCAGCCGCTCGGCTGCCGCCTGCACCGCCGCGACCGCATCGGCGCCCACGTCCTCCAGCAGCCGGAACGCGATCTCGCCGTCGGCGCGCTGCGCCCAGCCGCCGACGACACGACCGTCCCACCATACCGTCGGGCCGGCATTGCCGGAGCGATCGAACAGCGCCGGGCCGTGCTCGCCGAGAAACCAGCCTCGCCCAGACCAGCCCATCACCGTCGGGTCGAGGGCCGGCAGCAGCGCGACCCACGGCTCGGCGATCCCCACCGGCTCCAGATCGTCGGCGAGCACGAGCCCGGTCTGCCCCTCGTCGAGCTCGACCTCGACCGGACCGACCCCGGTGAGGGCACGGCGCACCTCGCCGGCCGTCCAGCCGGTCCACCACTTGAGGTCGGCGGCCGTGCCCGGCCCGAAGGCCGCCAGCCACCGGCGGACCAGCTCGACCCGGGCGGCCTCGACCGGCCAGGTGGCCATGCCGCCCGGCAGCCACGCCTGGATCGGCGCCCAACGGTACTGGGTGCTCGTCCACGATCCCCGCGGGCGGCCGCGGATGATCCGCCCGTCCGCGGCGAGCAGGGACAACACGCGGGTGGCGACGTTCTGCCGCGCCTGGTACGGCTTGCCTTCGGCGAGCAGGAGCTGCGCGCGCAGCCGCGGCTCGTCCTCGGACAGCTCCGCCGCGGTCGCCTCGCCGCGGGCCACCAGCGCCCGGACCGTGGCCTGCTCGACCTGCTCGAGCCAGCCGGCCGCGTCACCGGCGACGCCACCCTGCTCCAGCAGCTGGACCAGCCGGCGCCGCTCGGCCACCGCAATCGCCCGCGTACATGCCGCCTGCACGATCGGCGCCAGCTCGACCGGCACGACGAACATCGTCCGGCGCATGCCGAGCATCCGCACCAGCACCCGCCGGTCGTACAGCGCCTGCTCGATCGCCCCGATGTTGGCTGCTCGCATCCTGGCCGAAGCGGCCATGAACACCGACGCCGGGTCGGTGCCGTGCAGCCCCACCAGATCCCGCGCCACCTCGACCGCACTGTCCGCCCGAGCCACCGGCGCGAGATGGTGGCGCAGGCCAAGCCGGGCCCGCCGCTCGGCGACCTCGATCCGCCTCACCGCACCTGCCATCTCATCCCTTTGCCCGGGATCCGGGCCGCCGCCGACCACGGCTCCTCAGGTGGCAGCTGGGCGAGCTCAGTGCTGCTCGGCCGTGTCGGCCTCTTCCTTGGTCTGATGCACGGTGCCCGGCGGATGTTCGGGTGGGGCGTAGACGGTCACCAGCCGCAGCGGCACCGGGCCGGTGTTGCGGAAGTTGTGGCGGGTGCCGGCCCGGACGAAGGCGAGCTGGTTGGGCCCCACAGGGCGGTGCTTGCCGTCCAACACCGCCTCACCCTCGCCGTCGATGAAGATCAGGAGCTGGTCGACATGATCGTGAACCTCCTCGCCGATCTCCCCGCCGCAGGGTATGGTCATCACCACGACCTGGCTGTGCTCACCGGTGATGACCTCGCGCCGGAAGGCGTCGTTGCGCCGTGCGAGCCCGACGATGTCGGGTAGCGGTTCTTGACGTTCCATGCTGGTCACGATCCTCCTTGAGCAACGCGATAAGCGACCACTGGCCGCAGACCAGGCTGGATCGGCCGCGCCGACGTCGACGATGCATTCGGCCACCGTCCTCTCCCGCTGGGAGCGTCCAGGGCGATGTCGTTGCGCCGCTGACAGCATAGCCGGGACCGCGGCAGCGTCAGCCCGAGAGCGACGAGCCGGCAGCCGGCGACCGGCCGCTACACCGATGACAGGTTGAAGACGTCGCGTGGTCGCGACTCGCGGTCGTCGTAGTCGAAATCGACGTTGGCCGCCGCCACCGCTGCAAACGTGGCCATACGGGCGTCCTCGGACTCCCACTTCCCGGTCGTCACGATGGCGCCGGCGGTCTCGTCCTGCCAGCAGCCGACGTCCAGGCATCCAGGGACCGTGGCCATGACCTCGGCGGCTTGGCGGACCCGCCGGATCATCTCGTCTCGATGCTCGGGCTTGGGATAGTGGAAGGCAACAAGGCCGACGCTCATATCCTCTCCGGGGCGACGTTGGGCTCCTTTGCTGCGACTGAAGCGGATCACCACGGCGCGGAGGTCACCGGGTCTGCTGATCGCTTTGCAGCAGCTCCCGCGCACGGCGGAACACCCCGTCCAGCATCTCCTCGGTGAGGCGGCCGGTCTGCGTGTTCTGCTGGCTCACGTGGAAGCTGCCGAGCAGCACCCGACCCTGCGGCAGCGTTGCCTCGGCACCGTGGGCAAAGCGGGGCTTGGGGCGGACCGGGCCGAGGTGGCGTAGGGCCGTGTCCCAGGCGTAGCTGCCGAGGGCGACCACGACGCGGAGGTGGTCCAGGAGCGCCAGCTCGCGTTCCAGCCATGGCGCGCAGTTGGCGCGCTCCTGGGGCAGCGGCTTGTTGGCGGGTGGGGCGCACTTGACGGGCGCGGTGACGTAGCAGTCGGTGAGGGCGAGCCCGTCGTCACGTGACACCGAGGTGGGCTGGTTGGCGAAGCCGGTCCGGTACAGGCTCGCGAACAGCCAGTCGCCGGAGCGGTCGCCGGTGAAGATCCGGCCGGTGCGGTTGCCGCCGTGGGCGGCCGGAGCCAGGCCGAGGATGAGCAGCCGGGCGGCCGGGTCACCGAAGCCCGGCACCGGCCGGCCCCAGTACTCCCAGTCCTTGAAGGCGGCACGCTTCTGGCGGGCGACCTGCTCGCGCCAGGCGACCAGACGCGGGCAGCGGCGGCAGGAGACCACTTCGGCCCGCAACCGGTCCAGCTCCCGCGTGTCCACGGGACGCACCGTAGCATCGGCAGGACGCAACGAGCGTCGGCGTATCGGTGTTCGGGTCGACCGGTGGGAGGCGTCCATGGAGCGCGCTGAGCTGGCGGCGGCGCTGCGTGCCCGCCTGGCCGTGGCCGGCGCCGAGCTGCCGGCCACGCTGGCCGGCAGGCTGGAGCAGGACCTCGCCCTGCACCTGGAGCGGCTGCGCACGCTCGCGGAGGCCGCCGAGCTCAGCCCGGCCGACCCGCCCGCCACCGATCCCACCGGACCGGCGGTCGGCGGACCGGTGGCGGGTGGACCGTCGGCCGCCGGTCGGGCGGCCGGCGGACCGGCGAGGGTCGCCGCCACGCCCGCGCCGGCACCGGCCGGGAGCCGGTCGGCGGTGACGCCTGCCGCTCCCCGGCCCGATGGCCCTGAGCGACTGCCGGGGGTGGTCGAGGCGGCCCGGCGGGTCGCCGCCGGCGAGGTCACCAGCACCCGGCTGGTCGAGCAGGCGCTCGACCGTATCGCCGCCCACGACCGGGCGATCGGCGCCTTTGTCGCCGTCCTGGCCGACGAGGCGCTGGCCGAGGCGGCCGCCCGCGACCGCGAGCTGGCCGCCGGCAGGTGGCGCGGGCCGCTCCACGGCGTCCCGGTCGCGGTCAAGGACCTGGTCGACGTGGCCGGTGCGGTCACCGCGGCCGGGTCGCCCAAGCTCGCCGGCAACCTCGCCGTGGCCGACGCCGAGGCGGTCGCCCGGCTGCGCCGGGCCGGCGCGGTCGTGCTCGGCAAGACCCGCACCCACGAGTTCGCCTACGGGGTGCTCACCCCCGGGACCGTCAACCCGTGGGATCCCGGCCGCATCGCCGGCGGGTCCAGCGGCGGCTCGGCCGCCGCGGTGGCGGCCGGCCTGGTGCCCGGCGCGGTCGGCAGCGACACGGCCGGCTCGATCCGCATCCCGGCCGCCTGCTGCGGGGTGGTCGGCGTCAAGCCGACCTACGGGGCGGTGCCGGCGACCGGCGTGTTCCCCCTGTCCTGGTCGTGCGATCACGTCGGGCCGATCGCCCCGAGCGTGGCCGACGCGGCCACGCTGTGGCAGGTGCTCGTAGCCGGGACCCCCGCCTGGCCGCCCACCACCCGGGCGCCCGCCGCCGGGCTGCCCGCCGGCCCACAGGGCGGTGCCGGGCTGCCCGCCGGGCCGGCCGTCCGACTGCCCGCCGGGCCGATGGATGCTGGCCATCGGGCCGGTGAGATCGGTGGGGCCGGCGAGGTCGGTGAGATCGGTGAGATCGGTGGGGTCGGCGAGGTCGGCCGCCTGCGCCTCGGCTGGCTGGTCGGTGACACGGCCGAGCTGGTCGAGCCGGCCGTGGCCGGCCAGCTCGCCGAGCTGCGCGCCCGCCTGGCGGCAGCCGGCGCCCGGATCGACGAGGTCAGCCTGCCGCTGGCCGCCGGTCGGGCCGCGGTGGCCGCCATGGTCCTGGCCGAGCTGGCCGCCGTCCACGCGCTGCTTGTGGCCGAGACCGGCGAGGACGGCTACTCGCCCCGGATGCTCGCCGCCATCCGGCTGGGGCAGGCGACGCTCGCCGGCGAGTACCTGGCCGGCCTGCGCTACCGGGTGCGCTTCGCCCGCCAGGTCGAGGCGCTGCTGGCCGGCCGCGACGCCCTGGTCCTGCCGACCATCCCGGTCGTGGCGCCGGCGATCGGCCAGCGCTCGGTAGCGCTCGGCAGCGCCAGCATGGGTGTCCAGGAGGCGCTCACCATGCTGCCCGGCCCGTTCAACGGCTCCGGCTCGCCGGTCGTCTCGCTGCCCGTCGGGCTGGCCGGCGGCCTGCCGGTCGCCGCCTCGCTCGTCGGCGGGATCGGCCGGGATGCGGCACTGTTCAAGGTGGCGGCCTCGATCGAGGCGCAGCTCGCCCGGATCGGCCCGCCGCCGGCATATCCGTAACTGCCCGCGCCGCGGCCGGTCTGGTTGAATGCAAGAACACCGCGATCCGGTTCTCCGGCGGTCGGGCCCTGCGGCGGCCGGCGGCCGTGTCGCAACCGGGCCCTGCGGCAGGCGACGCGGCTGCGGCAGGCCCCGACGGCGGGCGGCAGGCCCTGCGGGGCGGAGGGCGCCGCGGCGGGCAGGTGGGAGGCGACGTGGCTGAGGACGAGCGGCAAGTTCGCGGCGGGCCGAGCCGCAGCTCCGAGCGGCCCGCGGTGCCGAGCGTCGCGTGGGCGCGGACGCCGCCGGCCCGGGTCGTGCGCAGCCTGGTGCAGCTCGGCGTGCTCGTGCCGACGCTGCGCTTCATCGCCCCCTACTCGGTGATTGGCAAGCGCAACCTCAACCTGCTCAGCGGGCCGGCGGTCTTCGTCGCCAACCATCAAAGCCACTTCGACGCGCCCGTCTGCCTGGCCGCGCTCGGCTCGCGGGTGCGCAAGCACCTGGTGATCGCGGCGGCCGCCGACTACTTCTACCGGACGAAGCTGTCCGGGGTGGCCGCCTCGCTGGCGCTCGGCACGGTGCCGTTCGTGCGCACCGGCGGCTCGAGCCGCGAGTCCATCGCCCTGCTCAAGGAGCTGGTCGGCAAGGGCTGGTCCGTGCTCATCTTCCCGCAGGGCACCCGCGGCAAGGGGATCACCGGGTTCAAGAAGGGCTTCGCCTACGTCGCGGTCGACTGCCAGGTCCCGGTCGTCCCGCTGTACCTGCATGGCCTGGAGGAGGTCATGCCAAAGGGCACCCGTATCCCCTTGCCAGGCGGCGTCGCCGTCGGCATCGGCTTCCCGGTCGAGCCCGGCGACGACTACAACGACCTGGTCAAGCGAGCCGAGGAAGCACTGGCGGAGACCCAGGCCGTGGTCAGGCGCTGGGAAGGGACGTAGAGGCCGGCCGTGCCCCACAACCCCTTCGGCAACCCGCAGTTCCTGCCGTCGGTCATCCGCGTGTTCGTGCTCCTCGTGGTGGGCTTGGCCGCCGTGCTGGCGTCCCAGCGCAAGCCGCTGCGCGTGCTGCGCCGCTCGACCTTCTTCGCCCGGGCGCGGACCTGGCTGTGGATCGCCCCGCTGTTCCTGCTGTGCCTGTTCACCGGCGGCTTCGTCGCGCTCGTCCTGGCCACCTTCGTGGTCCTGCAGGGCCTGTCCGAGTACGGGCGCCTGGCCGGCATCGAGCGCCGCTACGCCCTGCTGCTGCTGTTGTGGGGCCAGGTCGGCCTGTTCGTGGCCGCGCTCGCCCGCCGCTACTTCCTGTTCCTGCCGTTCGGCTTCTTCATCCTGCTGACCCTCATCCCGATCCTGTCGCCCAAGATCGAGGACGCCCGCAACCAGGTCACCAGCACGCTGTTCGGCTACGTCTACATCGGCCTGCCCATGGCCTACATCGTCTACGTGAAGGCGAACGAGCCCTGGGGGCTGAACTTCCTGGTCATCGCCGGGGTGACGGTGGCCATCTCCGACGTGGCCGCCTTCGCGGTCGGCTCGGCGCTCAAGGGCCCCAAGCTCGCCCCGCACCTGGACGCCAACAAGACCTGGACCGGCGTGCTCGGCAACCTGCTCGGATCGATCCTCGGCGTCGGGCTGCTGTGGAACATGGTGCCCAAGGAATGGCCGCTGGTGAGCGTGGTCGTGCTCGTCGTCATGCTGGCGCTCGGCTGCGTGTGGGGCGACCTCACCGAGGCGTTCGTGCGGCGCGACTTCGCCGGCAAGACCGGCCGCTCGATCCTGGTCGGCTACGGCGGCATCCTGGACCGGGTCGACTCGCTGCTGATGGCCGTGCCGTTCGGCTACTACGCGGTGATCCTGACGATCAGCCTGCTGCACTGAGGACCGGCGCCGATGCCCGACGAGCAGCCTGCCGCGGGGAGGGCCCGCCGGGACGCCGCCGAGGTGGCACGGGCGCGGACACCTCGCCTGGTCACGGTTGGCCACGGGACGGCCGGCGCCGAGGCGTTCGCCGAGCTGCTGACCGGGGCCGGCGTGGCATCCCTGGTCGACGTGCGCACCGCGCCCGGCAGCCGCCGCTTCCCGCACTTCGGCCGGGACGAGCTGGCCGGCTGGCTGCCCGCGGCCGGCGTCGCCTACCGCTGGGAGCCGGCGCTGGGCGGCTGGCGCAGGCCCCGGCCCGACTCGGTCAACACCGCCCTGCGCAGCGGCGGCTTCCGGGGCTACGCCGACTACATGCGCACCGAGCCGTTCTGGGCCGCGCTCGACCGGGTCCTCGCCGAGGCGGCCGCGACCCCGACCGCCGTGATGTGCTCGGAGTCGCGGTGGTGGCGCTGCCACCGCCGCCTGCTGGCCGACGCCGCCATGCTCGTGCGGGGCGCCGAGGTCGTCCACCTCGGCCACGACGGGCGCCTGGAGCCGCACCGGCCGACCGGCGGCGTCCGGGTCGACGGCGCACTGCTCGCCTACGACCTCGGCTCCACCCCCAGCCTGCTCGAGCCCTGAACCGGCGTGCCCGTTCGGTCAGCATGGACGCCCCGGACCGGCCTTGCCCGACCACCCGACCGTCTTCGTGCCCGACCCTTGGAGGAGGCCATGCGCACCACCGAGCTCCAGCTCGACACCCGCCGCCGTCACGTCGTCGACCTGACCGATCAGGTCGCCGGGTTCGCCGCCGAGGTGGGCGAGGACGGCCTGCTGTCGGTGTTCGTCCCCCACGCCACGGCCGGGCTCGCGGTCATGGAGACCGGGGCAGGGTCGGAGCGCGACCTCGACGAGGTGCTGGGCCGCCTGCTGCCCCGCGACGACCGCTGGACCCACCGCCACGGCAGCCGCGGCCACGGCGCCGACCATCTGCTGCCCGTGTTCACCACGCCGTCGCTCACCGTGCCGGTGCAGGGCGGCCGGCTGCTGCTCGGCACCTGGCAGCGCATCTGCCTGGTCGACTACAACGACGACAACCCGCGCCGCCGGGTGAGGCTGTCGCTTGTGGCCGGATAGGATCACGTCATGATGCCCTTGGCCGATGCCGGCTCGGTCCGGCGTCGGCCGGACGAGCGCAGCGAGATGCCGGCGCCCCTGCGGCGCGACGTCCGGCTGCTCGGCCGCCTCCTCGGGCAGGTGCTCGAGGAGGCCGAGGGGCCCGGGCTGCTCGCCGACGTGGAGCGGCTGCGGCGGGCGACCATCGCGCTGCGCAAGGCCAACGGCGACCGGGAGCTCGGGGGCCCGCGCCGAGCCCCCCGGCCGACGGGGGGTCCGGGGGGCTCAAGCCTAGCCCCCCGGCCGACGGGGGGTCCACGCCGGGCCTGCCGGTGGAGCTGGTCGCCGGGTTCGACCTGGACCGGGCCGAGTCGGTGGCACGCGCCTTCACCATGTGGTTCCAGCTCGTGAACCTGGCCGAGGAGCACCACCGCGTCCGCGCGCTGCGCGAGCGGGGCCGGGGCAGCCCCGCCGTCGCCGACTCGCTGGCCGCCGCCGTCGCCGAGGTGCGCCAGGCGGAGGGGGAGGGGTGTCTGGCCACCCTGCTCGAGCGCCTGGAGGTCGTGCCCGTGCTCACCGCCCACCCCACCGAGGCGCGCCGCCGGGCCGTGGTCGACGCGCTCGTGCGCATCGGCCAGCAGGTCGACCGGCTCGACGACCCGCTGCCGGCCGGCGAGGAGGCCGAGGTCACCCGCCGCCTGCTCGAGGAGGTGAGCATCCTGTGGCGCACCGACCAGCTCCGCCCCTCGCCGCCGACGCCGCTGGACGAGGTGCGCACGGTCATGGCCGTGTTCGACCAGACGCTGTTCCGGCTCGTGCCGGCCCTGTACCGCACGCTCGACCACGCGCTTGACGGCGAGACGGCCGGCCGGCGGCCGCCACGCTTCCGGCCCTGGCTGCGCTGGGGGAGCTGGGTGGGCGGCGACCGGGACGGCAACCCGAGCGTCACCGCCGAGGTCACCCGCGAGACCCTCGCCATCCAGGCCGAGCACGTCCTGCGGGGCCTGGAGGCGGCCACCCGGCGGATCGGCCGCTCGCTGACCGCGGCGGCCAGTTCGACGCCGCCCTCGGCCGAGCTGGCCGGCGCGCTCGCCCGCGACGAGGCCGCCTTTCCCGCGGCGGCCGCGGCGCTGCGCGAGCGCAGCCCGGACGAGCCGCACCGGCGCAAGCTCGGGCTGGTCGCCGAGCGCCTCGCCGCGACCAGGGCCCGGTCCCCGCTCGGCTACCCCGCCGCCGAGCCCTTCCTGGCCGACCTGAAGGTCGTGCAGCGCTCGCTGGCCGCCGGCGGGGCGGCGC
>JBIOYL010000357.1:0-13948 GCA_044870185.1 Actinomycetes bacterium | reverse complement strand
TGGGTGCCCAACCAGTACGGCGGCAACGAGGACCTGGACGCGGTCTCGTTCCTCAAGGACGTCAACACGGCCACCTACCGTGAGCACCCGGGCGCGGTCACGATCGCCGAGGAGTCGACCGCCTGGCCGATGGTGTCGCGGCCGGTGTACATCGGCGGGCTCGGGTTCGGCTTCAAGTGGAACATGGGCTGGATGCACGACACGCTGCACTACATCGCCATGGACCCGATCTACCGGCGCTTCCACCACCACGAGCTCACCTTCGCGCTGGTGTATGCCTGGAACGAGAACTTCATTCTGCCGATCTCCCACGACGAGGTGGTCCACGGCAAGGGGTCGCTGCTGGGCAAGATGCCCGGCGACGAGTGGCGCCGGTTCGCCAACCTGCGCGCCTACCTCGGCTTCATGTGGGCCCATCCCGGCAAGCAGCTGCTGTTCATGGGCTGCGAGCTGGCCCAGGCGCGCGAGTGGTCCCACGAGCGGTCGCTCGACTGGGACGCGCTGGTCAGCCCGAACCACGAGGGCGTGCAGTCGCTCGTGCGCGACCTGAACCGCATCTACCGGGACACCCCGGCGCTCCACGAGCAGGACTTCTCACCCGACGGCTTCGCCTGGATCGACCCGAACGACACCGACGACAACGCCCTGTCGTTCATGCGCTGGTCGAAGGACCGCACGCCGCTGGTGTGCCTGTGCAACTTCTCCCCCGTGGTGCGCCACGGCTACCGGGTCGGGCTGCCGCTCGCCGGCCGCTGGCAGGAGGTGCTGAACACCGACGCGGAGGCCTACGGCGGCGGCAACGTCGGCAACCTCGGTGAGGTCGAGGCGGAGGAGATCGGCTGGGACGGCCAGCCGGCCTCGGCCCGGGTCACGCTGCCGCCACTGGCGACTGTCTGGTTTGCCCCGGTATGAGCCGATGAGGCGGGCCCGGCCCGGACCCGGCCGATCCGGTTGACCCGGTCGATCCGGCGGTGCTCATCCCGGTGCTTGGGCCCCGGCTGACCGCGGACGGGGCGGAGCTCGGCGTGTGGGCCCCGGCCGTGGCCTCGCTCGCGGTGCGCATCGGCGGGCGCACCGTGCCGCTGGCGCGTGGCCAGCACGGCGTGTGGACCGGCACGGTCGCGGGCGCCCGAGCGGGCGACGACTACGTCCTCGTGCTCGACGGCGAGCGCGAGCGGCCCGACCCGCGCTCGCGCTTTCAGCCCGCCGGGCCGCACGGGCCGTCCCGTCTGGTCGACCTGGGCCCGCCGCCGGCGCCGTTCACCCCGCCGGCCCTGGCCGACCTCGTCTTCTACGAGCTGCACTGCGGCACCTTCACCCCACAGGGGACCTTCGACGCGGCGGCCGCGAAGCTGCCCCACCTGGTCGACCTGGGGGTGACGGCGGTCGAGGTCATGCCGGTGGCCGCCTATGCCGGCCGGTGGGGCTGGGGCTACGACGGCGTGGACCTGTACGCGGTGCAGGCCGACTACGGCGGGCCGCAGGCGCTGCGCCGCTTCGTGGACGCCTGCCACGCGGCCGGGCTCGCCGTCGTCCTCGACGTCGTCTACAACCATCTCGGACCGGACGGCAACTACCTGGCCGAGTTCGGCCCGTACTTCACGTCGCGCTATTCCACGCCATGGGGCGAAGCGGTCAACTACGACGGGCCCGGCTCGGATTTCGTCCGAGCGCACGTCATCGACAACGCGCTGATGTGGGTCGGCGAGTTCGGCGTCGACGGGCTGCGCCTGGACGCCGTGCACGAGCTCTACGACCGTTCGTCGGTGCACCTGCTCGAGGAGCTGGCCGGCCGGGTGCACGCGGCCAAGCCGGGCAGCGTGGTGGTCGCCGAGAGCGAGCTGCACGACCCCGCGCTGGTCGAGCGCTACGGCCTGGACGCCATGTGGGCCGACGACCTGCACCACGCGATCCACGTGGCCCTGACCGGCGAGCACGGCGGCTACTACCAGGGCTTCCAGGGTCTCGGCAAGCTCGCCAAGGGCCTCACCGAGGGCTGGGTGTTCACCGGCCAGTACGACCCGGCGCGGGACCGGCGCCACGGCCGGTCCCCGGCCGGACTCGGGGGCGAGCGCTTCGTGGTCTGCACCCAGAACCACGACCAGGTCGGCAACCGCGCCTTCGGCGACCGGCTCGTGCGCCTGGCCGGCCCGGAGCTGGACGCGGCCGCCGCGGTGCTGCTCGTCTGCTCCCCCTACCTGCCGCTGGTCTTCCAGGGCCAGGAGTGGGGCGAGACCAACCCGTTCCTGTACTTCACCGACCACGCGCCCGAGCTCGCCGCCGCCGTGCGCCGCGGCCGGCGCGCCGAGTTCGCCGCCTTCGCCTGGTCCGACCGGGTGCCCGACCCCAACGACCCGATCACCTTCGAGCGCTCCAAGCTCGACTGGAGCCGGGCGCACGGACCGGCCCTGGAGCTGTGGCGGCGGCTGCTGCGGCTGCGCCGCGAGGTGCCGGCGCTCGCCAACTGCCGGCGTGACCTCGCCCGCGCCTGGGCGGATGCCGGCCGGCAGCTCGTCACGCTCGAGCGGGCCGACCCGTCGGGCTCGCGCGCCGTCGTCGTGGCCAACCTCGGCGGCGACCTGCAGCCGGTCCCGAGCGTGACGCAAGGACTGCACGCCGCCCTGGCCACCGCGCCGCTCGTCGCGAACGACCTGCTCGACGGGTGCAGCGCGGCCGTGTGGATCGGCTCGGAGATTTGACGCCGCCCCGCTGCGAAGGGGTACAACAACCTCCGGCCAATGTGGGGCCGAGCGATCGGAAGGAGCGCGATGGCGGCCGACGTCGAAGCGGAGCGCCTGGGCCTCGGCCGCCTGGAACGAATCGAGCCGCGCACCTTCTGGGGTGAGCAGATGCCCGACCTCACCACCTGGTTCGTGGACAACCTCGACCTGTTGTCGGGCGTGCTCGGCATCGACATCACCCCGGTGCAGCGCGGGGTGCGCGTCGACGCGATGACGTTCGACGTGGTCGGCACCGACCCGGCCGGCCGGCCGGTCATCCTGGAGAACCGCCTGGAGCCGACCGACAACGCCCACCTCGGGCACATGATCGTGTTCGCCTCCGGGCTCGAGGCGGCCGTGGTCGTGTGGGTCTCGGCCAGCTTCCGCGACGAGCATCGCCGCACCCTCGAATGGCTCAACGAGCGCACCGACGACAAGGTCGACTTCTTCGCCGTGGAGCTCGGGCTCGTCCGCATCGGCCGCTCCCAGCCCGCGCCCGTGCTGGAGATCGTGGTCCGGCCCCGGAACTGGCCCAAGGCGGGCAAGCACGCCGCGCCGTCCCGGATCCCCGGCGCCCGGCCCGTTGTGGCCACGCCGGCCGCGCCGGCCACGCCGGCCGCGCCGGCAGCGGCAAGCACGAACCGCTCGGTCCCGGCACCGCCGCCACCGCCCCAGCCGCCTGCGCGGCCCGCCCCGGCGGCCGCCTCGCACGCCCAGGCCGCCCCGCGCGGCGCGGCCCACCAGGTCCCGGCACCGCACGCCCCGGCCGCCTCGCAGGCCCCGGCCGCCCCGCAGGCCCTGGTGGCCTCGAGCAACCTGGCGGCGCCCCAGCAGGTCCCGGCGGCGCCCGAACCCGACTCCGGCGAAGCAGGCGGCGCACAGACCGCGGAGCTGCGCCACCGCTTCTTCGAGCAGATGTTCGAGGCGGTGGCCATGCGCCGGCCCGGCTTCCGGATGCCGAAGTTCGGCTACGAGAACTGGGTCGGCTTCGCGGCCGGGCCGTTCGGGTTCTACGACGTGGCGTTCACCTCGACCGGGTCGGTGCGGGCCGGCGTCTACCTCGACGTGCAGCAGCGCTCGACCACCAAGCAGCTGTTCGACGACCTGTTCGCCGAGCGGCTCGCCGTCGAGACGGCCGTCGGCCGCGTCCTGTCCTGGGAGCGGCTGGAGGACCGGCGGGCGTCGCGCATCGTCGACTACCACGAGGTGCGTGACCTCGCCGACCCCGACGAGATGCGCGAGGTCGCCGACTGGGCGGCCGGCACCGTCGTCAGGATGATGGACGTGCTGGACGGGCGGCTGCGCTCGACCGCGCAGATCCTGCTGTCCCGCGTCCAGGGCGGCGTCCAGGGCAGCGTCTAGGGCCGCGGCGACGCGTACTGCTTGGTCTCCACCGGTTCGACGATCCGCGCCTGTGGGCTGGCCACGAGGGTGCCGGCGACGCGGTCCCACACCTGGCGCAGCGCCGCGAGCGCGGCCTGTGCCTGGCTGTGGCTGTCGAACTCGAGGTCGATCAGGACATAGTTGGGGTCGTCGATCGCGCGCTGGATCTGGTGGCGGCGCACGCCCGAGGCCGCCCGGCCGATCGGGTCGCGGTCGAAGGCCGCCTTCCAGGCCGCGTAGTCGACGACGGGATGCTGGATGCGCAGGATCGCCTTCGGCGCTTGGCCGTCCGCCGGCGTGCCCGCCGGTGCGCCTTGGTGGCCCGTGCCGTCCATGAGGCTCCTCCTTCACTACAGCATAGCTGTATCGGATATAGTGGTACCGTAGCAGAATGTCGAAGCCTGTCAAGCCCCGCCGGGCCTACCACTCGCCGCGACGTCGCCAGCAGGCGCTCGCCACGCGCCGGGCCGTCCTGGCCGCGGCGCGGGAGCTGTTCGTCCAGGACGGCTACGTGGCCACCACCATCGATGCGATCGCGGCCCGCACGGGGGTCTCGCCCGAGACGGTGTATGCGACCTTCAGGCACAAGCGCGCGCTGCTGTCGGGCCTGCTCGACGTGGCCATCGCCGGCGACGACGCCCCCGTGCCGATCCTGGAGCGCCCCTGGGTCAAGCAGCTGCGCGACGAGCCCGATCCGCGGCGGCGGCTGCAGCTCCTGGCCAGGAACGGGCGCTTGATCCTGGAGCGGTCCGCCCCGATCTACGAGGTGCTACGCGGCGCGGCCGCCGCGGACCCGGAGATCGCCGCGCTGTGGGAACGCGCCAAGGCGCAGCGCCTTGTGGGCCAGCGTGAGCTGCTGCGCATCCTGACCGAGCGCGCGCCGTTGCGCCCTGGCCTGCCGGCCGCAACGGCCACCGACGTCCTGTTCGCGATCGGCAGCCCGGAGACCTACCGGCTCCTGGTCGTCGACCGGGGCTGGTCGGCGGATCGGTTCGAACGCTGGTACGCGGACACGCTGGCGCGACTCCTGCTGGCGGAGCAGTAGCACGCGGGCGCCACGGCCGGCCGCGGGCGCGTCCGTCGCCGCCGGGGGCGCGTCCGTCGCCGCCGGCGGCGCGGCGTGACCTGCAAGCTCGGCCCGTCAGGGCCGAGGCGTCGGCCGCTGCAGGTTCTCGAAGATGCCGGCGGCGCCCATGCCGCCGCCCACGCACATGGTGACCATGCCGTAGCGCCCGCCGCGGCGGCCCAGCTCGTACAGCAGCTGGACGGTCAGCTTGGCGCCGGTGGCGCCCATCGGGTGGCCGAGCGCGATGGCGCCGCCGTTGACGTTGACGCAGTCGGGGTCCAGGCCGACCTCGCGGATCACGGCCAGGCTCTGGGAGGCGAACGCCTCGTTCAGCTCGACCAGGTCGAGGTCGTCGAGCTTGCGCCCGGTCAGCTCCAGCACCTTGGGGATGGCCACCACCGGGCCGATGCCCATGACGTCGGGGTCGACGCCGGCGACCGCGAAGCCGACGAAGCGGGCCAGCGGGGCCAGGCCGAGCGCCTCGGCGCGGGCACGCTCCATCACCACCACCGCGGCCGCCCCGTCGCTGCGCTGCGAGGAGTTGCCGGCCGTGACCGTGCCGGTGGCGGCGAACACCGGCGGCAGCTTGGCCAGCGCCGCGGCCGAGGTGTCCCGCCGCGGGCCCTCGTCGCGGGCAAAGGTCGTCTGGCTGTGCCGAAGCGTGCCGTCGTCGTCGACCCAGTCGAACGTCACCTCCAGCGGCACGATCTCGGGGTCGAAGCGGCCGCCGTCGACCGCCGCGGCCGCCCGGGTGTGGCTGCGCAGGGCGAACTCGTCCTGTTCGGCGCGGGAGACCTTCCAGCGCTCGGCCACCCGCTCGGCGGTCAGCCCCATCGCCATGTAGTACTCGGGGTGGGTGCGCACGATGCGCGGGTTGGGGGCGAAGTTGGCCGAGGTCACCGGCGTCGACGACATGTGCTCGGTGCCGCCGGCCACGATGGTGGTGCCGAAGCCGGCCATGATGCGCTCGGCCGCGGCGGCGATGGCCTGCAGCCCCGACGAGCAGAAGTGGTTGACGGTCTGGGCGGGCACCTCGGCCGGCAGGCCGGCGCCGAGCGCGGCCAGCCGGGCCACGTTCATGCCCTGGGTGCCCTCGGGGATGGCGCAGCCGAGGATGACGTCCTCGACCGCGGCCGGGTCGAGGTCGCCGGCCCGGTGCAGCGCCTCGCGGATGGCCGCGGCGGCCAGGTCGTCGGGGCGGCTGGCCCGCAGCGTGCCACGCGGGGCCCGGCCGACCGCGGTCCGGGCGCCGGCGACGATGACGGCTTCCCTCATCGCGTCCTCGCTTTCCCCTCGCTTGACCTGGCTCGTCAGTTGCGCAGCGGCCTGCCGGTGGTGAGCATGGCCTGGATGCGCTCCAGGGTCTTCGGGTGGTGCAACAGCGCGACGAAGCCGTCCCGTTCCAGCTCGAGGATGCGGTCCTCGTCGACCCACTGCGGCGCCGACAGCTCGCCGCCGCACAGCACCCGGGCGAGCACCCGGCCGAGCTCGGCGTCGTATGCGCTCGCGTAGCCGCCCCAGACCATGGTCTGCACGCCGAGCTCCAGCGCGGCCAGGGTCGGCCGGCCGGCCGCATAGATGCGCTCGCGGACCGGTGGCCGGTAGCCGGCCTCGGCCAGGTCGAGCACCTCCTGCCTGGCCGCCGCGAGCAGGTGGTCGGCGTTCAGCACCACCCGGTCGGCCGCATCCAGGAAGCCGAGGTCGCGGGCCTCCAGCGCGCTGCCCGCCACCTTGGCCAGGCCGATGGTGGAGAACACCCGCTGCACGAACGGCAGCGGCGGCGCCTCGGCGGTGCGCATGGCCGGGCTGACCACACGGCGCAGCAGCTCCTTGCAGCCGCCGCCGGCCGGGATCAGGCCGACGCCGACCTCGACCAGGCCGATGTAGGTCTCCAGCGCGGCCACGACCCGGTCGGCGTGCAGGCACAGCTCGGCGCCGCCGCCGAGCGTCTGGCCGTGGGGCGCGGCCACCACCGGCTTGGCCGCATACCGCAGGCCCAGGTAGAACGCCTGCGCGCGCTCGATCGTCGCGGCGATCTGGTCGTAGGCGCCGGCGTAGGCGGCCATGCCGACCTCGCCCAGGTTGGCGCCGACGCAGAAGTTGCCGCCCGGCGCGTTGCCGACCACCAGGCCCTTCCACGGGCCGGCGTCCAGCTCCGCCAGGGCCTGCTGGCCGAGCTCGAGCGCGGCCTGGTCGATCGCGTTGGCGGTGGCGTGGAGCTCGAGGCACAGCACGCCGTCGCCCAGGTCGACCAGGCTGGCCGAGGCGTTGCCGGCGACCTCGCTCCCGCCGGCCCGCAGCGCGGCCAGGTCGATGGCGGCCGGGTCGACGGGCACCGGCTGGTAGGACCGCGACAGCGGGCTGTAGACGGTGCCGTCGCGGTAGAACGACTCGTTGCCGGCGGCCAGCAGGTCGCCGACCCAGCCGGCCACCTCCAGCCCGAGCGCGCGCATACGCTCGACCGTGGCGCGCACCCCGAGCGCGTCCCAGGTCCGGAACGGGCCCAGCCGGTGGCCGAAGCCCCACTCGATCGCGTGGTCGACCTCGACCGGCGAGTCGGCGATCTCCGGGATGCGCCGGGAGGCGTAGGCGAGCGCGGGCAGCAGCGTGTCGCGCACGTAGCGGGCATGGCGGTCCTGGTCGGCCCGCTCGACCAGGAAGCGCAGCCGCTCGCCGAGGTCGGCCCGCTCCCGGGCGGCCGCCACGATCGGCAGGCGTGGTGTGGTGGCCGGCCGGTAGGTCAGGCTGTCCAGGTCGAGCACGTCGAAGACGGTCTGGCCGTCACGGCTGGTGCGCTTGTAGAAGCCGCCGCCGGTCTTGAGGCCGAGCAGGCCGGCGTCGCGCATGCGCGCCAGCGGCTCGGGGGCCAGCAGCACCCCGCGGCTGTCGTCCTCGGGCGCCAGGCGGTAGAGGTTCTCGGCCACGCCGAGCATGATGTCCAGCCCGATCTGGTCGGCCAGGCGGAAGGTGGCGGTCTTGGGGCGGCCCAGCAGCGGCCCGGTGAGCGCGTCGACCTCCTCGATCGAGTAGCCGTGGTCGAGCGCGTAGCGCACATCGTGCAGGCCGGCGAAGCTGCCCAGCCGGTTGGCGATGAAGTTCGGCGTGTCCTTGGCCAGCACCACGCCCTTGCCGAGCACCTCGGTGGCGAACGCGCGCACCTGCTCGACCACCTCCGGATCGGTGTCGGCGGTCGGGATGAGCTCGACCAGCTTCAGGTAGCGGGGCGGGTTGAAGAAGTGGGTGCCGAGGAAGCGGCGGCGGAACGCCTCCGACCGGCCCTCGGCGAGGCTGGCCAGCGGGATGCCCGAGGTGTTGGACGACACGACCGCGTCCGGGGCGGCCACCTTCTCGACCCGGGCCAGCAGCGCCTGCTTGGGCTCGAGCTGCTCGACCACCGCCTCCAGGATCCAGTCGGCGTCGGCCAGCCGGTCGACGTCGTCGTCGAGGTTGCCGAGCCGGATGCGCTCGGCCACGCTCGGGCTGGCCAGCGCGGCCGGCCTGGCCTTGGTCATGCGCTCGAAGCCGGCCCGGACGATCCGGTTGCGGACCTCGGGACGGTCGGCCGTCAGGCCCTTGGCGGCCTGCTCGGGGGTCGGCTCGTCGGGGGCGATGTCCAGCAGGTCCACCTCGAGCCCGGCGTTGGCGGCGTGCGCCGCGATCGCGGCCCCCATCGTGCCCGCCCCGAGCACCGCGACCCGGCGAATGGCTGCTGCCACCAAGCTCGACCTCCCACGGGTAGACGGCGCGCACGCCCCACCCTAGCGCAGCTCCGGTCGCCGCGGCGGCGAGCCCCTCGGCCAGGAGGGACAAGGCGCGTGGCAGGCGGGCAGGCGGGCCGGTCGCGGGCACAGGCGTCGATCGGGGGAGAATGCGCGCGGCCGGCCCACCGGGGCCGGCCGCCACGCCGTCCTGCCCCGAGGAGGAGTGCCGTGAGGCTGTACCGGTTCGACGCCGCCGTGGGACGCTCGATCAGCGACCACGGCAGCCGCTTCACCCTGGTGCCGCTCACCGACCCGGACGCGGAGACCCGGGCCGCCTGCGTCCACCTCGGCCCGGGCGGCCTGGTCGGCCAGCACGAGGCCACCACGCGGCAGCTGTGGTGCGTGGTGGCCGGCGAGGGCTGGGTGAGCGGCGACGACGGGACCAGGGTCCCGATCGGCCCCTTCCAGGCCGCCCTGTGGGAGCGAGGCGAGCAGCACGAGGCGGGCAGCGACACGGGTCTGGTCGCCGTCGTGCTGGAGGGCGACGACGGCTTCACCGTCTGGGCGGCGCCCGGCGGCGTATGAGCGCGCAGCGAGTCGTCGGCACCCCGCCGGCTGGTGCTGGCGCACGCCCTACGGTTGTATTGCCGCATGGACGCGACCGTCGAGGCCTGGCTGGAGGCGCTGCCACCCGCGCTTGGGCGGCACCGGGCCGTGCTCAGGCGGCTGGTCGGGGCGGCCGAGCAGGACCCGCGCTGGCGCTGGGTGGAGCTGGACTGCTCGGTGGCCCGGGGCGCCGGCGACGCCCACTCGGACCTGGACCTCGGCCTCGGGGTCGCCGAGACTGCCTGGCCGGCCGCGCTGGACGACGTGCCGGCCCTCGCCGGCCGCCTCGGCCAGGTCGTCGGCCTGCTCTCCCACCAGATCGCGGCCTGGGGCGACCGCCCGCACCGGCGCACCTTCGTCCAGTACGCCGACGGCGTGCAGCTCGACCTGGTCGCCGTGCCGGCGGCCAGCCGCAAGGGCCTGCCACCCGACGCGGTCGCCCTGTACGACCCGGACGGGCGCCTGGCGGTCCCGTGGCGGCCGGCGTCGATCTCGGCGACCCCGGCCGCCGTGCGCGAGTGGGCGTTCCTCGGCTGGGTCGCGCTCGCCAACCTGGCCAAGTACCTGCGTCGCGGGTCGGTCTGGGAGGCGCTGGAGCACCTGGACGAGGCCCGCGGGCACGCCTGGCGCCTGTGGGCGGTCGTCCAGGGCGCCGACCATCCGCTGTTCGGCCTGACCAGCGTGCTGGACACCCCGGGCGCCGCCCTGCCGCCGGGCATCGAGGCCACCGTGGCCGGCCTCGACCCCGGCGACCTGCACCGGGCCGCGCTGGCCTGCGCGGCCGTGCTCGACCAGGCGGCGGCCCGGGCCGCCGCCGCGCGCCGGGCCGGCCCCGAAGCCGCCCTCCCGGCCGCCCTGGCCGCCTACGTGCGTGGGCGCCTGGAGAGGCTGGCAGCGGATGCGGAGGCAGGTCCTCATCCGACCGGGGCTGCTACCCACAGGCCAGGTGAATCGACGGCCCGAAGATGATTGACTCGGCCGCACCGAGGACCGGAGGGGTATGACCGAATGAGACGACCCTGAGCGGCACCGAGCTGGAGGCGGCCCTCGACGGCGCCGTCGCGCCCGCCGCGACCGTGGCTCCGCGCGGCCTGTCGTGCCACTCGACTACGATGCCCTGGGACGGTGGACCAGGGTGAGGTGCGCCATGAGCGAATCGACCGGGCTGCTCCCAAGATTGCGCTCTCGCGCGGAGTATTTCGACTACCTGAACGGCTATACAGTCACGACGCTCGACGAGCTGCGGGAGCGGCGCACCACCCGAAGTCTGGGCAAGACCTACATGCTCGAGACGGTCGGCCGATCCAGACCAGTTCCCCCCCTGCCCTCGATCTTCGGGCGGATGGGTCTCAGGCTCTTGCCAGTCGAGGACGGCACGCTGTACCGGGTCGCCGACCGGGACCTTCGCGGCGACGTCGGGCTCGTGGAGCTGTTGAACGATCGACATCCGGTCGTGTACACGCTGCTCCCCGCAGAGCAGAGCGACGCTTGGGTGCGGCGAGTGGTTCAAGGCACGCCATGGCTCGACCGCCTCTGGCTGTCGGCTCGGCTGTTCAACGAGCTCTGGCGCTGGGTGCGCGAGACCACCAACCCACGGCGCTTCACGCAGCTCAAGTTCGACTATGAGGCGTTCTACGAGGCCGACGAGCCGGACGAGCCATCGGTCTACCAGGAGGAGGATGAGAGCACCGAGGCGGCCGGGGATGACCGTGAAGACCGGGAGCCGATCGCCCGCCGCTCGTCCCGCTTCACCATGGTCGACCGGGTGGAGGCGATCCAGGCCCGCCTTGCTCGCCTGCAGGAGATCTACCAGCCGTTGCAGTCGATCATCCAGCTTCGGATTCCAGGAGTCGGACGTGGCGGCCATGACTTCTATTTCGACGGCAAGGTCACGAACCGGAGCGATTCCTTCGTCGACCACCGGCAGAACGTGGAGTTCGTTCTTCAGACCTACCGGCGCATCACCGAGCGTGCCGAGGAACTGTTGTGGTTCGCGTCAGAGGGGGTGTCGACGGAGGGGGATGGCGTGCGGCTGCGCGGCGCACCGGTGCTGCTGCGGTTCTCTGAGCGCCTCGGAGAGCAGACGTTCGACCGATGGATCGACACGACCTTCGGCCGGAAGACGAACCGATTTCGCCTGTCCGGATATCCGATGCGGCTCAGCCGGACGAAGGTGCACGTCTACGGCGTCGACCGCCACCTGTGGCAACCGCTCATGCTGGAACTGACCGACCGGCACATCCTCCTCGTGCTCCCGCGGGGCACGTGTGGGAACACGGTCCACCGCCTGGTCACGAACGTCCAGCGCTTCCTGGACCCCGCTGTCGCAGCATGGATCGGTGACCAGCGGTTCGAGGACCTGATCGAGGGCGCCCTCCCACGACCGCCCGCCGCAGTATGACGTTCGACTCGACGGCCATCCTCGGCGATCCCATCTTCCAGCTCAACATCGTGCTGTGGATGCTGCAGCCGGCGCCACCCAAGTCGCCGATCCAGCCGGTCCTGCGCCAGGCCGGCTACCTCCTCAACGCCTTGTCCCGCGACCTCCCCCCGCCATTCCCGCTCCGCCCCACATTGACCCGGCTGGTCGGCAGCGACACCGCGGCCGCCCCGGACGTCCTGGCCGAACCGCCCGTCGGCACTCCCTGGCTGGTGATCGAGTGCAAGGGGACGAGTTTCGGCCCGGACTCGTCCACCGCCCGGCAGGCGCTCAAGCTGCTGGCCGTCTCCGCCGACCTGCGGTCGAGCCTCGCCTTGGGCGGCGGCACGTCGCAGCCCGGCGTGGTCGTCTACCTGACCCGCCTCGAGGACCGTGACCGCCTGGCGGACACGCTCCGCGAGCTGCGGCGACGCCTGGCCGACGCCGGTCTGCCATCCGGTCCGTCGGGCGCCCTCGGCCCGTTCCGGGCCGACCAGGGACGCGGCGCCCTGTGCGTCGAGCCCTCGTCCGGCGACGCCTGGCCGGAGCCGGCCGCCTCCGTCCTGCGCCCGCTGGCACCAGTGATCGCGCTCGCCGAGGACGAGGACCCCCGCCCGCTGTACCTCGTGCCATGGGACCCTTCGGTGCAGCAGGACCGTGGCATGCGCGAGTACTGCCGCGCCGTGCTGTTCGCCAGGATCACGGCCGAGGCCATCGCCGCGCTCGGCCACGAGACCGTCCCGCAGCGCACCGTGCTCAAGATCGAGCCCCTGCTCTCCGCGGCGACCTTCGGGGTCTCCGACCGTTGGCGGTCAAAACGGGACCTCAACAGGACCGTCCGGGAATGCAAGCGGTTCCTCGCCAACGCGCTGGCGCCGGTCAAGGAACGGCTGTCGCTCGCGCAACCGGCGGACCCCGATCGAATCGAGCTGACGCTGCGCACCGAAGACGACCTGAACGACGTGATCGACGCACTGGAACGAGCCAACCCCTTCAGCGGTCCTGCGCCCGAGCCCGAGGCGCAACTGAGCGTGCTCGACGACGAGGAGGTGTGAGGGGTCTCGTGGAAGGGAGACGACCGGTGCGGTAACGGCGGGGCGGTGCCGCTACGTCTCGAAGCCGTGCTGGCGCAGCCAGTCGCCGGCGACCGTGGCCGGGGTGGCGCCCTCGACCGCGATGCGCCGGTTCATGGTGCGTAGGTCGGTGATCGTGAGCTGGGACGTGATCCCGTCGACCAGGCGGCCGAGCCGCTGGCCGTAGGCGGCGAGCACGTCGCGGCGTAGCACGGGGATGACGTTCTCGGCCGGCTGCAGGCGCCAGTCATCGTCGAGCAGCACGAACGAGCTGTCGGCGACGTTGGCGTTGGTGGTCTCGAGCATGCCGACGTCGATCTCGCCGACCCGTAGCGCTTCGGCGGTGACCGCGCGGGAGGACATCGGCTCGAACTCCTTGAAGCGCAGATGGTAGGTCTCCTGCAGGCCCTTGAGGCACAGGGGGCGCTCCGGGCACTCGGGCGGGCCGCCGAAGACCAGCCTGGGAGCGACTCGGCGCAGGTCGCTGAGGCGGCGCAGGTTGTACCGCTGCGCGGTGGTCACGTACACGGCGTAGGCGTTGGCGTCCTGGGCGGGGGCGTAGGCGAGCGCGACGATGCCGCGGGCGGCCAGCGCGCGCCGCAGCGCGGCGGCGGTGGCGGCCGGGTCGGCGGTGGCCGCGCGCCTGCCGCTCAGGAAGTCGAGCGCGCTGCCGCTGTACTCGGGGACGAAGTCGACCATGTCCTGCTGCAGGGCCGGCTCGATGATCTCCCGCGGACAGTGGCAGAGGATGCGCCGCACCGGATAGCCGTGGCGCTCGAGCGCCTGCGCGTACAGCTCGGCCAGCACCTGGCTCTCGTCGAAGTCGAACGAGGCGACGCGGATCACCGGCCGGTACGGGTCGCGTGGCTCCGGCCGCACGTCCTGCCGGGGCCGGCCGCCGACCTGCACGGTGCAGCCGGCCGCGGCCAGGACCAACGCGACGAGCACGAGCACGACGGCCCGCCGGCGGGCCGGCCGCC
>JBIOYL010000356.1:0-22229 GCA_044870185.1 Actinomycetes bacterium | reverse complement strand
CGCTGAGCAGGAACTGCCTGGTGGAACCACCCAGGTGACCCAGAACGACGTCGGCTCTGCCGAGGACCTCGCCGCCGCCTACGAGGAGACGCTCAAGGACTTCAACGAGGGCGACATCGTGGACGGGCACGTGGTCAAGGTCGACCACGACGAGGTCCTGCTGGACATCGGCTACAAGTCGGAGGGCGTGATCCCTTCCCGCGAGCTGTCCATCAAGCACGACGTCGACCCCCACGAGGTCGTCTCCCTGGGTGACCACATCGAGGCGCTGGTCATGCAGAAGGAGGACAAGGACGGCCGCCTGATCCTGTCCAAGAAGCGGGCCCAGTACGAGCGCGCCTGGGGGCCGATCGAGAAGAAGAAGGAGAACGACGAGATCGTCGAGGGCACCGTCATCGAGGTCGTCAAGGGCGGCCTGATCCTCGACATCGGGCTCCGCGGCTTCCTGCCGGCGTCGCTGGTCGAGATGCGCCGTGTGCGCGACCTGCACCCGTATGTCGGCCGGACGCTCGAGGCGAAGATCATCGAGCTGGACAAGAACCGCAACAACGTGGTGCTGTCCCGCCGGGCGTGGCTGGAGGAGACCCAGTCGGCCACCCGCAAGGCCTTCCTGCACACGCTGCGCAAGGGTGAGATCCGCAAAGGTGTCGTGTCGAGCATCGTGAACTTCGGCGCCTTCGTGGACCTCGGCGGCGTGGACGGCCTGGTCCACGTGTCCGAGCTGTCCTGGAAGCACATCGACCACCCGAGCGAGGTCGTCGAGGTCGGCCAGGAGGTCGAGGTCGAGGTGCTCGACGTCGACCTGGAACGCGAACGCGTGTCCCTGTCGCTCAAGGCGACCCAGGAGGACCCGTGGCGGCAGTTCGCCCGCACGCACCAGATCGGCGAGCTGATCCCGGGCCGCGTCACCAAGCTCGTCCCCTTCGGGGCCTTCGTCCGGGTCGATGATGGTATCGAAGGGCTGGTCCACATCTCCGAGCTGGCCGACCGCCACGTCGACATCCCCGAGCAGGTCGTCAGCGTCGGCGAGGAGATCACCATCAAGATCATCGACATCGACCTGGAGCGGCGCCGGATCTCGCTGTCGCTCAAGCAGGCGGTCGCCGAGGCCGAGCAGATGGCCGCGGTCGCCGAGGACGAGCTGGCCCTGGAGGATGGTGCCTACGCGGAGGGCTACACCTACGACGACGGCACCTATCCCGAGGGCGACTATCAGGGCTACTACGACGAGCAAGGCAACCTGATCGGCGTGGTGCCCGGGACGGCGATGGCGGGCGCGTTCGCCGAGGCCGGCTACTACGACGGCGGCTACGGGGAGACCGCCGAGGGCGAGACCCCCCAGGCGAGCGACGAGCTGGCCGCCGAGAGCGAGACGGTCGATCGGGCGCTGCAGGCCGAGCAGGCGGGTGGGACGGCCGGCGACGAGCGGCTCGAGGACATCGTCGAGGACCTGAAGCGCAAGAACGCGACCGAGTAGGCCAGAGCAGTTCCCGGGGGGTGGGCCGTCCACCCCCCGGCGTTCGTAAGGGGCCGCCGTGTTGCTCGTCGGGCTCACCGGAGGCATCGCCTCCGGCAAGAGCACGGTGTCCGCGATGCTCGCCGAGCGTGGCGCCGAGGTCATCGACGCCGACCACATCGCCCGCCAGGTCGTCATGCCGGGCACCCATGCCTGGTGCAAGATCCGCGACCACTTCGGGCCGGGCGTGCTGTTCGCGGACGGCTCGATCGACCGGCAGGTGCTGGCCGACATCGTCTTCGCCGACTCCTCCAAGCTCGCGCTGCTGAACGAGATCACCCACCCGGAGATCTTCAAGCAGATCGCGGAGCGGCTGGAGGCGGCCGCCGGGCGCGACGTGGTGGTCGTGCTCGACGCGGCGCTGCTCATCGAGACCGGGCTGGCCGAGGGGGTCGACGTCCTGGTGGTGGTCCATTCGCCCCGGGAGGTGCAGGTCGAGCGGCTGACCGCCCGAGGCGTGCCCGAATCCGACGCCGAACGGCGCGTCTCGGTCCAGCTTGCGCCCGAGAAGCGCCTGGCCAGGGCCGACGTCGTGATCGACAACCAGGGCAGCCTCGAGGAGCTCGGCAGGCGGGTCGACCAGGTGTGGGCCGACCTGGTCCGGCGGCTGGGCGAGGGCGCCGGGCGCCGGGCGCCGACCGGCCGCCTGCCCTGACCGGCCGGAGGGGTCCGGGGAACCCCGAAGGGGTGCCCCGATCGACCCGGGGGTGCCCCGGACGGAAGGGAGGCGGTTCCGGTAGCCTGCCGGCATGGCCGAATCGATTCCCTCGCCGCTGGAGTGGGTGTTCCTGGACGCCGGCGACACCTTGCTCGCCCCCTACCCGACCTTCGAGCGGCGCTTCCTGGCGGTGGCCGAGGAGCACGGCGAGCGCCACGACGTGGCCGCGGTCGAGGCGGCCATCGCCGCGACGGCCCGCCGGGCGATCTGGCCGACCGACTGGACCGACCCGGCCACCCAGCGGTCGTTCTGGTCGGGCTTCTACATGGACGTCTTCGCCGAGCTGGGCTTCACCGACGCCGCGCGCCGGGTCGAGCTGGCCGAGGCGATGTACGCGGTGTTCAGCGACCCGGCCACCTACAAGCTGTTCGACGACGTCCGGCCGGCCTTGGCCGCGCTGGCCGAGCGCGGCCTGCAGCTCGGCGTCATCTCCAACTTCGAGCCCTGGCTGCGCGACGTGCTGCGGCTGGAGGGCGTCGAGGAGCTGTTCGGCGTCGTCGCGATCTCCGGGGTGCTGGGTGTGGCCAAGCCGGACCCGGCGATCTTCCGGGCCGCCCTCGCCGAGGCGGGCGCCGCGCCCTCCTCGGCCATCCACGTCGGCGACCAGCTCACCACCGACGTGGACGGTGCCCGCGCGGTCGGCATCACCCCGGTGCTGATCGACCGCTTCGACCGCCGCGCCGACGTCGGCGTCCTGCGGGTACGCGACCTGGTCGAGCTGGTGGCCCTCATCGACCAGGGCGCCGCCTGCTGACGCCGGGGCGCCCTGCTGACGGCGGGACCCGCCCCGTGCTCACCTGGCCTGGCGGCGCAGGCTGCGGCGACCCGGCTGGCCGGCGGCCGGCCGAGGGCTACCCGGGGGCGCGCTCGATGTTCGCCCCGAGCGCGCGCAGGCGCTCGTCGATGCGCTCGTAGCCACGGTCGATCTGCCCGACGTTGCCGATCACCGACTCGCCCTCGGCGGCCAGCGCGGCCAGCAGCATGGCCATGCCGGCCCGGATGTCGGGCGAGTCCATGCGGTCGCCGTACAGCCGCGTCGGTCCGTTCACGACCGCCCGGTGGGGGTCGCACAGGATGATGCGGGCCCCCATGTTGACCAGCTTGTCCACGAAGAACAGGCGGTTCTCGAACATCTTCTCGAACACGATCACGGTGCCGCGGGCCTGGGTGGCCACGGCCAGGGCGATGGAGGTGAGGTCGGCCGGGAACGCCGGCCACGGCCCGTCGTCGATCTTCGGGATGGCCGCGCCCAGGTCGTCCTGGATCACCAGCTCCTGGTCGGGCGGCACCCGCAGCCGGGCGCCGTCCAGCTCCCAGCTCACGCCGAGACGGCTGAAGCCGACGTCGACCGGGCGCAGGTCGTCGGGGACGACCTCCTCGACGAGCAGCTCCCCGCCGGTCACGGCGGCCAGCCCGATGAAGCTGGCCACCTCGATGTGGTCGGGGGCGATGCTGTACTCGCCGCCGGACAGCCGACCGACCCCCTCGATGCACAGCAGGTTCGAGCCGATGCCGGTGATGCGCGCGCCGAGCGACGCGAGGAACCGGCACAGGTCCTGGACGTGCGGCTCGCAGGCGGCGTTGCCGATGACCGTCTCGCCCTCGGCGAGCACGGCCGCCGTGATCGCGTTCTCGGTCGCGGTGACCGAGGCCTCGTCCAGGAACATCGGCCCGCCGACCAGCCGGTCGGCGCCGAGGTCCAGACCCCGGTGGAAGCGGATCTTGGCGCCGAGCGAGCGGAAGGCGAGCAGGTGGGTGTCCAGGCGCCGGCGGCCGATCACGTCACCGCCCGGCGCCGGCAGGACGCAGCGGCCGGTGCGGGCGAGCAGCGGCGCGGCCAGCAGGACCGAGGCCCGGATGCGGGTGCACAACGCCGGGTCGAGGTCGGTGCGACGGACCTCCCGCGGGTCGATGCGCACCTCGTTCGGCCCGGGTCTTTCCACCTCGGCCCCGGTGGAGGCCACCAGCTCCAGCATGGCGTCCACGTCCCGGATGCGGGGGACGTTGCGCAGCACGACCGGCTCGTCGGCGAGCAGCGCGGCGGCGATGATGGGCAGGGCGCCGTTCTTGTTGCCAGCCGGGCGGATCTTCCCGCACAACGGCTGGCCGCCCTTGATGACGAAGGTCTCCACCAAGCGATTCCCTCTCCGACTCGAGGCGCAAGGACAAGGCGCCCTACTGTACCGTCAGCGCCGCCCGGCTGCTGTCCGCCTGGCCGCCCGGCCGCCGGCGGGCAGGCGGTCGCGCCGGCCGCATACACTGGCAGCACGACCCCGCAAGCCGGGACCCGCACGCACGGCACCCCGAGCGCAGGACCCCGCGAGCACCGAAGGCCACACGCATATGCCCGAGTTCAAGCTGAGCAGCGACATGCCGGCCGCCGGCGACCAGCCGCGCGCCATCGACGAGCTGGTCGACGGCCTGACCGGCGGCGAGCAGGCGCTCACCCTGCTGGGGGTGACCGGGTCGGGCAAGACCCGGACCATGGCCGGGGTGATCGAGCGCATGGGCCGGCCGACGCTGGTCATGGCGCCCAACAAGACGCTGGCCGCCCAGCTCGCCAGCGAGTTCCGGGAGCTGTTCCCGGACAACGCCGTCGAGTACTTCGTGTCGTACTACGACTACTACCAGCCGGAAGCCTACATCCCCCAGACCGACACCTACATCGAGAAGGACTCCTCGCTCAACGAGGAGATCGACCGGCTGCGCCACTCGGCCACCAGCGCCCTGCTGAGCCGGCGCGACGTGATCATCGTCGCCTCGGTGTCGGCCATCTACGGCCTCGGCTCGCCCGAGGAGTACCGCGACCAGATGCTCCACCTGCGCCTCGGCGAGGAGGTCGACCGCGACGCGGTGCTGCGCAAGCTGGTCGACATCCACTACGACCGCAACGACCTGAACCTCGTGCGGGGCAAGTTCCGGGTCCGGGGCGACACGCTCGAGGTGTTCCCCGCCTACGAGGAGCGGGCCATGCGCGTCGAGCTGTTCGGCGACGAGGTCGAGCGCATCCTGGTCATGGACCCGGTCACCGGCGAGCTGGTGGGGGAGCGCGACGAGCTGTTCGTCTTCCCCGCCTCCCACTACGTGGCCGGCCAGGACCGCATGCAGCGGGCCGTCGCCGGGATCGAGGCCGAGCTGGCCGAGCGCCTGGCGGCGCTGGAGCGCGAGGGCAAGCTGCTCGAGGCCCAGCGCCTGCGCATGCGCACCACCTACGACCTGGAGATGCTGCGCGAGCTGGGGTTCTGCAACGGCATCGAGAACTACTCGCGCCACATCGACGGCCGCGCCCCGGGCACGCCGCCGCACACGCTGCTGGACTACTTCCCCGACGACTTCCTGCTGTTCGTCGACGAGTCCCACGTCGCCGTGCCGCAGATCGGCGGCATGTACGAGGGCGACCGCAGCCGCAAGGTCACCCTGGTCGAGCACGGCTTCCGGCTGCCGTCGGCGCTGGACAACCGGCCGCTGCGCTTCGACGAGTTCCTGGACCGCATCGGCCAGCGGGTGTTCGTCTCGGCCACCCCCGGCCCCTACGAGCTGCGCTCCTCGACCCGGGTGGTGGAGCAGGTCATCCGCCCGACCGGCCTGGTCGACCCCGAGGTGCTGGTGCGGCCGACCAAGGGGCAGATCGACGACCTCATCCACGAGATCAAGCTGCGGGTCGACCGGGAGCAGCGGGTGCTGGTCACCACGCTGACCAAGAAGATGGCCGAGGACCTGACCGACTACCTGCTCGAGATGGGCCTGCGGGTGCGTTACCTGCATTCGGAGATCGACACCGTCCAGCGCATCGAGATCCTGCGCGACCTGCGGCTGGGCGAGTTCGATACGCTGGTCGGCATCAACCTGCTGCGCGAGGGCCTCGACCTGCCCGAGGTGACCCTGGTCGCGATCCTGGACGCCGACAAGGAGGGATTCCTGCGCTCGGGCACCTCGCTGGTGCAGACCATCGGGCGGGCCGCCCGCAACGTCGACGGCCAGGTGATCATGTACGCCGACGAGGTCACCGCGTCGATGCGCCGGGCCATCGACGAGACCAACCGGCGGCGCAAGCTGCAGCTCGACTACAACCGGGCCAACGGCATCGACCCGCAGACGATCCGCCGTCGGGTCACCGACATCATCCAGGCGCTGCGCGGCGAGGAGGAGGCCGGCGGCCGCCGTGGCCGCCGCGGCCGCACCCCGACGCCGGCCCGCGGCCGGGCCGGCCGGGGCGAGCCGGCGGTCAGCGGCATGCCCCGGGCCGACCTGGAGCGGCTCATCGCCTCGCTGGAGGAGGAGATGCACACCGCAGCCGCCGACCTGCGCTTCGAGTACGCCGCCCGGCTCCGCGACGAGGTCGCCGACCTGCGCCGGGAGCTGCGCGGCATGCAGGAGGCGGGGGTCGGCTGAACCGGTTGCACGCGCCCGTGCGCTCCATCCTCGGCGTCAACTGCTTCAGCCACGACACCGCCGCCTGCCTGCTGGTCGACGGGCGGATCGTGGCCTTCGCCGAGGAGGAGCGCTTCACCCGCGAACGCCACACCAAGCGGTTCCCCGACCAGGCGATCGGCTTCTGCCTGCGCTCAGCCGCGCTGGCCGTCGACGACGTCGACATCGTGGCCTTCGCGCAGCGCCCCGGCACCGACTTCGCCCGGGGGGCACGCGACGCGCTGCGCCGCGGCTCGCCCAAACGGCTGGCCGCCCAGGCCTGGGTCGACGCCAACCTGGTCCGCAAGGAGCTGGCCTTCCGCCGGCGCTGGGCGTACCGCGGCCGCACCGTGCGGGTCGGCCACCACGACGCCCATGCCGCCAGCGCCTTCTTCCCCAGCCCGTTCGACCGGGCCGCCGTGCTGACCCTCGACCGGGGCGGCGACTTCCTGTCCACCACCTTGCAGCACGGCCAGGGCGCCCGCCTGCACGGCCTGGCCGAGCTGCGCAACCCCGACTCGCTGGGAGAGGTGTACTCGGCGCTCACCTGGTACCTGGGGTTCGCGCCCAACGCCGACGAGGGCAAGGTCATGGGCCTGGCCCCCTACGGCCGGGACAAGCTCGTCGGCGAGTTCGCCGACCTGGTCCGGCCCAGCCCGGACGGCCTGTTCCGGGTGAACCCGGCCTGGTTCGCCTACCAGCGGGAGGGCGGCTGGCTGTCGCGCCGCTTCCTGGCCGCCTACGGCCCGCCGCGGGTGCCGGAGGCGGCCATCACCGAGCGCGACGAGGACCTCGCCTTCGCCGTGCAGGACCTGCTCGAGACGGTCGCCCTGCACGTCGCCCGCTCCCTGCGGGAGCGCACCGGTGAGCGCCACCTGTGCCTGGCCGGCGGCGTCGCGCTCAACTCGGTCATGAACGCCCGCCTGCTGGCCGAGGCAGGCTTCGAGCACATCTTCATCCAGCCGGCCGCCTCCGACGCCGGCAACGCGCTCGGCGCCGCCCTGTGGGTGTGGCACCAGCTCCTGGGGCAGCCCCGCGTCGAGCCGATGACGCACGCCTTCTGGGGGCCCGACTGGCCCGAGCAGGCCTACCAGGCGGCCCTGGCCGGCCGCGGCCTGGCCGTCCGCCGGGTCGCCGACCCTGCCGTGCAGGCGGGCCGGCTGCTCGCCGACGGCAGGATCGTCGGTTGGTTCCAGGGGCGGGCCGAGGTGGGGCCGCGGGCGCTCGGCGCCCGCTCGATCCTGGCCGACCCGCGCCGGGCCGAGATGCGCGACATCGTCAACGCGCGGGTCAAGCACCGTGAGCCGTTCCGGCCGTTCGCGCCGAGCGTGCTGCACGAGCACGGCGCCGACTACTTCGAGCACTACTACCCCAACCCGTTCATGCTGCTGGTCTTCCCGGTCCGCGGCGACAAGCGGGAGCTGATCCCGGCCGTCACCCACGTCGACGGCAGCGCCCGCCTGCAGACCGTGACCGCCGACGCCAACCCGGCCTACCACCGGCTGCTCGGCGAGTTCGAGCGCCGCACCGGCGTGCCGGTGGTGCTCAACACCAGCTTCAACCTGCGCGGGGAGCCGATCGTCCACCGCCCGGCCGAGGCCGTCGAGGACTTCCTGCGCAGCGACATGGACGCGCTCCTGCTCGGCCCCTACCTGGTGGAGCAGCCGGCCGGGCCGGCGGCGAGCAGCCGGCCGTCAACGGTGGCGCAGCGCCTGGGGTAGACTGCGCCCTTCGACCGACGATCGGAGAGGAGCGCGCGCTGCGGCGGTGGGGCATCGTGGCGCTGGTGGCCGCGCTCGTGCTGGTGGCCGGCGGCGCCGGGCTCGGCTGGCTCCGGCTGGCCGGCGGCCCGCCCGACCCGGTGGCCCGCCGCTACCTGGACGCCTGGCAGCGCGGCGACGACCGGGCCATGGCGGCCCTGGTCGCCGCCCCACCGGCCGACTTCGCCGCCCGGCACCGGCGGCTGCTGGCCGGCCTCAAGGCGACCCGGGCGACCTACACGCTCGGCGCGGTGGCCCGCCACGGCGACCGGGCCGACGCCGCCTTCACGGCCAAGCTGCGGCTGCGCGGCCTCGGCGAGTGGGACTACACCGGCGTGCTGCGGCTGGTGCGCCGCGACCGCCGCTGGCGGGTGGACTGGTCGCCGGCCGCCGTCCACCCGGCCCTGGGTTCTGGCCAGCGCCTGGCCCGGGTGCGCACCTGGCCGCCCCGGGCCGCCATCCGCGCCGCCGACGGCAGCCTGCTGGCCGGCCCCGGCGGGGTCGTCCGCTTCGCCCGCCGGGCCGGCCAGGTGACCCGCCCGGGCGGGTTCGCCGCCCACGTCCTCGGCCAGGTGGGGGAGGCGACCGCCGAGGACCTGGACCGCCTCGGCCCGCCCTACCAGACCGGCGACCTGGTCGGCCACGGCGGCCTCGAGCAGGCCCTGGAGCGCCGGCTCGCCGGCACCCCGTCCGGCGAGGTGCGCGTGGTCGACGCCGACGGCACGGTCGCCCGCGTGCTGCAGCGGTTCCCCGGCACGCAGGGCAGCGAGGTCACCGTCAGCCTCGATCCCGGGGTGCAGCAGGCCGCCGAGGCCGCCCTCGGCGGCGGGGCCAAGCCGGCCGCGCTCGTCGCGGTGCGGCCGTCGACCGGGGCGGTGCTGGCCGTGGTCAGCCGGCCGCTCGGCGTGCCCTTCGACCGCGCCCTGCTCGGCCGCTACCCGCCCGGGTCGACCTTCAAGGTGGTCACCGCCGCGGCCCTGCTGGCCGGCGGGCTCAAACCGACCGACCCGGTGACCTGTCCGGCC
Source organism: Actinomycetes bacterium (assembly GCA_044870185.1). Lineage (GTDB taxonomy): Bacteria > Actinomycetota > CALGFH01 > CALGFH01 > CALGFH01 > JBIOYL01. Next base: position 12,800 of record JBIOYL010000356.1, on the reverse strand, counting down.
ACGGCCGACGTCGGCGGCCGGCTGTTCCAGAACTTCGAGGGGGAGCAGGCGGCCGGCCCCATCCCGTTCAGCCGGGCCTTCGCGATCTCCTGCAACACCGCGTTCGTCCAGCTCGCCGCGGCTCGGCTGGACGGCGGCCGGCTGGGCCAGGCGGCCGCCCGGCTCGGCTTCGGCGCCGACCTCAGCCCGGGCCTGCCGGCCGTCCGGGGCAGCTTCCCGCCGCCGGCCGACGCCACGGCCTTGGCCGCCCAGGCGATCGGCCAGGGCAAGGTCACCGCCAGCCCGCTGGGGATGGCCAGCGTGGCCGCTGCCGTGGCCGACGGTGCCTGGCGCCACCCCCACCTGGTCGACGGCCAGCCGCCCACCCGGCCGCTGCCGCTGGATCCGCGCGTCGACGCCGCACTGCGGGCGATGCTGCGGGCGGCGGTCGCCGGCGGGACGGGCACGGCAGCCAACCTGCCCGGGTTGCCGGTCGCCGGCAAGACCGGCACCGCCGAGTTCGGGCGCGGCAACCCGCCGCCGACCCACGCCTGGTTCATCGGCTTCCGCGGCGACCTGGCCTTCGCCATCGTGGTCGAGGGGGGCGGCGTCGGCGGCCGGGTGGCCGCCCCCCTGGCGGCACGGTTCCTGGCCGGGCTGTAGGCGCCGGGCCTGCCAGCCGCGCGGTGCCACTCCCCGCCGCGGCGCCGCCACTGGTCGAGCCGGGGCGGCCCGGCGCCGACCCGGGTGGCGTCGCCGGCGGCAACCGGCTGGCCGGGGCGGCTGGCCGTGGCGGCTGGCCGTGGCGGCTGGCCGTGGCGGAACAACCGGCGTCCCGCGGCCGTTGTTGTCCGGGCGGTCCATACAATGTGTGGGCCACATCCGAGCCTTCCCCTCCACCCGAGGGAGCCGCCCTGAGCGCCACCGACCGCCTCGTCATCCGGGGCGCCCGCGAGCACAACCTGAAAGGCGTCAACCTGGAGCTGCCGCGCAACGCGCTGGTGGTGTTCACCGGCCTGTCCGGGTCCGGGAAGTCGTCGCTGGCCTTCGACACGATCTACGCCGAGGGGCAGCGCCGCTACGTCGAGAGCCTGTCCGCCTACGCCCGCCAGTTCCTCGGCCTGATGGAGAAGCCGGACGTCGACTTCATCGAGGGGCTGTCGCCGGCCATCTCGATCGACCAGAAGTCGACCTCCAAGAACCCGCGCTCCACGGTCGGGACGATCACCGAGGTCTACGACTACCTGCGCCTGCTGTACGCGCGGATCGGCCAGCCTCACTGCCCCACCTGCGGGCGCCCGATCTCCCGCCAGACCCCCGACCAGATCGTCGACCAGATCCTGGCGCTGCCGCCCGGCACCCGCTTCCAGCTGCTCGCCCCGGTCGTGCGTGGCCGCAAGGGCGAGTACGAGGCGTTGCTGCGCAGCTACTCGTCCAAGGGGTTCGCCCGCGCCCGGGTCGACGGCGAGGTACGCGACCTGTCCGAGCCGATCCGGCTGGCCAAGACCTACAAGCACGACATCGAGATCGTCGTCGACCGTCTGACCGTCAAGGAGTCGATGCGCCGGCGGCTGGCCGACTCGGTCGAGACGGCGGTCGGGCTGGCCGAGGGGCTGGTCGTCGTCGACCTGGTCGACGACGGACGCGAGCTGCAGTTCTCCACCAAGCTGGCCTGCCCGAACGGGCATCTGTCGTTCGAGGAGCTGGCGCCGCGCAACTTCTCGTTCAACGCGCCCTACGGCGCCTGCCCCGACTGCACCGGCCTTGGGGTCAAGCAGGAGGTCGACCCCGAGCTAGTCGTGCCCAACCCGGCGCTGTCGCTGGCCGAGGGCGCCATCGTCCCCTGGCGGGGCAACTCCGAGTACTTCGACCGGCTGCTGGCCGCGGTGGCCGAGACGTACGGCTTCGACGCGTCGACCCCCTGGGCCAAGCTCACCCCCGCCCAGCGCCAGGTGGTCCTGTACGGGGCCGGCGACCAGGTCCACGTGCGCTACCGCAACCGCTACGGCCGCGTCCGCGCCTACTCCACCGCCTACGAGGGCGTCATCACCTACCTCAACCGGCGCCACGCCGAGGCGGAGTCGGACGCCGTGCGCGAACGGGTCGAGTCGTATATGCGCGAGGTGCCCTGCCCGACCTGCAAGGGCACCCGCCTGCGCCCGGAGAGCCTGGCCGTGACCATCGCCGGCCGCAACATCGCCGAGGTGGCCGCCATGTCGGTCGGCGAGGCGGTCGCGTTCTTCGCCGAGCTGGAGCTGAGCGACCGCGACGCCTTCATCGCCGCCCGGGTCCTCAAGGAGATCAACGCCCGGCTCGGGTTCCTGCTCGACGTCGGCCTGGACTACCTCAGCCTGGACCGGGCCTCGGCCACCCTGGCCGGCGGCGAGGCGCAGCGCATCCGCCTGGCCACCCAGATCGGGTCGGGGCTGACCGGGGTGCTGTACGTGCTGGACGAGCCGTCGATCGGCCTGCACCAGCGCGACAACCACCGGCTGATCGATACCCTGGTGCGGCTGCGCGACCTGGGCAACACCCTGATCGTGGTCGAGCACGACGAGGCGACCATCCGCACGGCCGACTACATCGTCGACATCGGCCCCGGCGCTGGCGAGCACGGCGGCCAGATCGTCGCCGAAGGCGATCTCGCCGCCATCGAGCGGGTCGAGGCGTCGCTCACCGGCCAGTACATGGCCGGCAGGCGCGCGATCGCGGTGCCGCCGGTCCGCCGCCGGCCGGGGCAGCGCTGGGTCGAGCTGGCCGGCGCGCGCGAGCACAACCTGGCCGACATCGACGTGCGCTTCCCGCTCGGCGTGTTCACCTGCGTGACCGGCGTGTCCGGGTCGGGCAAGTCCACGCTGATCAACGACGTGCTGCTCAAGGCGCTGCAGCAGGCCGTGTACCGCTCGCGGACCTCGCCGGGCCGTCACCGCTCACTGGCCGGCGCCGACCAGCTCGACAAGGTCATCGACGTCGACCAGTCGCCGATCGGCCGCACCCCGCGGTCCAACCCGGCCACCTACACCGGGGTGTTCGACCACATCCGCAAGCTGTTCGCCCAGACGACCGAGGCCAAGGTGCGCGGCTACCAGCCGGGCCGGTTCTCGTTCAACGTCAAGGGCGGGCGCTGCGAGGCGTGCCAGGGCGACGGGACGATCAAGATCGACATGCAGTTCCTGCCCGACATCTACGTGCCGTGCGAGGTGTGCAAGGGCAAGCGCTACAACCGCGAGACCCTCGAAGTCCACTACAAGGGCCACACCATCGCCGACGTGCTGGACAGCTCGGTGGAGGAGGGGCTGGCCCTGTTCGCCAGCATCCCGCCGATCGCCCGCCACCTGCACACCCTGAACGACGTCGGGCTCGGCTACATCAAGCTCGGCCAGCCGGCCCCGACCCTGTCCGGCGGCGAGGCGCAGCGGGTCAAGCTGGCCAGCGAGCTGGCCAAGCGGGCGACCGGCCGCACCCTGTACGTGCTCGACGAGCCCACCACCGGGTTGCACTTCGACGACGTGAACAAGCTGCTCGGCGTGCTGCACCGCCTGGTCGACGCGGGCAACTCGGTGATCGTGATCGAGCACAACCTCGACGTGATCAAGACCGCCGACTGGATCATCGACCTCGGGCCGGAGGGTGGCAGCCGGGGCGGCCGGGTCGTCGCCCAGGGCCCGCCCGAGCAGGTGGCCCGGATGGCCGGCTCCTACACCGGCCAGTTCCTGGCCGCTGCGCTGGGGATCGCGCGTGCGAGCGGGCCGAGCGCCGACGGTCGGCCCCCGCGGGCCGCCGCCAGGCAGGTGCCCGCTGGAGGTGCCTGATATGGCGACAGCGGCCGGCTTTCCGGACGGGTTCCTGTGGGGGACGGCGACCGCCGCCTACCAGATCGAGGGGGCGGTGCGCGCCGACGGGCGCGGCCCGTCGATCTGGGACACGTTCTCCCACACCCCGGGCAAGGTGGACGGCGGGGACACCGGCGACGTCGCCTGCGACCACTACCACCGGTGGCGCCAGGACGTGACGCTCATGCGGGAGCTCGGCCTGCGCGCCTACCGCTTCTCGGTCGCCTGGCCGCGGGTGCTGCCCGAGGGCGCCAGACGAGTCAACCAGCCCGGCCTCGACTTCTACCGGCGGCTGGTCGACGGCCTGCTCGACGCCGGCGTAACCCCCATGCTCACCCTGTACCACTGGGACCTGCCCCAGGCGCTCCAGGACCGGGGCGGCTGGGCGAGCCGGGCCACCGTCGACGCGTTCGCCGCCTACGCCGACGTCGTCTCGCGGGCGCTGGCCGACCGGGTGCCGCTGTGGATCACCCACAACGAGCCGTGGGTGGTCACCCACCTCGGCCACGTGACCGGCCAGCACGCCCCCGGCGTCACCGACCCGTCGGTCGGCCTGCAGGTGGCCCACCACCTGCTGCGCTCGCATGGGCAGGCGGTCCTCGCGCTGCGGGCCAATGGGGCGTCGCAGGTGGGCATCACCCTCAACCTGTCGCCGGTCTCCCCGGCCAGCGGGCGCGACCAGGACGCGGCCGCCGCGCAGCGGGCCGACGGCTGGCTCAACCGCTGGTTCCTCGACCCGGTCCTGCGCGGCCGCTACCCGGCCGACCTGTGGGAGTGGTTCGCCACCTCCGGCATCACGCCCGAAGTCCGGGACGGCGACCTCGAAGCGATCGCCCAGCCGGTCGACTTCCTTGGCGTCAACTACTACTTCCGCACGGTGGCCACCGACGACCCGGCCGGCCTGGTCGGCTACCGTCAGGTCGACCAGCCCGGCAAGCACACCGCGATGGGCTGGGAGGTCTGCCCGCAGGGGCTGGAGCGGCTGCTCACCCGCCTGCAGCGGGACTACGCGCCGCCGGCGTTGTACGTCACCGAGAACGGCGCCGCCTTCGACGACCGGGTCGACGCCGACGGGCAGGTCCGCGACGACCGCCGCGTGGCCTACCTGGACGGCCACTTCCGCGCCGCCGCCCAGGCGATCGCCGCAGGCGTGCCGCTGCGCGGCTACTTCGTCTGGAGCCTGCTCGACAACTTCGAATGGAGCTACGGCTACGCCAAGCGCTTCGGGATCGTGCACGTCGACTACGCAACCCAGCGGCGCACGGTCAAGGACTCGGGCCGCTTCGTCGCCGCGGTCGCCCGGAGCAACGGCCTGCCAGGCTGAACGGGTCGGCGCAGGCCGACCGGGAGGCCGCAGCCGACCATGCGCACACCGGCCGATCATGCAGGCGGGCAGAGCCGGCGGCGGGGCGGTGGCGCCGTCCCACTAGAATTGACGGTATGAGCGTTCCAACCTCGCCCCGGCCCAGGCCCGAGATGATCCCCGACGCGCCGGGCGTGTACCTGTTCCGGGACGCGGCCGGCCGGGTGATCTACGTCGGCAAGGCGCTGTCGCTGCGCAAGCGTGTCGCCAACTACTTCCAGCCGCGCGCCAGCCTGCATCCACGCACGGCGGCCATGGTGGAGGCGTCGGCCATGCTGGAGTGGGTGCTGGTCAAAGGCGAGGTCGAGGCGCTGCAGCTCGAGTACAACCTCATCAAGGAGCACCGGCCCCGCTACAACGTCCGCTACCGCGACGACAAGTCCTACCCGTGGCTGGCGGTCACGCTCAGCGAGGAGATCCCGCGGCCCCGGGTCGAGCGCGGCGCCAAACGCAAGGGCACCAGGTACTTCGGCCCCTACACCCACGCCTACGCGATCCGCGAGACGCTCGACCTGCTGCTGCGCACCTTCCCGATGCGGACCTGCTCCAAGGGCGTGTTCGACCGGCACCGCCGGCTCGGCAGGCCGTGCATCCTGTACGACATCCACAAGTGCTCGGCGCCCTGCACCGGCTACATCTCGCCCGAGGACCACCGCAGGATCGTCGACGAGTTCATCGCCTTCATGGACGGCCACACCCGGCCGACCCTGCTGCGGCTCGAGGCCGACATGCGGGCGGCCGCCGAGGCGCTCAACTTCGAGGCGGCCGCCCGCCTGCGCGACCAGCTCGCCAGCGTCCGCACCGCGCTCGAACGCCAGCAGATGGTGTCCTCGGCGGCCGAGGACTTCGACATCGCCGCGTTCGCCCAGGACGACCTGGAAGCGGCCGTGCAGGTGTTCTTCGTCCGCCAGGGCCGGGTGGTCGGCCGCCGAGGCTTCGTCGTCGACAAGGTCGAGGCGCTCGAGGAGCCCGCGCTGGCCGCCACCTTCGTGCAGCAGCTCTACGGCGAGCGGGCCGATGAGGTGCCCCGCGAGGTGTTCCTGCCGGTGCTGCCGGAGGGCGCCGACGCGCTGCGCGCCTGGCTGGTGTCGCTGCGCGGCGGCCCGGTCGACTTCCACGTGCCGCAGCGGGGCGAGAAGCGGGCGCTGCTGGACACGGTCGCCCAGAACGCCCGCGAGGCGTTCGCCAGCCACAAGCTGAAGCGCGCCGCCGACTTCGACGCCCGCGCCCGGGGCCTGCGAGAGCTCCAGGAGCACCTCGGCCTGGCGGAGGCGCCGCTGCGTATCGAGTGCTACGACATCTCCAACCTGCAGGGCAGCCAGATGGTCGGCTCGATGGTGGTGTTCGAGGACGGCCTGCCCCGCAAGTCCGAGTACCGCCGCTTCGAGGTCCGCACGGTCGAGGGGCAAAGTGACGTCGACTCGCTGCGCGAGGTGCTCACCCGTCGGCTCGCCCGCCTGGCCGCCGAGCGGACCCGGCCGCAGGCAGCGCCGGAGGGGTCCGGGGAACCCCAAGGGGGTGCCCCGGTCGCTGGGCAGGGGTCCGGGGAACCCCAAGGGGGTGCCCCGGTCGCTGGGGAGGGGTCCGGGGAACCCCAAGGGCGCAAGTTCGCCTACCCGCCCAGCCTCATCGTGGTCGACGGCGGCCGTCCCCAGCTCGCGGCCGCGCTCGACGCGGTCGAGGCCTCGGCCACCCCCGACCTGCCGGTGGTCGCCCTGGCCAAGCGCATGGAGGAGGTCTACCTGCCCGGCTCGCCCGACCCGGTCGTCATCCCGCGCTCCAGCGAGGCGCTGTACCTGCTCCAGCGCGTGCGCGACGAGGCCCACCGTTTCGCCGTCGCCTACCACCGCAACCTGCGCGCCAAGTCGATGACCCGCAGCGTCCTGGACGGCATCCCGGGGGTGGGAGAGACCCGCCGCAAGCAGCTCGTGCACCATTTCGGCTCGGCCCGCAAGGTGGCCCAGGCAAGCGTGGACGAGCTGGAGGCGGCCCCCGGGGTCGGCCCGGCGCTCGCCCGGACCATCTACGTCCACCTGCACGGCGGGGTCGCAGCGGACGGGGCCGCCGGCCCCGCCGGCCGCCGGAGCGGCCGCAACGACCCGGGCGAGCAGGGTGCGTCCACCGGCCGTCCGTCCGGCTGGGACGACGCGGGCGAGCAGGGTGCGTCCACCGAGAGCCCGATCGGCGAGGAGCAGGCGACGTGACCCAGCAGCTGCGCATCCCCGACCGCGCCCCGGTCGACGCGCCGGTCGAGTTCGTCGTGCTCACCGGACTGTCGGGCGCCGGCCGCTCGGAGGCAGCCAAGGTGCTGGAGGACCTCGGCTACTTCGTGATCGACAACCTGCCCCCGTCGCTGATCGCTCGGGTCGCCGAGCTGGCCGTCGGTGGGCGCGAGCGCAGCCGGGTCGCCCTGGTGGTCGACGCCCGCGGCGGCGCCTTCGCCGCGGACGTGTCCGAGCTGGGCCGGGCCCTCGACCTGTTGCGGGCCAAGAGCATCAGCCTGCGGGTGCTGTACCTGGAGGCATCCGACGAGGTGCTCGTGCGCCGCTTCGAGGCCACCCGGCGCCGCCACCCGGTCGCCGCCGAGGGTGTGGTCGAGGCCATCGCCCGCGAGCGCGAGCTGCTCCGGGAGCTGCGGGCGACCGCCGACCTCGTGCTCGACACGAGCGACCTCAACGTCCACGAGCTGCGCGACAAGATGCTGGCCGCCTTCGCCGACGAGGCGGCCGGCCTGCTCGTCACCGTCTCCTCGTTCGGCTTCAAGTACGGCCTGCCCGTCGACGCCGACATGGTCGTCGACGTGCGCTTCCTGCCCAACCCGCACTGGGTCCCGGAGCTGCGCCCGAGGCCTGGCACCGACCCGGCCGTGCGCGAGTACGTCCTCGCCCAGGCCGAGACGGACGCCTTCATGCACCGGCTGCGCGAGCTGCTCGGGGTGGCCCTGCCCGGCTATGTGCGCGAGGGCAAGCAGTACCTGACGGTCGCCGTGGGCTGCACCGGCGGCCGCCACCGCAGCGTGGTGCTGGCCGAAACGCTCGGCACCTGGCTGCGCGCTGAAGGCTACCGGGTCAACGTCGTCCACCGTGACATGGAGCGCGAATGACCGCCAGGGGCCCGGCCGGCCCCCACGGCCTCCTCACCGCCCGGGGCCAGTTCACCGCCCGGGTCAAGGAGGAGCTGGCCGCCCTTCGGCCCGCGGCGGCGGCCGAGCGCCGGGCCCTGCTCGCCGCGCTGCTGCGCTTCGCGGCCACCCTGCACCTCGGCGGCACGGTCGGCCCCCGGCTCACCCTCGTGCTCGGCACCGAGTCGGGCGGGGTGGCCCGCCTCGCCTATTGGCTGCTCGTCGGCGGCTACGAGGTGCGGCCGGTCTTCCGGGTCCGCAGCCGCGGCGCGCTCGCCCCCCGGGCCCGCTACGAGCTGGTGCTCGCCGCCAGGGTCGAGCGGGTGCTGACCGATGCCGGCATCCTGGACGGCGCCGGCCGGCTCGCCTACAGCACCACCAGCCTGGCGCGGAGCCGGGAGGCGGCCGCCTGCTTCGTCCGGGGCGCCTTCCTCGGCCGCGGCTCGGTCTCCGCCCCAACCCGCCCGCCGCATCTGGAGATCGGAGCGCCCGCGGCGCGCACCGCCCAGGCGCTGGCCGCGGCCATGATCCGCCTCGGCCTGCCCGCCCGCACCGGCGTCCGCACCGGCGTCCGCACCGGCGTCCGCGGCGACGAGCAGCATCGGGTCGTGCTCAAGGACGGCGAGGCGATCGGCCGGGCGCTGGTCACCATCGGCGCACGCGACGCCTACCTGGCCTGGGAGGACGGCCGCATCCGGCGGGAGGTGCGCGGCGAGGCCACGCGGCTGGCCAACGCCGACCAGGCCAACCTGCGCCGCACCGTGGCGGCCGCCATGGACCAGGTCGCCGCGGTCAGGCAGGCCGTGGCCGCCGCCGGCTGGGACGGGCTCCCGGCCGGCCTGGCCGAGGTCGCCACCTTGCGCCTGGCCCACCCCGACGCCACCCTGGCCGAGCTCGGCGCGCTGCTCGACCCGCCCCGTTCCAAGGGCGCCGTGCTCGGCCGCCTGCGCCGGCTGGCGGCGCTCGCCGAGCCGGCCGCCGCCGAGCCGGCCACCGCCGAGCCCTGACGACCCGGGGGCGGCGCGGTGAGCATCCGCCTGAGCAGGCCAAAGGAAATTGTGTCGGACAGGGTTGGCGTGGTAGCCGGATCATGGCAAGAATGCGTAGGGCGCCCGCTCGCGGGGAACGGAGCGGCCGTTCCGACCACCGGCAGCGACCCGGGGAGGAGCCATGACCGTACGTGTCGGTATCAACGGCTTCGGCCGCATCGGCCGCAACTTCTTTCGTGCCGCCCAGGGCAAGGACGTCGACATCGTCGCGGTCAACGACCTGACCGACAACAAGACCCTCGCCCACCTGCTCAAGTACGACTCGACCTTCGGTCGCCTGGACGGCGAGGTCTCCTACGACGACACCTCGATCTCGGTCGACGGCAAGCAGATCAAGGCATCGGCCGAGCGCGACCCGGCCAATCTCGGCTGGGGCGACCTCGGGGTCGACGTCGTGATCGAGTCGACCGGGCACTTCACCAAGCGCGACGACGCCGCGCTGCACCTCAAGAGCGGCGCGAAGAAGGTGATCATCTCGGCGCCGGCCAAGGGCGACGACATCACCATCGTCATGGGCGTGAACCAGGACGCCTACGACCCGCAGGCACACGACATCATCTCCTGCGCCTCATGCACCACCAACTCGGTGGTGCCCATGGTCAAGGTCCTGCTCGACAGCTTCGGGATCGAGAAGGGCTACATGACGACCATCCACGCCTACACCAACGACCAGGTGATCCTCGACTTCCCGCACAAGGACCTGCACCGGGCACGCTCGGCCGCCGTCAACACCATCCCCACCACCACCGGCGCGGCCAAGGCGACGGCGCTGACCATCCCCGAGATGAAAGGCAGGCTGGACGGGATCGCCATCCGCGTGCCGGTCGAGGACGGCTCCCTGACCGACCTGGCCGTGATCCTGGGCCGCGATACCACCGTCGAGGAGATCAACGACGCCTTCCGGGCGGCCGCCGACGGGCCGATGCGGGGCATCATCCGCTACAACGTCGACCCGATCGTCTCCCGCGACATCGTGGGCGATTCGGCCTCGTGCGTGTTCGACTCCACCCTGACCCAGGCCAACGGCAACCTTGCCAAGGTGTTCGGCTGGTACGACAACGAGTGGGGGTACTCCAACCGTCTGGTCGACCTCGCCATCCTGGTCGGCCAGCACCTGTCCTAGGCGACCGGTCCGAGGCGACCGGCCAGCACGCGCCCCGGCCGCCGCGCCGGGGCGTGCCACGTCGGCGAACCGTCGGGTCCGGCCGTGGCCGGTCCGGGCTCCGGCCCGAGACGCGCAGGAGGCAGCCATGGAGGTACGCACCGTCGAGCAGGCCGACGTGGCCGGCAAGCGGGTCCTGGTCCGCAACGACTTCAACGTTCCCTTGGACGAGGCGGGCAACGTCACCGACGACCTGCGCATCCGCGCCGCCGTCCCGACCCTGCGCTGGCTCGTCGACCACCAGGCCCGCGCGCTCTGCTGCTCGCATCTCGGCCGGCCCAAAGGCAAGCGGGTCGACAAGTACTCGCTCGCGCCGGTCGCGCCGGTGCTGTCGCGCGAGCTGGGCCGCGAGGTCCGCTTCGTCGACGACGTGGCCGGCGACCAGGCCCGGGCGGCCGCGGAGGCGCTCGGCGACGGCGACGTGCTGCTGCTGCAGAACCTGCGCTTCGAGCCGGGGGAGGAGGCCAACGACCCCGACCTCGCCGCCCGGCTGGCCGCTCTGGCCGAGGTCTACGTCGACGACGCCTTCGGCGCCGCCCACCGCGCCCACGCCTCGGTCGTCGGCGTGGCCGAGCGCCTGCCCGCCTACGCCGGCTTCCTGCTGGCCAGCGAGGTGAAGGAACTGTCCCGTCTGCTCGAGCGCCCGGAGCGCCCGTTCGTGGCCGTGCTCGGCGGCAGCAAGGTGTCCGACAAGCTCGCCGTGCTCGACAACCTGCTCGAGCGGGTCGACGCGCTGGTGATCGGCGGCGGCATGTGCTTCACCTTCCTGGCCGCCCAGGGGCACGAGGTGGGCGACTCGCTGTTCGAGCCCGACCAGGTCGACGCCGTCGGTGACCTGCTCGCCCGTGCCGGGCGCGACGGCAAGCAGGTCCACCTGCCCGTCGACGTGGTCGTCGCCGACGAGTTTGCCGAGGACGCCAACGCCAAGACCGTGCCCGTCGACGCCGTCGACAAGGGCTGGCGGGGGCTCGACATCGGCCCCGAGACGATGCGCCGCTTCGCCGAGGTCGTCCGCGCCGCCAAGACCGTGTTCTGGAACGGCCCCATGGGGGTGTTCGAGTGGCCGCCGTTCGCGGCCGGCACCAAAGCGGTGGCCGAGGCGGTCGCCGACAGCGACGCCTACACGGTCGTCGGCGGGGGAGACTCGGCCGCCGCACTCGCCCAGCTCGGCCTGGCCGACAAGATCGACCACCTGTCCACCGGCGGTGGGGCGAGCCTCGAGCTGCTCGAGGGCAAGACGCTGCCCGGCGTGGCCGCCATCCCGACCGCCTGAGCGCACGACCGCCCAAGCGCCAAGACCCTGCGCGCCAAGGAGACGCCGATGGCCCGCCGCCCGATCATCGCCGGCAACTGGAAGATGCACAAGACGCACCTCGAGGCGGTGCAGCTCACCCAAAAGCTCGCCTGGGCGCTGTCCAGCCAGGACACCGACGCGGTCGAGGTGGTCGTGTGCCCGCCCTTCACGGCCCTGCGCAGCGTGCAGACGCTGATCGACGGTGACCGCCTGCCAATCGGGCTCGGCGCCCAGAACTGCCATCCCGAGCCGAGCGGCGCCTACACCGGCGAGGTGTCGGCGCCGATGCTGGCCAAGCTCACCTGCGCCTACGTGATCGTCGGCCACTCCGAGCGCCGCCAGTACTTCAACGAGTCGGACGAGCTGGTCAACCGCAAGGCCAAGGCCGTGCTCGGCGCCGGGATGCAGCCGATCGTGTGCGTCGGCGAGTCGCTCGAGCAGCGCGAGGCCGGCACGACCGCCGAGATCGTCAGTGGGCAGGTACGTGGCTCGCTGGCCGGGCTGTTGGGCGAGCAGGTGGCCGGCCTGGTGGTCGCCTACGAGCCGGTGTGGGCGATCGGCACCGGCCGGGCGGCCACCGCCGCCGACGCCCAGGAGACCATCGCGCTCGTGCGCCACACTATCGCCGAGCTCACCGGCCAGGCGGCCGGCGAGGCCGTGCGCATCCAGTACGGCGGCAGCGTCAAGGCCGCCAGCATCGAGGAGCTCATGGGCAAGCCCGACATCGACGGCGCCCTGGTCGGCGGGGCCAGCCTCGACGCCGACGAGTTCGCCATGATCGTCAAGGGCTCGGCCCGCCGCGCCCGCTGATACACTCGCCGGGTCCCGTTCCCGGCCCGCTCAGAGGAAGACCCGATGATCCCGCTGCTGGTCGTCATCAACGTGATCGCCTCACTGACGCTGATCCTGTTCATCCTGCTCCACGCCGGCCGCGGTGGCGGGCTCTCGGACATGTTCGGCGGTGGGATGAACACGACGCTCGGCGGGTCGACGGTGGTC
>JBIOYL010000355.1:0-15212 GCA_044870185.1 Actinomycetes bacterium | reverse complement strand
GGGCGCCGGCGCCGGCGCTCGTGCTCGGCCCGGTCCCCAAGTAGGTCCGGCCCGGTCCCCAAGTAGGTCCGGCCGGGCCCTCGGCCGAGCGCCGAGCCGGCGTTTGCTGTCGGATGGCCGTGGTAGCTTCGGTGGTATGACCCCCCGCGCGCAGCCACCCAGCCCGGTCCACGACCTCATCCCGCCAGGCGGCGGCCTGGAGCAGCTCCGCCGGGCGGCCGCCGGCTGTCAGGCCTGCCACCTGTGGCAGACCGGCACCCAGACGGTCTTCGGCGAGGGCGCCCGGCACGCCAGGGTCATGCTGGTGGGCGAGCAGCCCGGCGACGTCGAGGACCGCACCGGCCGCCCGTTCGTGGGCCCGGCCGGACAGCTGCTCGACCAGGCGCTCGCCGAGGCCGGGATCGACCGGTCGCAGGCCTACGTCACCAACGTCGTCAAGCACTTCAAGTGGGTGCGCAGGGGCAAGCTGCGGCTGCACCAGAAGCCCAACGCCGAGGAGGTGCATGCCTGCCGGCCCTGGCTGGACGCCGAGCTCGCCGTCGTGCAGCCGCAGGTGCTCGTGCTGCTCGGGGCGACCGCCGCGCAGGCGCTGCTCGGGGCGAGCTTCCGGGTCAGCCGCGAGCGCGGCCGGTTCATCGCCTCCGACCTTGCGCCGAAGGTGCTCGCCACCGTGCACCCCTCCTCCATCCTGCGCGCGCCGGACGAGGAGAGCCGGGCGCTGGCCTACAAGGGCTTCGTGGCGGACCTGGCCAAGGTCGCCGGCACCCTGGCCGCCCCGACCGCCTGACCCGACCCGGATGGAGCCCGAGGAGCTGGTCGAGCTGGCCTTGCGGTCGGCGACGGGCGCCGGCGCCGGCTACGCCGACGTCCGCTTCGTCCGCGAGGAATCCGAGTCGGTCACGGTGACCGACGACCGGGTCGAGGACCTGGCGACCGGCGACACCCGCGGCATCGGCGTGCGCGTGCTGGCGGGCGGCTGCTGGGGCTTCGCGGCCAGCGCGGTGCTGGACCCGCGGGCCGTCCGCGACCTCGGCGCCCGGGCGGTCGGGGTCGCCCGGGCCGCCACCGTGCTCCCCCACGACCGGGTGCGGCTGGCGCCGGTCTCCCCGGCGGTCGCCACCTGGTCGACGCCGGTCGAGCGCGACCCGTTCGCCGTCCCCCTCGACGCCAAGGTCGGGCTGCTGCTGGCCGCCTGCGACGCCCAACGCACGGTGGCCGGCCTCGCCTACGCCCAGGCATCGATCGACCTGTGGCGGCGGCGCACGCTGCTGGTCTCCAGCGAGGGCGCCCGCATCGACCAGACGGTCACCCAGACCGGCGCCGGCATCGACGCGCTGGCCACCGGCGACGGCGACCTGCAGCACCGGACGTACCCGAACTCGTCCCGCGGGCAGTACCGGGGTGGCGGCTGGGAGGTCGCGCTGGCCATGGACCTGGTCGGCAACGCCCCCCGGGTCGCCCGCGAGGCGGGCGAGCTGCTGGCCGCCCCGGAGCTGCCCGAGCGGGTCACCACCGTGATCCTGGACGGCCAGCAGCTCGCCATCCAACTGCACGAGTCGGTCGGCCACGCGCTCGAGCTCGACCGCATCTTCGGGATGGAGGCCGGCTACGCCGGCACGTCGTTCGTCCAGCCGGCCGATGCCGGGCGGCTGCGCTACGGCTCGACGCCCATGTCGGTCACGGTCGACTCGACCATCCCGGGCGGGATGGGCACGTTCGCCTTCGACGACGAGGGCGTGCCGGCCCAGCGCACCCCGCTGATCGTCGACGGGGTCGTCCAGGGCTTCCTGTCCAGCCGCGAGACGGCGGCCCGCCTCGGTGCCCGGTCCAACGCCACGATGCGCGCCGACGGCTGGGCCAGCCTGCCGCTGGTCCGCATGACCAACGTGAACCTCGAGCCGGGCGCGGGCACGCTCGACGAGCTGGTCGCCGACACCGACGAGGGCTTCCTTTTGGCCACCAACCGGTCCTGGTCGATCGACGACCGGCGGGTCAACTTCCAGTTCGGCACCGAGGCGGCCTGGGAGATCGCCGGCGGGCGCCTGGGCCGCCTGTACAAGAACCCGACCTACGACGGGCGCACCACCGAGTTCTGGCGCTCGCTGGATGCGGTCTGCGGCCCCCAGGAGTGGCGGCTGTGGGGGACGCCCAACTGCGGCAAGGGCCAGCCGCCCCAGACCGCGCGGGTCTCCCACGCGGTCGCCCCGGCCCGCTTCCGCAACGTCCACGTGGGCGTGGGACGATGAGCCGGTCGACCAGGGGGCGGCCCGATGGGTAGGCTCGGGCGGGAGCGCCTGCTGGAGGTGGCCGAGGCCGCCTTGGCCGTGGACGGGGTGGACGATGCCGAGACGCTGGTCTTCCACGAGACGAGCGGGCTCACCCGCTTCGCCGGCAACCACATCCACCAGTCGACCTGGCGGGAGGACGTCGACCTGCGCGTGCGCGTGGCGGTGGACGGCAACCGGGTCGGCGTGGCGTCCAGCCACGACTGGTCGGCCGCCGGCGCCCGCGCCGCCGCCGCCCGCGCCCGCCAGGTGGCGCAGGCCATGCCGCCCGACCCCGGCTACCCGGGCATGCCCGCCCCGGCCGACTACCCGCTGGCCGGCCGCTACGACCAGGCGACCGCGGCCACCGACCCGGCCAGCCGCGCGCGGCTCGTGGCCGGCGTGGTGCGGCGGCTGCCGGCCGGGGTGACCGCGGCCGGCGCCTGCGAGACCGGCGAGCTGGAGCTGGCCGTGGCCAACACCCGCGGGCTGCGGGCGGCCAGCGCCACCACCATGGCGAGCTTCTCGATCCTGGCCGACGCCGGCTCCGGCAGCGGCTGGGCCGAGGCGCTCGAGCCGGCCCTGGCCGACCTGCCCGTCGACGCGCTCGGCGAGCGGGCCGCGGCCAAGGCGGTCGGCGCCCGGGCGCCGCGGGAGCTCGCCCCGGGCGCCTACCCGGTCGTGCTGGAGGCGAACGCGGCCGGCACGCTGGTCGGGTTCCTCGGCTGGCTCGGCGTCGGGTCGAAGGCGTACGACGAGGGCCGCAGCTTCCTGACCGGCCGGCTCGGCCAGCAGGTCTGCTCCCCGCTGGTCACGATCGTCGACGACGCCTTGGCGCCGGGCGCCATCGGCATGCCCTTCGACTTCGAGGGGGTGCCCAAGCGCCGGGTCGTCCTGATCGACCACGGCGTGGCCAGCGGGCTGGTGTACGACTTCCGCGGCG
Organism: Actinomycetes bacterium; assembly: GCA_044870185.1. Lineage (GTDB taxonomy): Bacteria > Actinomycetota > CALGFH01 > CALGFH01 > CALGFH01 > JBIOYL01. The sequence continues at coordinate 12,005 of JBIOYL010000355.1, read as the reverse complement.
CGCTGCAGCATGGCGTCGAGCCGACCGGGCACGGGCTGCCGGCGCCCTCCTCGGAGGGCGCCCTGCCGCTCAACCTCGCGCTCGAGCCGGGCACGGCGAGCCTGGCCGAGCTGGTCGCCGGCCTCGACCACGGCCTGCTGGTCACCCGCTTCCACTACACCAACGTCGTCAACCCGATCGAGACGACCATCACCGGCATGACCCGCGACGGCACCTTCTGGATCGAGGAGGGCAGGGTGGCCGGGCCGGTGCGCAACCTCCGCTTCACCCAGTCGATCCTTGCAGCCCTGTCCGGGGTGCGGGCGGTCGGCGCCGAGACCGAGCAGGCCGGCGACCTGCCGTACGGCACCGTGCGGGCCCCGGCGCTCGCGCTCGACCGCTTCAACTTCTCCAGCGCGACGACCTTCTGATAGCCTGATGGGCCTTTACCCGGAGATCGAGCCGTACGACCACGGCATGCCCGACGTGGGCCACGGCAACCACGTGTACTGGGAAGCCTGCGGCAACCCGGTCGGGAAGCCGGCCGTTGTGCTGCACGGTGGCCCAGGGTCGGGCTGTGCGCCGGGGTGGCGGCGATACTTCGACCCGAGCGCGTACCGGGTCGTGCTGTTCGACCAGCGTGGCTGCGGTCGTAGCACACCGCACGCCAGCGATCCGGCGGTCGACCTGGCCAGCAACACGACCCAGCACCTGGTCGCCGACATCGAGCGTCTGCGCCAGCAGCTCGGCATCGAGCAGTGGCTGGTGTTCGGTGGCTCCTGGGGTTCGACGCTCGGATTGGCGTACGCGGAGAACAATCCCGAGCGCGTGTCCGAGATCGTGCTCTTCAGCGTCGTGACCACCACACGCCGGGAGGTGGAGTGGGTGACCCGTACGATGCGCCGGTTCTTCCCCGCACAATGGGCGCGATTCCGCGATGGCGTCCCCCCGGCCGAACGTGACGGCAGCCTCGTGGAGGCGTACAGCCGGCTGCTGCACGACCCCGACCCCGCCGTGCGTGCCAAGGCCGCGAAGGACTGGTGCGATTGGGAGGACACCCACGTTGCCGTGCGGTCGGGCCACCGGCCGAATCCGCGCTACGAGGACCCGGTGTTCCGCATGTGCTTCGCGCGTCTGGTTACCCACTACTGGCGGCATGCCGCGTGGCTCGAGGACGGCATGCTCCTCCGGGAGGCGGGGAAGCTGTCGGGCATCCCGGGCGTCCTGGTCCACGGCCGCCTCGACGTGAGCAGCCCGCCGGATATTGCCTGGGAGCTCGCCCAGGCGTGGCCCGACGCCGAGCTGGCGCTGATCGACGAGGCAGGACACGGCTCGGGCGACCCCGGCACGACCGAGGCGCTCGTCACGGCCACCAATCGCTTCGCCACGCGCCCCTGGCCCCGGCCGGCTGCCTGCTCCATCTGATCCGACATCCTCGTCTCGTGGGCCGGCGAAGGTCGCGTGGGCGAGCGACGCGCGTGGCGCCCTGCCGGGTGGGAAGATCCTCCGGTGACCGTGTCCGGGCCGGCCCCGCCGCCCTCCCCGCCCCGCCCGACGGTCGCCGTCGGCCTGGTCGCCCGGAGGCCGGACGGGGCGCTGCTGCTCGTCCGCCGGGGCCGGCCCCCGGCCAAGGGGAGCTGGTCGCTGCCTGGCGGGCGGGTCGAGGCGGGCGAGACGCTGGTGCAGGCGGCAGCCCGGGAGCTGCGCGAGGAGACCGGCCTGGTCGCGCGCATCGGTGCGGTGGCCGGGGTGGTGGAGCGCATCGGCGAGGGCTTCCACTACGTGATCGTCGACCTGTTCGCCGAGCTGGACGCGGCCGCCCGGCCGGTCCCCGGCGACGACGCCGCCGACGTGCGCCTGGCCCGCCCCGACGAGCTGGCCGGCCTCGACCTGACCCCCGGCCTGGCCCGGTTCCTGGCCGACGTCGGCTGCTGGCCGGCCGGCGTCCCCGTGCCCGACCGTCCGTGGCAGCAGTAGCCGAGGCCATCGGGCTGCCACGCCGGCGGCCGAGGCGACGGCCGGGGGGGCGCGCTACGCTGGCGGCGCATGCCCGAGCTTCCCGAAGTCGAGTCCGTCCGCCGCCAGCTCGCCCCCGAGCTCGAGGGCCGGCGGGTGGTCGACGTGCGGGCCGAGGCGCAACGCCGCTTCCTCGCCGTGGACCGGCTGGCCGGCCGCAGGGTGGTCGCGGTCGGGCGCCGCGGCAAGTTCCTCGTCTGCCCGCTCGACGCGGGCCTCGAGCTGGTCGTGCACCTCGGCATGACCGGCTCGCTCGGCTTCGGGCAGGCCGACGCCTACGCCCGCGCCCGGCTGGGCCTGGACGACGGCCGGACGCTGGTGTTCCGGGACGTGCGCCGCTTCGGCCGCCTGGCCGTGGTGGACGCCGGCGACTACACGGCCATCCCGACCCTGGCGCGCCTCGGCCCGGAGCCGCTCGGCGGCGACTTCGACCCCGACCGGTTCGCCCGCGCGCTGGCCGCGACCCGCTCGCCGGTCAAGCCCTTCCTGCTGTCCCAGCGGGCGGTCGCCGGGGTGGGCAACATCTACGCCGACGAGGCGCTCTGGCGGGCCGGCATCCACCCGGCCTCCCGCCGCGTCGGCCGGGCCCGCGCCCGCCTGCTGCACGCCGCCATCCGCGACGTGCTGGCCGCGGCCGTCGAACGCGAGGGCACCACCTTCCGCGACTACCGCATGGTCAACGGCGCCAGCGGCCGCAACGCGGCCTTCCTGGTCGCCTACGGGCAGGCCGGCCGGCCGTGCCCGCGCTGCGCCACGCCGCTGCGCAAGACGGTGCTCGGCGGCCGCGCTGCAACCTTCTGTCCGACGTGCCAGCATCGCTGACCTCGCCGGGAAGCAGCCCGAGGTTTTCCCCAGTTGGGGTGGCCGTATGGACATCCGCCGCCAACGGTGGTTGAACATAGGCGTGGTGCGGAGCGCACCGCCGATGATCGACCGCGAGGAACGGGACGCCGGTTGGCCGACCAGAGGATGATCGGGAAGGTTGGTCGGGTGACCGGCAAGATCGCGCCAGGCCAGCTCGGCGAGGTCATGGTGCCCGTGCGGGGGGGCAGCGAGGCGTTCAACGCCTACGCCGCCGACAGCCAGGACACGATCGCCACCGGCACCCGCGTCGTCGTCATCGAGTACTTCCCGCCACGGACCGTCGTCGTCAGCCCGGTCTGATCGGGCTGCCTGGAGGCTCACGCCATGAACCCCTACCTGGCAGGCGCCATCGTCGCCGGCCTGCTCGTTGCGTTCGCCCTGTTCAAGACCATGTGGCGGGTGGCCGAGCCCAACGAGGCGCTGGTCATCTCCGGGCTGCGGCAGCACTCGACGCCAGACGGCGTCGGCGAGAGCCTGGGCTTCAAGATCGTGACCGGCAAGGGCACGTTCGTGATGCCCGGGGTCCAGCAGGTGCGCCGGCTCTCGCTCGACCTGCGCGAGGCCCAGCTCGCCATCGACTGCGTGACCCACCAGGGCATCCCGCTCGGCATCCAGGGCGTGGTGATCTTCAAGGTGGGCGACGACTACGTCTCCATCGCCAACGCCGCCCGCCGCTTCCTCGACCAGCAGCAGCAGATGGACGCCCGCGTCCACAACGTGTTCGCCGGCCACCTGCGCGCGATCGTCGGCAACATGACGGTGGAGGAGATGATCCGCGACCGGGAGAAGCTCACCGCGCTCACCCGGGAGTCGTCGGGCACCGAGATGGAGAAGCTCGGCCTGATCGTCGACTCCCTGCAGATCCAGGAGATCCACGATCCCACCGGCTACATCAAGAACCTGGCGCTGCCCCACGCGGCGGCGGTGTCCCGTGAGGCCCGCATCGCCCAGGCGGCCGCCGACCGCGACGCCACCCAGGCCGAGCAGCAGGCCGAGGCGCTGAAAGCGGCCGCCCGCCGTGACAGCCAGATCAAGCAGGCCGGCTACCAGGCCGAGATCGACCAGGCCGGCGCCCAGGCCCGCCAGGCCGGCCCGCTGTCCGAGGCGGCCGCCCGCCAGAAGGTCGTCGTGGAGGAGACCAAGGTCGCCGAGCTGGAGGCGCAACGTGAGGAGCAGCGCCTGCAGGCCAGCGTCCGCAAGCCGGCCGACGCCAAGGCCTACCAGCAGGTCACCCTGGCCAAGGCCGAGCGCGACGCCCGCATCCTGGGCGCCGAGGCCCAACGCCAGGAGGTCGAGCTGCAGGCCCAGGCCAACGCGCAGCGGGTGAAGCTGGAGGCCGGGGCCGGGGCCGAGCGGGTCAGGCTGGAGGCGGCCGCCCGCTCGGAGTCGACCCGGCTGATCGGCGAGGCCGAGGGAGCCGCGACCAAGGCCAGAGGCATGGCCGAGGGCGAAGCGGTCCGCGCCAAGGGCATGGCCGAGGCCGACGCGATCAAGGCGCGCGCCGACGCGCTGGCCCAGAACCAGGAGGCGGTCATCGGCCAGCAGCTCGCCGAGCAGTGGCCGGCCATCGTCGAGGCGGCCGCCAAGCCGTTCGGCGCCGTCGACCAGATGATCGTGCTGAACGGCGCCCAGGGCCTGTCCGAGGTGCTCGCCCAGGCGCTCAGCCAGGGCGCGGCCGGGCTCCAACTGGCCCGCAACCTGCTCGCCGGCGGCAACGGCAGCGCCGGCAGCCGGCCGTCCAAGGCGGCCGGCGAGAGCGAGGCGCTCGACGCGCCCTCGCGGCAAGGCGGCACAGGCCGCTGACGCGCCCGGCGGCTCGGATGGCCCCCGGCCCGGAGGGGTCGGAGGGTCCGGGGAACCCCGAAGGGGTGCCCGGCCAACAGGTGCCGCCCTCGACGGAAGGACCCCGGATGCGTGTGGCCATCACCGGTTCCAGCGGTCTCATCGGCCGGGCGCTCGCCGGCGCGCTCGGCGCCGACGGGCAGCAGGTGCTGCGGTTCGTGCGCTCGGGCACGCCCGGGCCGGGCACGGCGACCTGGGACCCGCCGGCCGGGCGGATCGACGTGACCGCCCTGGAGACCGCCGATGCGGTCGTGCACCTGGCCGGCAAGAGCATCGGGGCCGCCCGCTGGACCGTAAAGGAGAAGCGGGAGCTCGTCGACAGCCGGGTGGCCAGCACCCGGCTGCTGGCCACCACCATGGCCGGGCTGGACCGGGGCCCTCGGGTGCTCGTGTGCGCCTCGGGCATCGGCTACTACGGTGACCGGGGCGACGAGGTGCTCACCGAGACGAGCCCGCCGGGCTCCGGGTTCCTCGCCGGCCTGAGCGTGGCCTGGGAGGCCGCCGCCGACCCGGCCCGGGCGGCCGGCCTGCGGGTCGTCCACGTCCGCACCGGCCTGGTGCAGACACCCCAGGGCGGCACCCTCGCCAGGCTGCTGCCCCTGTTCCGGCTCGGGCTGGGCAGCAGGTTCGGCTCGGGCGGCCAGTGGTGGAGCTGGATCACCCTCGACGACGTGGTCGGCATCTACCGGCACGCGCTGGCCACCCCGACGCTGGCCGGCCCGGTCAACGCCGTCGCCCCCAACCCGGTGACCAACGCCGAGTACACGGCGGCGCTGGCCCGGGTGGTGGGGCGGCCCAGGCTGGTGCCGTTCGTGCCTCGCTTCGGCCCCCGGCTGGTGCTGGGCGAGATGGCCGACGAGCTCGTGTTCTACAGCGCCCGCGTGCAGCCGGCGGCCGCCCTGGTGGCCGGCTACAGGTTCCGCTGGCCCGAGCTCACCCCGGCCCTGCGCCACCTGCTCGGCCACCCGGCCGCCGCCTGACGCCACCTGCTCGGCCACCCGCCGCCGCATGGCGCCACCTGCTCGGCCATCCGGCGTCGCCGGCGTCATCTGCTCGGCCACCCGGCGTCGCCTGGCGTCATCTGCAGATCGCCTGGGTACTCTCTGCGGTGACCCGTCACGGTCCCGACCGAGCAAGGAGACCGCCATGCAGTACATCCATCTGGGCCGTACCGGCCTGCTGGTGAGCCGGGTGTGCCTGGGGACGATGAACTTCGGGCCGGAGACCAGCGAGCAGGACGCGCACGCGATCATGGACCGGGCGCTCGACCGCGGCGTCAACTTCTTCGACACCGCCAACGTCTACGGCTGGCACAAGGGCAAGGGCCGGACCGAGCAGATCATCGGGCGCTGGTTCGCCCAGGGCGGCGACCGGCGGGAGAAGGTCGTGCTCGCCACCAAGCTGCACGGGTCGATGGGCGACTGGCCCAACCAGAGCAAGCTATCGGCGCTCAACATCCGGCAGGCCTGCGACGCGTCGCTGCGCCGGTTGCAGACCGACCACATCGACCTGTACCAGATGCACCACATCGACCGCGACACGCCCTGGGACGAGATCTGGCAGGCCATGGACATCCTGGCACAGCAGGGCAAGATCCTATACGTCGGCTCGTCGAACTTCGCCGGCTGGCACATCGTGCAGGCCAACGAGGCGGCCAAGGCGCGCCACTCGCTCGGGCTGGTCAGCGAGCAGTCGCTGTACAACCTGGCCCAGCGCACCATCGAGCTGGAGGTCATCCCCGCCTGCCAGGCCTACGGCGTCGGCATCATCCCCTGGAGCCCCCTGTACGGCGGGCTGCTCGGCGGCATGCTACGCAAGGTGACCGAGGGCCGGCGGACGAGCGACCGCGCCCGCAGCCTGCTGGAGCGGCACCGGCCCAAGGTCGAGGCGTACGAGGCGTTCTGCGACGAGCTGGGCGAGCAGCCGGCCGACGTCGCGCTGGCCTGGCTGCTGCACCAGCCCGGGGTGACCGCCCCCATCATCGGGCCACGCACGCTGGAGCAGCTCGACAGCAACCTGCATGCGCTCGACGTCGCACTGGACGACAAGGCCCTCGCCCAGCTGGACGAGATCTGGCCGGGTCCGGGTGGGGCGGCCCCCGAGGCCTACGCCTGGTAGGCCGGGCCCACCGGTCCTGCCGGCACGCCGGTCCTGCCGGCACGCCGGCCCGGCGGGCCGGCGCGAGGGTTGGCGGGCCGCTACGAGGGTTCCGCGGGCCGGCGCGAGACCGGGCGGGGCGCCGCGAGGCTCAACAGGCCGCCGCGAGGGTTGGCGGGCCGGTACGAGGGTTGCGACGCCGCCCGGAAGACCCGGGTAGGACGCTACGACGGTTCGGGCTCGAGGGTCATCCGGTCGAAGTCGGGCGCCCAGCCATTCGGGTTGCCGAGCGTGAGGACGCTGTGGCCGCGACGCAGACGCAGGCTCAGCGTGCCGGCGCCGACCCGGTCGAAGCCGCCGGTCGGCGGGAAGTCGATCCGCCTGGCGTTGCGCCGGTTGACGGTGAGCACGGCGCTCCTCGGCTCCCAAGTCGCGTAGAACAGGGTGAGGCGCCAGCGTCCCGTCGCCTTGACGGCGACGTTGAACTGCAGCGCGCCGCCGTTGCCGACGAAGCCCACCTTGGCGCCGCCCGAGCAGACCGAGCACAGAGCCATCCGCGCCCCGCCGAGCAGCCGGCCCGCCTCGGCCTCGACGGCGATCGGTTGGGCAGCCGGCACGGCGGTCGAGGTGGTGACCGATGACGAGGTGGTGGTGGAGGACGACGAGGAGGACGGCGCCGGCGATGCGACGCTCGGCGGCGGGACGGTCGCCGCCGCCTGGGTCGGCGGCGGCTCCGAGGGCACCGGCTGCCCCCGCCCCTGTCCGCCGTTGGCGCCGACCGCCGCGACGATCGCATAGAACGTGAGCCCGGCCAGGGCGACGGCGGCCAGGGTGGTGAGCAGACCGGTCTTGAGGCGCGAGGGGTGGCCACCGAACCACCCGCCGCGGGCCGGCCACGTGACGGCCGCGGTTGCGCGGGCACCCGTGGGTGTGCGGGTGGCCGCGCGGGCGGCCGCGGTCGCGCGGGTGGCCGCCACCGGGTCGAGGCGCCGGGCCGGAGCGGTGCGGTTCATGACCGCGGTCGCCTGGGTGGCCACCGGGTCGAGAGCGGCCCCCACAACCGCGGTCGCGGCCGGCACGCCAGCGCCCACGGCGGTCGCGGCCGACATGCCGGCGCCCACGGCGGTCGCGGCCGGCACGCTGGCGCCCACGGCGGCGGTCGCGCGGAGGGCCGCCGGGTCGAGAGCGGTGCCCATGGCGGCGGTCGCGCGGGTGGCCGCAGGGCCGAGGCCGGTGCCGACGGCGGTCGTGGGCGCCACTCTGGTCGGCGCCGAGCTCGCCGCGTGCGGGCGGGGACGCTTCGCCCCGCTCGCCTCGAGGAGCCGGATCGCGTCGGCGGCCGAGGGCCTGACCGCCTCCGGCTTGGCCAGCAGCGGCATGATCGCCGAGGTGAGCCAGATCGCGTGGTCGAGGAGTGGCGGCTCGTCGGAGCGGGTGGCGGCGGCCGTCGCGGGCGGGGCCTGGCCGCCGAATGGCGGCCCGGTGACGGCCTGACCACCGAACGGCGGCGGCCCGGTGACGGCGAAGTACAGGGTCGCGCCGACCGCCCAGACGTCGGCGGCCGGGCCGGGCGCGGCACCGTTGACCTGCTCCGGTGCCATGGTGGAGGAGGGCGGGGTCGCGGGGCGGGGCGCGTTCGGGTCGTGGCGCAGCGCGGCGAGGCCGAACCCCAACACCTTCGTCCCGCCCTCGGGGGTGATCACCACGGTGCTCGGCATGATGGCCCCGTGCACCAGGCCGAGCTGGTGGGCGGCCTGGAGGACGCCCAGGATCTCGAGCCCGATCTGCGCGACCCGATTCGGGTGAAGCCCGTCGTGCCGGCGCACCAGCTCGGCGAGGGTGAGCCCCTCCACCAGCTCGGTCACGGCGTAGAGCTGGCCGCTCTCGGCGACGACGTCGTAGAGGGCGGCCGCGCCAGGATGGCGCAGCCGTGCGGCCGCCTCGACGGATTGGCGCACCCGGGCCGAGAAGGCGGCCCGCTCCTGCTCGCCCAGCCAGTACGGCAACGGCAGCGCCTCGACCGCCACCGCGCGGTGCAAAAGGGTGTCCTCGGCCCGCCGGAGCGCTCCGACGCCACGCTGGTCGAGCGCCTCGAGGAGGTAGCGGTTCGCGATCAGCCGTTGCGCAGTCTCCTGCTGCATGCCGGTGAGGCTACAAGGGGGCCTGTAGGCCAGGCCAGCTTGGTTCGAGTCGGTTGTGACGTTGGCGGCCATCTGCGACCCGCCCTGGTCCGAGGCGGGTCGCAGGCAGTTGCCGCGACCCGGGCGCTCCGGACAGCGAGGCTGGCGGCGGCAGGTGGCTCACCGGAAGTCCCGCGAGCGGGTGGCGGCACCGAGTGGCAGCGCCCGGATCTGGTCGGCGAGCAGGTTGATCACCCCCTCGGCACGCTCGAGCCGGCCCCGGACGAGCAGGGCGGGCGCCGAGCGGGCGACCCGCCGGTAGCGCACCCAGACGCCGAGCGAGCAGATGACGTTGACGAGCCCGGTCTCGTCCTCGAGGTTCAAGAAGGTGGTCCCCCCGGCCGTCGCCGGGCGCTGGCGGTGGGTCACCACCCCGCCGACCAGCACCCGGGCGCCGGGCTCGACTTCGGCCAGCGCGGCGGCCGGCACCGCGCCGAGCGCGTCCAGCCAGTCGCGCACGAACTGCACGGGATGGCTGTCGCCCGACAGCCCGGTGGCCCACAGGTCGGCCGCGCCCAGCTCGACCGGGCTCATGCCGGGCAGCGGTAGCACCGCCGCCCCGACCACCACGCCCTCCAGCCGGTCGGCCAGCCGGTCGGGGCGAGCCTGGGCGACCGCGCCGGCCGCCCACAGCGCCGACCGGCGGTCGAGCCCGAGCGACCCGAACGCCCCTGCGGTGGCCAGCGCCTCGACCTGCGCCTCGTTCAGCCCGGCCCGCCGGACCAGGTCCGCCATCGAGGCGTAGGGACGCCCGGCGGCGATCCGCTGGCCAGGTCGTCACCGATGCCCCGCACCGAGGAGATCCCGATGCGCACGGCCGGCTCCCGCCCGGGCGGGGCCGCGGCGCCGGGTTGCGGCGCCGGAACCGCGGGCGCAGCGGGCGGCGCCGGAACCGCGGGTGTGATGGGCGGCCCGTCCACAGCGGGCGGCGGCCCGCCGCCCCCGGCCAGGGGGTCGGCCGGCTCCAGGGTGGCCGCGGCGGCCGAGGCGTTGACGTCGGGGCCGCGCACGACCACGCCGTGGCGGCAGGCGTCGCCGACCAGGGTGACCGGTCCCCAGAAGCCCATGAGCTGGGCGTTCAGCAGGGCGGCCAGGAAGGCGGCCGGGTAGTGGAGCTTGAGCCAGGCGCTGGCGTAGACGAGGTAGGCGAACGACACCGAGTGGCTCTCGGGGAAGCCGAAGTTGGCGAAGGCGGCCAGCTGCTCGTAGATGCGGTCGGCGACCTCGCCGGCGATCCCCCGCGCGGCCATGCCCGCATACAGGCGGCCCTTGAGCCGCGCCATGCGCTCGGTCGAGCGCATGGCGCCCATCGCCTGGCGGAGCTGGTCGGCCTCGGCGGCCGTGAAGCCGGCCACGTCGACCGCCATCTGCATGAGCTGCTCCTGGAACAGCGGCACGCCGAGGGTCTTGGCCAGCGACCGCTCCAGCAGCGGATGCAGGTAGGTGACCGGCTCGGCGCCGTTGCGGCGCCGGATGTAGGGGTGGACCGAGCCGCCCTGGATCGGGCCCGGGCGGATGAGGGCGACCTCGACGACCAGGTCGTAGAACCTGCGCGGCCGCAGGCGGGGCAGGGTGGCCATCTGGGCCCGGCTCTCGACCTGGAACACCCCGATCGAGTCGGCCCGACCGAGCAGGTCGTACACGGCCGGCTCCTGGGGCAGCCCGGCCAGGTCCACCTCGACGCCGTGGTGGGCGCGCACCAGGTCGACCGCGTAGTGCAGGACCGACAGCATGCCGAGCCCGAGCAGGTCGAACTTGACCAGGCCGACGGCGGCGCAGTCGTCCTTGTCCCACTGCAGCACGCTGCGGTCGGCCATGGTCGCCCACTCGACCGGGCAGACCTCGACCACCGGCGGTCGCAGACGACCATCCCGCCCGAGTGGATGCCGAGGTGGCGGGGGAAGTGCTGGACTTCGGCGGCCAGCCGCATGACCTCGGCTGGGATGTCGTGGTCGGCGCTGGCCGCCAGCGGCCCCCACGCCTCGACCTGCCGGGACCAGGCGTCGAGCTGCCCGGGCGCGTGGCCGAGCGCCCGGCCCATGTCACGCACGGCCGAGCGCGGCCGGTAGGTGATCACGTTGGCGACCTGGGCGGCCCGGTCACGGCCGTAGCGCCGGTAGACGTACTGGATGGCCTCCTCGCGCCGGTCGGCCTCGATGTCCAGGTCGATGTCGGGCGGGCCGTCGCGCTCGGGCGACAGGAAGCGCTCGAACAGCAGGCCGAGGGAGACGGCGTCGGCCTTGGTGATCCCCAGGGCGTAGCAGACGGCCGAGTTGGCCGCCGAGCCACGACCCTGGCAGTAGATGTCCTGGCGCCGGCAGAACTCGACGATGTCGTGGACGAGGAGGAAGTAGCCGGCGAAGCCCAGCTCCTCGATGAGGTCGAGCTCGGAGGCGATGCGGGCCCTGGCCTCCTCGTGTCTGGCGTGCTCGGGCGGGTAGCGCCGGGCCGCTCCCGCCCAGGCCAGCTGGCGCAGCCAGCTCATCTCGTCATGGCCGGGCGGAACGGGAAAGTCGGGCAGGTGGGGGGCGGCCATGGCCAGGTCGAAGGCGCAGGCCTGGGAGATCCCCACGGTGCGCTCGACGGCGCCGGGCCAGCGGGCGAAGCGGCGGGCCTGCTCCGCAGGGCTCCGCAGGTGGGCGCCGGCGGCGGCGGGGAGCCAGCCGTCGAGGGCGTCGAGGGGCCGGCGGGCCCGGATGGCGGCCAGGGCGGTGGCCAGCGGCCGCTCCGAAGGCCGGGCGTAGTGGACGTTGTTGGTTGCCACGAGGTCGACGCCGGCGCGGGCGGCCAGGGTGGCCAGGGCGTCGTTGCGGGACCGGTCGAGCGGGTCGCTGTGGTCCCACAGCTCGACCAGCACCCGGTCGCGGCCGAAGGCGTCGACGAGCCGGTGGAGTGCTCGCTCAGCCGCGGCGGGGCCGTGGTCCACCAGTGCTTTGGGCACCGTGCCCTTGCGGCAGCCGGTGAGGACGAACCAGGAATCGTTGCAGGGGCTCGGATCCGGGCGAAGGTGGACGGGCGCCCGGCCCG
>JBIOYL010000354.1:0-13884 GCA_044870185.1 Actinomycetes bacterium | reverse complement strand
GCTCGGCGCACGCCGCAACGGCCACCGCCGGGGCGGCTCGGTGCTGGTCCGCGTCGACGCCGACGCCGCTCCCTGGCACAGCGTCGTCCAGGTCGAGGCGCCCGACCGGCCCGGACTCCTCCACGAGATCCTGGCCGAGCTGGCCCGCCACCGGGTCGACGTGCAGGTCGCCCAGGTCGGCGGGTGCAGCGGCCAGGCCAGCGACGTGTTCTTCGTCACCGACGCGGCCGGCGGCCCGCTCGACCGGCGGGCCGCCGACCGGCTCGGCACCGCCCTGGCCAACCGGCTCGCCCCCACGGTCCCGTCGGCCTGACCGAGCAGGGCCTGGTGGTCGAGGAGGCGGCCGCGTTCGCCGCCGCCTTCGACAAGGCGCCGGCCGAACGGGACCGCCCGAGCCTGGTCGCGCTGCGCACCGACCTGGACGCCATTGCGCCCACCACCACGCTCGGCGCGAGGCGGGCGGCGGCCGAGCGGCCAGGCCCGGGGTCGTAGCCGACGCCGGCTTCAGGGGCACCCCACGAACAGGTGGAAGCTGCGGTCCTCGAACGCGCCGCTGCTGTTGTGGGTGGTCACGAACACCCCGCGGACGTTGCCGAAGCGCCCCACCGTGGTGATCTCACCGGGCGTCTCGACGCCCACCGCATCGACGTCGCCGATGGTCGCCACGTAGACGCAGTTGCGAACATTCCGGTTGAAGATCACCTCGTACTGGCCTGTGGTTATGTGGGTGGCACTGACCACGCCTTTGCCACGGGCCACGACGCCGTTGCGGTCGACGACCGCGAAGCGGCACTCGCAGCCCTCCTCCTCCTCTTCCGCCGCCAGCCGTACCTCTCGCTCCTCCCCGGGGGTGTTCGGACCCGTCAGGCCCTCCGGCATCGGCTGTTGCTCCGTCACGATCATGCGCCTCCCTGCTTCCAACGGGCGCCGAGCACCACGCGCGGCGCGTCCGACCCGACGGTCACCTGCAGGAGCGTTCGCCACGTGGTCCGGCCGGACGCCGCAGCACCATACCGCTCGGCCCGGTGGTTGCCTAGCCCTTTTTGGCTAGAAGATCTGGCCGCCTCGGGTTCGCGCTGTGGGGCTCGGGCCCACCGGCGGCCGCGCCCGGCGCCATCCGGGGCGGCCCGGCGACCGGCTCCGGGATCGCCGACGCGGATCTGCTCGGCCTGGTCGAGCAGGGCAAAGAAGGTGTTGAAGACCACGTAGGCGAGGGTGAACGGACCGGCGGCGTCGACGTCGGCGAGGTCGCCCAGGACGACGGGGATGGCCTGGCCGCCCGGCTTGGCCTGCAGGCGCGCCACCATGGCCGGGCTGGCGTCGATGCCGACCACCTCGACGCCACGGGCGGCCAGCGGCAGCGCGACCCGGCCGGTGCCGATGCCAAGCTCGAGCACCCGGCCCGAGCCGGCCAGCTCGGCCAGGAACGCGACGGCCGCGTCGGTGTCGCCCGGCACGCCGGGCAGGTCGTCATAGACGTCGGCGATCCGGTCGCCGTAGGTGGCGGGTCCGTAGTCGTTCATCCCCGCTATGGCAGCAGGTGCTGGTAGCTGTCGGGATGCTCGCGCAGGTAGCTCGCCAGCCCGACGGGCGGATGTCCGGCGACGGTGGCGACGGTGTCGCTGACGACGTCCAGCTCGCCGGCAGCGATGGCGGCGTACGAGGTCACCCAGCCGGCGACCTCCCAGTCGGGGGCGCCGTAGGCGGCCCGTGACGCATAGGCCTCCTCGAGGGTCTCGGCATGGTAGACGACGGTGCGGCCGCTGACGCGGGCAAGCTCCGCTGCGACCTGGTCCAGGGTGATCGCCGCCGGCCCCGTCACATCGTAGGTGCGCCCGTCGTGGCCGTCGGTGAGCAGGACGCCCACGGCCACGTCGGCGATGTCATCGCGGGCGACGGCGGCCACGCGCCCGTTGCCGGCGGGGCCGCGGATGACGCCGTCGGGGCCGGCCAGCGACGGCAGGAAGTCGAGGTACATGTTGTCGCGCAGGAACGTGTGACGCACGCCGGTATGGCGGATGTGCTCCTCGGTGTACCAGTGGTCCCGGGCGAAGGTGAAGGTGGCCTGGGGCGCGGCGCCGACGAAGGAGGTGTAGACGATCCGCTCGACGCCGGCCGCGACGGCCGCGTCGACGGCGTTGGTGTGGACCCGTCGTCGGTCTCGCGACTCGGAGGCGGAGACGAGAAAGAGGCAGTCCACGTCGTCGAGCGCGCGACGCAGCGCGCCGCCGTCGTCGTAGCTGGCCTGCACGACCTCGGCGCCCGGCAGGTTGGGCGCGCGGGCGGGGTCGCGCACGACCAGGCGCTGCGCCACGCCCTTGTCCGCGAGGCGGCGCGCGACGCGCCCGCCCAGCTGGCCGGTGGCGCCCGTGACCGCGTAGGTGGCGTCGACCACCACGCGCTCCTCCTTCCTCGAGGTCCTGCTTGCTGTGGGAGGCGGCGTCCTCCACCCGCTCGACCAGGGTCGCGACCGACATGCGCCCATCCTCGCGCAGCAGCGCGAGCATATGCTGGTGGACGCCGATGGACAGCCGACCAGCCCGCTACGCATCATGGAGGATACATCCAGCCGGACGGTTCACCGTCGATGCGTGCCGGCTGCCGTCGGCCGCGTCGGCCCGCTTCGCAGAAGGGACGACCGCCATGACCGACGGCCCGCAGCAGTCTCCCCACGACCCGCTGGCCCTGGAGGCCATCGACCACATCGAGTTCTGGGTCGGCAACGCCCGCCAGGCCGCCCACTACTACCGCAACCTGTACGGCTACGAGCTGGTCGGCTACGCCGGCCCGGAGACCGGCGTACGCGACCGCGCCTCCTACGTCCTGCGCCAGGGATCGGTCCGCCTGGTGCTGACCACCGCGCTGACCCCCGACGCCCCGATCGCCGCCCACGTCGCCCTGCACGGCGACGGAGTGCGTGACGTCGCCCTGCGGGTGCCGGACGCGAGCGTCGCCTTCGCCGCCGCCGTCGAGCGCGGCGCCCGACCGGTGGCCGAGCCCTGGGAGGACAAGGACGACCACGGCGTGCTGCGCCGGGCCGCCATCGCCACCTACGGCGATACCGTCCACACCTTTGTCGACCGCCACGACTACTCGGGCGTGTTCGCCCCCGGCTACGTGGAGCGCGCCTGGGTGGCCGACGAGCGCCCGCCGGTCGGGCTGCAGTCCATCGACCACGTGGTCGGCAACGTCGAGCTCGGCAGGATGAACGAATGGGTCGCCTTCTACGAGAAGGTCATGGGCTTCACCCAGCTCGTCCACTTCACCGACGAGGCGATCTCGACCGAGTACTCGGCGCTCATGAGCAAGGTGGTCTGGGACGGCGAGGGCCGCATCAAGTTCCCGATCAACGAGCCGGCCAAGGGCAAGCGGCGCTCGCAGATCGACGAGTACCTCGCGTTCTACCGCGGCCCGGGCGTGCAGCACATCGCGATCGCCACCGACGACATCGTCGCCACGGTGCGCACCCTGACCGCCCGCGGGCTGGAGTTCATGCGGGTGCCCGACACCTACTACGACGAGCTCCGCGAGCGCTTCGCCGACCTGGAGCTCGACATCGACGTCCTGCGGGAGCTGGGCATCCTGGCCGACCGGGACGACGAGGGCTACCTGCTGCAGATCTTCACCGCGATGGCCCAGGACCGGCCCACCGTGTTCTTCGAGATGATCGAGCGGCACGGCTCGCGCGGCTTCGGCGAGGGCAACTTCAAGGCGCTGTTCGTCGCGCTCGAGCGCGAGCAGGAGCGCCGCGGCAACCTGTAGCGGTGCCCGCCGGGCGCCGCGCCCGGATCGGGGGCGAGCGCACCCGGCCATCCGCCGTCGACGGCTCGTCACACCCCGGGCGTCCGCCGGCCCGGGTCACGGTCCGAGGCGGCAGTCGCCGGCGGCGAGGCCGGCCGCGTAGCGGATGCCGCCGAGCACGTGGGCGAGGAAGCGCGGCTCCGACCAGCTCGCGACCGTGTGGCCGAGGGCCGTATACCAGGAGCGGCCGCCGTCGACCGTCTGGCACCAGGCGATCGGATGGTCGGCGCCCATGGTGCCGCCTCGGTAGCTCGCCGGGTCGACGGTGGCGAGCACGTGCACCTGGCCGCGTGGGTCGGCGCGGAAGTCGTACCACTCGTCGGTGCGCGCCCAGCGCTCGGGCAGGGGTGTGGTGGAGGGATGCCGGCGGTCGGTCACCCGGACCACGGCCGGCTGGACGGCCGGGTGACGCGCGAAGCGGGCGCCGACCAGCCGGCCGTACCAGGCCCAGCCGTACTCGGTGTCGGCCGCCGCGTGCACGCCGGCGAACCCGCCGCCCGCGCGCACCCAGCGCTCGAAGGCGGCCTGCTCGGCGTCGTCCAGCACGTCGCCGGTCGTGCTCAGGAACACGACCGCCCGGTAGCGGGCCAGCCCCGCGTCGGTGAAGGCGCCGGCGTCCTCGGTCGCGTCCACCGCAAAGCCGTGCTCGCGGCCGAGCCGCTCGACCGCGGCCACGGCGGCCGGGATCGAGGCGTGGCGGAACCCGGCGGTCTTGGAGAAGACGAGCACGCGCACCGCGCCCGCGGGCCGCCCGGTGCCCGGGCCCGGCGCGGGCGCCGTCGCCGTCGGGCCGGGCGCCCGCGCCGGGCCCTGCCCGGTGCAGCCGGCGGCCAGCGCGAGCAGCGCCAGCCCGGCCGACAGCCTCCTGAGCTTCACCAGCAGCCTCTACTGCCAGGTGGTCGGCTGCATGCCGTCGTAGACGCCCCCATCGGCCGCGGCGACCTCCTGCATGTACGCCTCGAGCTCGCCCAGGCCGGCCGAGCTCAGCCGGGTCACGTGCGTGGCCAGGACGAGCCAGCGCTGGCCCATCCCCGGATGCAGGCCGGCCCGGAAGCCGTCGGCGGCCAGGCGGCCGGCTGCGCGGCGGGCGGCGTGCTCGTCGGGGAACTCCAGCTGGTGCTCGAGCTGCAGGTCGAGCACCAGCCTGGTATCCCGGCGCAGCCGCTCGACGGCGTCCAGGTCCAGCCCGGAGTCCGGTCGCCGGACCAGGTGGCCGGCGGCCGGCTGGGCGGTGCCGGGGGCCGGCTGCACGCCGGCGGCCGGCTGGGCGGTGCCGGCGGCAGTGGCGCGGCGATGCTTGCGCCGGAACAGGTTGCGCAGGCCCACGGGTGCCTTTCGTTCGTAGCGGTGCCGCCCGCCGGGCGGCGGGCGGCCGCGGGACATGCGCGGCGGGCGGCCGCCCGCCTCGGCGCCCGAGGAAGTCTACCGGTCCACCCAGACAGGACATACGATAAGACCCTTGCCGGAGCCAAGGGGCGGCGGACGGCGAGGGCGGGCGGCGGGCCAGGTGGCCGCGTCCCGGGGGGCGAGGGCGGGCGGTCGCGTCGGGCGGCGGGGCCGGCGGCCGCGTCCCGGCCCGCTCAGCCCTCCAGGGCCAGCACCTGGGCGGCCACCTCCGCGAGGTCGGCGCCGACCACGTCGGGCCGCTCGGCCAGCGGGTCGAGCACCTTGCCGGGCCGGGCCACGAACGCGGCGGCGCAGCCGGCCCGCAGGGCGCCCGCGACGTCCCAGGCGTGGGCGGCGACCAGCCGGACGTCGCCCAGCGCGACGCCCAGACGCTCGGCGGCCATGCGGTAGGGCTCGGGCGCCGGCTTGAGGCGCTGCACGGCGTCGGCCGACAGCACCTGCTCGAACAGGTCGGCGAGGCCGGCGTGCTCGACCTGGGCGCGGGCGACCGGCTCGGTCGAGTTGGTCAGGGAGGCGAGCCGGATGCCGGCCGAGCGCAGGCGCTCCAGGGCGCCCCGCACCTCAGGGTGAGGCGGCAGCCGCCGCAGCTGCTCGGCCACCGCCGTCCGGTCGTGCTCGTGGAGCACGACCCCGGCCCGCTCGGCCGTCATGGTGAGCGCCGCCATGCCGATCGAGCCGAAGTCGGCGTAGGCGTCGGTCGCGATGGTGACCAGGGCCAGTTGGATGAGCTGCTCGAACCAGGCGCGACGGGCGGCCGCGTCGCCGAAGATGCGCTCGAAGTGCGGGTCGAGCGCGGCCAGGTCGAGCAGCGTCTCGTTGACGTCGAACACGCACACGCGTGGCATGCCCAGGCTCCTCTCCTGCCGCCTCTGCCCGTCCCGGGCGGGTACGATGCCGCCAATCTACAAGGAGCCACCGTGGACCTCGCAGCACGGGCCGGGAGGCTGAGCGCCGATGCGCATCTGGACCGTTGACCAGGCCAACCGCGCCCTGCCGCGGGTGCGGATGGCCGTGGAGCGGATCGGTGCCCTCGCCGCGGCGGTCCGGTCCGGCGCCGGCGAGCGCCCGGCCACGGCGGCCGGGAACGGCCACGCCAAGGCGGGCGGCAGCGCCTTTGAGCTCCAGGCCGAGCTCGATGCGCTCGGCGAGCAGGGCATCGTCCTGCGCGACGTCGACGCCGGCCTGGTCGACTTCCCGGCCAAGAGCCCGAGCGGCCGCACCTACTTCCTGTGCTGGCTTTCCGGCGAGCCCGAGGTCGCCTGGTGGCACTGGCCGGAGAGCGGCTTCGCCGGCCGCCGGCCCCTGAGCGACCCGCCGGGCTGACCGGCCCGGCACGGCCCGCCGGCCCGGCACGGCCCGGCCGGCCCGCACGGCCACTGGGCTACGCGCTGCGCCCGGCCGGGCTGCCCCGCTGCGGCGCCCGTCGGCGCGCACCGTCGCCAGCTTGGCCGTGCGTGGCCGGACGGTCAGGAACGCCCGCCACTCGTCGTAGGACATGGCGGTCATCCGGGTCCTCCCGGGATCGTATCGGCCCGGCGCCCGGCGATCCCCGACAGGGCCTCCAGGACGACGCGGTTGGCCAGCATGGCCGTGACCTGGCCGGGACCGTCGTAGGGCGGCGACAGCTCGACCACGTCCAGGCCGACGACGGGCAGCTCCAGGGCGCAGCGGCGCACCGCGTCCAGGAGCTGGCGGCCGGTCAGCCCGCCCGGCTCGGGCGTGCCCGTCCCCGGCGCCATGCCCGGGTCGACCACGTCCACGTCGACGGACAGGAACACCCCGTCGCAGTCGGCGACGGCGACGGCGAAGGCCTCGTCCAGGCAGTCGTCCAGGCCGCGGCGCACGATCTCGGCCATCCCGAAGCTGCGCATGCGCCGCTCGGCCATCCACGCCAGCACCTCCGGCCCGGGCCAGTAGCCGTGCGGGCCGATCTGCAGGAACCGGTCGCCCCGGGCGGCGCCCGACTCGATCAGCCGGCGCATCGGCGTGCTGTGGCCGTACAGCGAGCCCCACTGGCGGTCGGCGGTGTCGGCGTGGGCGTCGAAGTGGACCACCGCCACCCGGCCGAAGCCCAGGTGCTGGGCCACCCCGGTGACGTCGGGCAGGGCGATCGAGTGGTCGCCGCCGAGCACCACCGGGACGGCGCCGGCGCGGGCGACCTCGAACACGGCTTGCTCCAGGCGCTGCAGGGAGCCCTCGATGTCCCCCGGCGGCATCTCCACGTCGCCGACGTCGACCACCCGCAGGGCGCGCAGGCCGTCGACGCCGAGCGCAAGGTGCGGCCGGGAGCCGGTCTGGCCGAGGTAGTCGGTGGTGCGCATGGCGAGCGGCCCGAAGCGGGCGCCTGGGCGGTTGGTGGTGCCGCCGTCGAACGGGGCGCCCACGACCACCGCGCCCGCTTCGGCGAACGTGGCCGGATCGGCCAGGTCGGCCCGTGGCACGCCCAGAAAGGTGACGTCTGGTCCATACATGCAAGACACGGCGGCGACCTACCCGCACATCGAGCACATGATCGTGGCAGCCTATCGGCTCGCAGGCGTCCCGTCCGCCGCAACTCCACGGCCGGCGGTCAGTTCGGCGCGCGCTACTGACGCCGGCGGCGACCGGCCAGCCGGGTCCGCCCGGTCGCACCGGCCGTGCCGGTCAAGCCCACCGTCCGCGGAGGCCCCGCAGTCCCTCAGCCCGTGGAGCCGAGCGCCTCGAGCACCTTGGCGGCGTGACCGTCGGCCTTGACGTTGTGCCAGGCCTGCTCGACCTTGCCGTCGGCGCCGATCAGGAAGGTCGAGCGCAGCACGCCGACCGTGGTCTTGCCGTACATGGTCTTCTCGCCCCACGCGCCGTAGCGCTCCATGACCTGGTGGTCGGCGTCGGTCAGCAGCGGGAAGCGCAGGCCGTACTTGTTGCGGAAGCGCACGTGGCTGGCGGCGTCGTCCGGGGAGATGCCGACCACGGGCACGGCGGCGGCCTGGAAGGCGGCCAGGTTGTCGTTGAACTGGCATGCCTCCTTGGTGCAGCCGGGCGTGTCGTCGGCCGGGTAGAAGTAGACGAGCACCCGGCGGCCCCTGAAGTCGTCCAGCGAGACCGGCTTGCCGTCCTGGTCGGGCAGGGTGAACGGCGGCGCCTCGGCGCCCGCCTCGAGCTTGGCCATGTCGGGTCCTCGCTTGGTCGAACATGCGGCTGGGGAGCCGCGGTGGTCCTGGCCGCCGGTGGGCGGCCCGATGCGATCATCGCACGACCGCGGAGGGTCGGCCGCGGCATGGCGGCGGCCGGCCGGCGGCGGCCGGCCGCGTGGGTGCGGTCGGCCGGCCCGCGGACGGTCAGCTCCGGTAGACGAGCACCTCGGTGCCGAGCGCCAGCCGGTCGTAGAGCCGGTCCATGGCCGCGGTCGTGATGCGGATGCAGCCGTGGCTGGCCGGGAAGGGCGGCACGCTCAGCGCGCCGTGCAGCGCGTAGCCGCCGTGGAAGAAGGCCGGGCGGTACAGCAGCCCGAGGGGGCTGCGATGCCAGGCGTTGATCTTGCGCTCGACCCGGAAGTCGCCGAGCGGCGTGACGGCGACGCGCGTATCGCCCTGGGAGACGTAGGTCTCGCCCGAGGCGGACGACGCGTCGAGGATGCGCGTGATGCGGCCGCCGTCGACCAGGTACACGACCTGGAGGCTGAGATCGGCCTCGACGTGGAAGCCGCCGGCCGTCGAGCGCGGCCGTGGGACGCGCGGGTGGGCGAGCGCCGCCTGGGTGCGCCTGCCGGCGATGCCGTCGCGGCCGAGCCGGTTCACCTTCTGGAACGAGACCACCGCGTGGGTCGTCTCCGAGCCCCACTGCCCGTCGAAGGCATGCACGTCGTAGTGGAGCTGGGCGAGCCGGCGCTGCAGGGCGGCCACCGCCGGTCCCGAGGAGCCCGGGCCGAGCTTGGCGGGCTGGACGGGCTTGGGGGGCGGCTTGGCGGTCGTCGGCGGTGCGGCCCGGGTGGCCGGCGGGCTGGTGGTCGTCGTCGCAGCGGTGGTGGTCGGGTGGCCGGTGGTGGGTGCGGCGGTGGTCGGGTGGGCGGTTGTCGGCGCGGCACTGGTCGGGCCGCCGGCCTGGCCGCCCGGCTCCTGGGCCGTGCCGGCCGAGCAGCCGCCAAGCGACAGCAGCGCCACGAGCAGCGCTCCGGCCAGCAAGCCGGCCGCCCGGTCCCGCCGTTCCGACGTCATCCTGCCGATCACGCCTCTTCTCACGCCTGCTTGACCCATTCCCCCAGGATCCCATTCCTACCAGGGATCTGGTCATGTGCCGCCCGCCGCCTGTCACAACCTGATAACGACCGCGCTCGCCATGCGCACGAGGAGGGATGCTGCGATCGAGCCAAGTCAAGCGTCGTGCCGCGGCGCCTTGCCTGCCAACCCGCGCAGGACGAGGGAGCGGACGCCCTCGTACGCGGCGTCGATCTGTGGGTCGCCCCATTCGGCCACGTGCGCCGGATTGTGAAAGCGGCTCGTCGCGTCGAACGCCGCGCGGGCGGCTGCCACCGGGTCCTCGACCGCGAACTCGCCCTGGGCGACGCCGTCCACGATGATCGATGAGAGCTGCTCGACGAGCGTGTCGACGTGCGCCCGCACGACCTTGCGGGCGTCGGCGGTCAGCTCGACGTAGGTGGCGAAGAGCTCAGGGTCGTCGAGAGCTTTGCGGCGTTTCGCCTCGACGAGACCGTCGAGCCAGCGCCGGAGGCGCTCGGGCGCCGGCCCCTTGTCGCTGGCGACGGCTGCGAGCGGCTTGGAGATGCCCGCGAGCCAGCGCTCGGTGACGGCGTCGCGGAGCGCCGCCTTGCTTGCGAAGTGACGGTAGACGCTCCCGTGGCTCACCCCGAGCGCGCGGGCGACGTCGACCACGTTGGCCTTGGCAGGGCCGTAGCGACGGAGGGCCTCCTCCGCTGCTGCCAGGATCTGCTCGCGTGTCAACGCCTCCCCTGGCACCGCGGCGCGCGCCTAGCCGCGCTCGCTGTCGAGGATCGCCATCTGCTCGGTCTGGTAGCGCTCGCCTGCGGCGGCGCCGGCAGGGATGGCCGCCTCGATCCGTGCGAGATCCACGCCGGTGAGCTCGAGCTCGAGCGCGCCCAAGGCCTCGGCGAGCCGCTCGCGGCGGCGGGCACCGACGAGCGGCACGACGTCCTCCCCGCGGGAGAGAACCCAGGCGATCGCGATCTGGGCGACCGTCGCCCCCTTCGCCTCGGCGACGACGCGGAGCGTCTCGACGAGGTCGAGGTTGCGCTCGAGGTTCGCACCGGTGAAGCGCGGGGCGGAGGCGCGGAAGTCATGCGGGACGAGTGTCGCCACCCGCTCCTTCGACCAGTGGCCGGAGAGCAGCCCGCGGGAGAGGACGCCGTAGGCGGTGACGCCGATCCCGAGCCCGCGACAGGTGGGCAGGATCTCGTCCTCGATCCCGCGCGAGAGGAGCGAGTACTCGATCTGCAGGTCGGAGATGGGATGGACGGCATGTGCGCGGCGGACCGTCTCAGCGCCGACCTCGGAGAGGCCGACATGGCGGACATAGCCCGCCTGCACCATCTCGGCGATCGCGCCGACCGTCTCCTCGATCGGGACGTCGGGAAAGACCCGCCCGGGCCGGTAGACGTCGACGTAGCCTGTGCCCAGGCGGCGAAGCGTGTAGGCGAGGAAGTTCTTGACCGCGGGCGGGCGTAGGTCGTTGCCGACGATCGACCCGTCGGGGGCGCGCATGAGCCCGAACTTGACGCTCAGAACGACCTGCTCGCGATTGCGACCGCGGAGCGCCTCGCGGATCAGGAGCTCGTTGTGCCCCATCCCGTAGTAGTCGCCGGTGTCGAGGAGCGTCACGCCGACGTCGAGCGCCGCCCGGATCGTGGCGATCGACTCCTGCTCATCGGCGGGACCATAGAAGTCGGACATTCCCATACAGCCCAGGCCGAGCGCCGAGACGCGGAGGCCGGTCGAGCCGAGTGAGCGTGTGGTCACGGGATCCTCCCTCTTCGCCGTCACGACCAGCAGATCATAACTGACAGATGTCAATCGCTGTCACTAGATTCCACGGCGCGTCAGCTCCCGGAGGTGGCGCCCGTGACGAGGCAGACGCGCACGGCCCGAGGTGCCGCTGCCAGCGTGGGCGGCCGCCGGACGAGCCGCGATGCGGGAGGTCATCCACACCCGCCGGCGAGCCGCCCACGCGGCTGATGATGCGCGTTGCGCGGCGATCAGGCGAGCATGCCGGCCGGGTGCGCGAACCCTGACCGACTCGCGACGTACCAGCCACTCGCGGCGAACCGGCGGTAGACCTGCGTAGGCAAGCTCGACAGGAATGCCGCTGGGCAGCGCAGTTGGCGTTGGCTACGTTCCTCGCCGTATCGTGTCCCTCGTCCCGGAGGACGTCGAACGCCGGGCGTGACGCTCCGGTCCCCCGTTCCCCCATCGCCGCGAGCGCCCGTCACGCCCGCCGTCGGCCGAGCGACGGCGCCAGCCGGGACGATGCCCGAGGGAGAGTGGTCGTTGGCCGTGAGCCTGCTGCGCCGAGCCCGCCGCACGCTGCCCGAGGGCCGGTCGCTGCCCGACCCGGTCTGGCGCACCCGGCACCGGGCGATCCTGGCCCTGCTCTGGCTCCACGTCCCGGTGCTGGCCGCCCTCGGCATCGTGGAGGGCCTCGGCGTCGCCAGGGCGGCGACCGGAGCCGCCATCATCGCCGGGGCGGCCGCATTCGCCTCCTGGCCGCAGGCGTCCCGGCGATGGCGGTCGGGCCTGGCCACCCTGGGTCTGCTGTTGAGCTCGGCCATCCTGGTCCACTTCACGGGCGGTCTGGCCGAGATGCACTTCCACTTCTTCGTGATGGTCGCGGTCATCATGCTCTACCAGGACGGCTTCCCCTACCTCGTCGCCATCGGGTTCGTGGTCGTGTACTACGGCGTCGTGGGCGTGCTCGAGCCCATGAGCGTCTACGACCACCCCGAGGCGTGGACGAACCCCTGGAAATGGGCGGTCATCGACGATCTGTTCATCCTGGCCGCCAGCCTGGCCAGCCTGGCCAACTGGCGCCTGAACGAGGTCAGCCGGGCCGAGGCCGAGGCCTCCTACCAGCGGCTGTGGGAAGGCGAGCGTGCGGTCGTGCGCGAGCTCCAGCAGTCCCAGCGCCTCAAGGACGAGCTCTACAACGTCGTCTCGCACGAGCTGCGCACGCCGCTCACCGGCATCCTCGGCTTCGGCGAGCTGCTGCTCGCCCGCGACGACCGGCTCACGCCACGCCAGCGCCACGAGTACGCGCAGCGCATCCTGCGCGAGGCGCGCCGCCTGGCCCGGGTGGTCGACAACCTGGTGTACTCGTCCAAGGTGATCCAGGCGGACGGCTCGGCGGTCACCGACGTCGGCGCGGTCCTGGCCGGTGTGCTCGACGACATGAACGACTGGCCGGATCGTGACAAGGTGGACATGACCGTGCCCGACCTGCGCGGCGTCTACGTGGCCATGCCGCACGAGGCGCTTCGGCTCGTGCTGGTCAACCTGCTCGGCAACGCGGTGAAGTACGCGACCCCGGCGACGACCGTGAGCCTGCAGGCCGAGGTGGCCTCCGGCGACGGCCGGGTCGTCCTGGCCGTCACGAACGCAAGCCGTCCGATCGCCCCCGCCGACCGGCGCCGGATCTTCGAGCCGTTCGTGCAGCTCGACGCCTCCACCACGCGGACCGCCTCCGGCGTCGGGCTGGGGCTGCACATCGTACGCCGGCTGGTCGACGGCTACGGCGGGTCGGTCGAGGTCGCCTGTGGCGAGGCGACGGTCACCTTCACCGTCCGGCTGCCCGGGATCGCCGCCGAGCAGGTGGCCGTGCCCGAGCAGGTGGCCGTGCCCGAGCAGGTGGCCGTCGCCTCGGGTGGCGGCGCCGCCGGGCCAGGGCATCCCGCGGCCGCCGGCGGGCTGGGCGGCTGATCGCGGTGACCCAGTCTGACCTGACCTCGTCCCCCGCCACGGCGGACCCGTCCCGGCCCGCGCTGACCACAAGCACGGCGGGCAGGCGGAGCTCCGGCACGGCCCTCGCCCAGCTCGCCGACGTCGACGAGGTCGACGTCCGCACCGTGTTCCGGCGCGACGACGACGACTTCACCGACTGGCTGTCGGCCAACCTGGACCGGCTGGCCCGGGAGATCGGCGTCAGCGGCCTGCGCGAGGTGGGCCGCGACATCGCGGTCGGCGCGTTCACCGTCGACCTGCTCGCCCAGACCGACCGCGGACGCCGCGTCGCCATCGAGCACCAGCTCGAGCCGAGCGACCACCCCCACCTCGGCCAGGTCATCACCTACGCGGCCGGCCTCGACGTCTCGGCGGTGGTGTGGATCACGACCCGGATGGGGGAGGAGCACCGGGCCGTCCTCGACTGGCTGAACCAGCACTCCGACGACGACGTCCGCTTCTTCGGCGTGGAGCTTCGGCTGGTCCGGATCGGCAACTCGCCGCCCGGGGCCATCTTCCACGTGGAGTCGAGGCCCAACGACTGGCAGAAGATCATCCGCCAGCGGCAGCGGGTCGGCTCGCCGCTGAACGCCCGTATGCGGGAGTTCTGACCTAGATCCGTGGATAGCGTGCCTGGCGCTTGGTTGATGCTGTTGGCCGGGCCTTGCCTGGGCCGTGCCGGCTCGCAAACGTCCTGGAAGGGCCAACATGTGGCCTCCCCGCCTGGCATCGT
>JBIOYL010000353.1:0-16334 GCA_044870185.1 Actinomycetes bacterium | reverse complement strand
GCCCGCCCGCCCTCGACGTCGCCGCCGGGGTGGGTGCGGCGCTGCGCCGGGCCGGCGTGCCAGCCGTGGTGACGGCGGCCGGGGAGTGTACCTTCGAGCGGCCGGACCGGTACTTCTCCTACCGGCGGGAGCGCCGCACCGGCCGGCAGGCGGGCATCATCGCGCTCGTGCGCGGTGGAGGGGAGCGGACGAGCCGATGAGCCAGAGCCAGCAGGCGCAGCCGGTCCCGGCCGGGCCCGACCTCGCCGGGATCCCCGCGCGCGTCCGGGCGGTCCGGGCCCGCATGGCGGCCGCCGCCGAGCGCGCCGGCCGCGACCCCGCCACGGTCACCCTGATCGCCGTGGCCAAGCTCCACCCGCCGGAGGCGATCACGCTGGCCCGCGACGCCGGCGTCGCCGACATCGGCGAGAACTATGCCCAGGAGCTCGCCGCCAAGGCGGCCCGGATCGCCGGCGTGCGCTGGCACTTCGTGGGCCGCCTGCAGCGCAACAAGGCCAAGGTGGTGGCCGAGACCGGCGCGCTCCTGCACGCGCTGGACTCGCTGCCGGTGGCCAGGGCGCTCGGCCGCCGGGCGGCCGAGCTGGGCGGCGTCGCCCAGGCGCTCGTCCAGGTCGAGGTGGACGACCGGCCTGCCGCGCATGGGGTCAGGCCCGCCGACCTGGACGAGTTCGTCCGCGCCTGCCGCGGGATCGAGGGGCTCGCGCTGCGCGGGCTGATGGTGCTGCCGGCCCCGACCCCCGACCCGGAGGGCGCGCGGGGCGCGTTCCGGCGCACCGCCGGGCTGGCGAGGCATCTCGGCGCGGGCATGCAAGACTTGTCGATGGGGATGACCGCCGATCTGGAGGTGGCGATCGAGGAAGGCGCGACGATGGTTCGGGTGGGCACGGCGATCTTCGGTCCCCGGCCGACGAGGTCCCGCCGGTGACCGGCCGACGGCGCCCGGCCGACGGTTCGGCCCGCAGGCAGGCGCCCGGGCCATCCACGAGGCCTCCAGGGGAAGGCGTGCACGTGCAGGCAGGGGGAGCGGTAAGCTCCCTGGCGGCGGCGGATCGGCCGGATCGACCGTGCCCGGCGCCGGGAATGACACAGTGAGGTAGGTGAGCCAGGTGGCCGGAGCGTTCCGCAGGAGCATGGTGTGGCTGGGGCTGGTCGAGCCCGATGACGAGGAGGAGCTCGTCGAGCCCGCGGAGCCGGCCGGGCGCAGCCCGGCGAGCATCCGCCGCGTGCGCGACGACTACGGCGAGGGCCGCCGCCGCGCAGCGGCCCCGGTGGAGGAGGAGCCTGTGGAGGCGATCGTGCGTTCGATCCCGTCGGCTGCCTCGGGCAAGGTGCACCTGATCGAGCCGTCGGGCTTCAACGATGCGGAGGAGATCGGCGAGAAGTTCAAAGCAGATATTCCTGTCATCGTGAACCTCCAGGGCATGGAGGCGGAGACCGCCAAGCGGCTGATCGACTTCGCCGCCGGCCTGACCTTCGGCCTGGATGGCCGAATCCAGCGGGTAGCCGATAAGGTGTTCCTGCTCACCCCGCGCAACGTCGAGGTGTCGGCCGAGGAGCGCCGCCGCCTCCAGGAGCGCGGGTTCTTCAACCAGGCTTGACCGAGGCGTTGTGCTCGTGCTCCGAATCCTCTCGCTGCTGCTGACGATCTACTCGCTCGTCCTGATCGCCAGGATCGTCCTTGATTTCGTGATCTCCTTCACCGGGGGTCGTGGGCTATCCGGAATGGCGATCGTCTACGGAATCCTGTATGACTTGACCGAGCCCGTCCTGCGCCCCATCAGGCGGCTCATCCCGCCGCTGCGGCTTGGAGCGGTGGCGTTCGACCTGTCCCCTATCCTTGTGTTCCTCCTGATCGGACTGCTGCGACAGGTGGTGTCGGGCTAGTCAGTGCTTCAGACGACGAGCGAACGGAGTCGTGTGGAATCACCGGTCACGTTGCAGTAAGGAGCCGAAATGCCGCCGTTGACGCCGCTGGACATCCAACACAAGGAATTCACCAAGGCCATGCGCGGCTACGCCATGCACGAGGTGGATACCTTCCTTGACCAGGTCACGGAGGAGTTCACGCGGCTGCAGGACGAGGTGGCCCGGCTGCGCGAGCAGCTCGGCGAGCAACAGCGGACGGGTCCCATGCCGGCGGCGGTGCCGTCTGCGCCCTCCCCCCCTCCCGGCGACAGCCGGCCAGGCGAGGAGGCGATCGCCAGGGCGCTGGTCATGGCCCAGCGGATGGCCGACCAGACCGTCGAGGAGGCCAAGCTCAAGGCCAAGACGATGGTCAGCGAGGGTGAGGGGCGCGCCAAGAGCCTGACCGGGCAGGCCGAGCTGCGCGCCCGCGAGGTCACCGAGGCTGCCCAGCTGCGCGCCCGCGAGGTCACCGAGACCGCCCAGGCCCGCGCCCGGGAGCTGACCGAGGGACTCGAGAACCGCTACAAGGAGCGCATCCAGTCGGCCGAGGCCCGCGCCCGCGTCGCCGAAGAGCAGGCCCGCATGCAGATCGCCCAGGCCACCGAGCAGGTGGCCAGGCGGCGGCAGGAGCTCGAGCAGTCGATCGAGGCGCTGCGCGCGTTCGAGCGCGACTACCGCGCCCGGCTGCGCGGCTTCGTGGAGGGTCAGCTCAAGGCGCTCGAGGACGCCGCCCCGTCCGGCCCCGTGGCGCCGCAGCCGCCGCCCGGCATCGGTGGCAACGCCCGCGGCCTGCCCGGCGCCGAGGACCTGCCGGCGCTGCCGACCGGTGCCCGCCAGAGCAGCAACTCCTACCAGGCCCTGCGGGACACCTCCGACCAGCTCGGGGTCAACGGCCGCGAGCGGGTCGACCGGCTGCGCCACGACGACTGACCGGCCCGGCCGGCTGATCGACGGTGGTCGCCGCAGCGCTGCTCGCCCTGCTTGCGGCGATCGTCCTGCTCGGTGTCTCGCTGGTGCGCCCCGACGGGCTCGCGTTCGTGTGGCTGTCGGTGGCGGCCGACGCGCTCGCCGTGACCCTGCTCGTGTGGGCGCTCGGCCGTCGGCGCGCCAAGGGGCAGCCACCGTAGCTGTAGACGTCAACGCCTGGAGCAACCGTCTGGTCGTGGCGCCCGGCAACCGCCGCGGCCTGACCACCAGACGACACGCGATAGCTGTCAGCGGATCCGGGCGACCGCGCCGTAGCCGGCAATGTCCGTGGCGGACGGGCGCGGCTGGGGTTCGTGCTCGGCGCGCCACTCGGCCAGAGGCACGATGCCCGGGGGGACCAGCTCCAGCCCGTCGAGGAACCGGGCGAACTCCTGCCGGGTCCGATACTGGAACGGGCCCCGGCGCGCGGCGTCGGCAGCGGTAGTGGCAGCGGCGACCTCCGGCGGCATGAAGTCGCTGGTGGCGTGCGTGACGACCAGGTAGCTGCCCGGCGGCATCGCATCAACCAGCCGGGCGACGGCCCCGTACGGGTCGTCGGCGTCGACGATGAAGTGCAGGATCGCGACCAGCAGCAGCGCCACCGGCTGGGAGAGATCCAGGGTCCGCAGCAAGGCTGGTTGTTGCAGGATCTTGTCGGGTTCGCGTAGGTCGGCGTCGAGGTAGGCGGTGGCGCCTTCGGGAGAGCTGGTGAGCAGGGCACGCGCGTGCGTCAGCACGATCGGGTCGTTGTCGACGTAGACGATCCGCGCGTTCGGGGTGATGGACTGGGCGACCTCGTGCACGTTGGGCGAGGTGGGGATGCCGGTGCCGATGTCGAGGAACTGCCGGATCCCTACCTCCCCCGCAAGGAACCGGACCGCCCGCACCAGGAACCGACGGTTCTCCGTAACGGTCATCCGGATGGTCGGGAACGCCGCCTCGACCGAGTCCCCCGACTCCCGGTCGGCGGGGTAGTTGTCCTTGCCGCCGAGCCAGTAGTCGTATCTTCGGGCCGGATGCGCGACCGACGTGTTGATCTCCAGCGGTACCCGCTCCGAGTCGACTGGCTGTTCCTGGCTGCTCACAGGCACCTCCATTGGCTCTGGTCCTTAGTATGGGCCGTCCGCTCAGCCCGTGCTCTGGCTGGACTTGGCCCCGCCGGGGCGGTCGGCCAGCCGGACCACGAAGCGCACGGCCGTCCACACCTCGTCGACCGCGCAGCTCTTGTTGTCCACGAGCCCGGCGGCCAGGCCGATGCGCTGCACGGCGCCGAAGTCCAGGTCGCTGGCCATCCGGGCCGCCTTCTTGGGATAGGCCACCCACAGGCCGCCGGCCGCGTCGAGCGCGTGGACCAGGGCGGCGAAGCGGGCGGCCAGGCGTGCCCGCTCGGTGGCGAAGATCACCAGCACGTCCACGGGCCCGCGCGCCCGCCGGCGCACCCTGACTCCGGGCGGCAAGGCGAGCGTCGCCTCGAACCCGTCGGGGGCGTCCACCAACGCGACCGTCGCGCCCGGTCGGATGCCGAGCTTGCGGGCAAGCGGGGTTGCCGACGCCTCGGCCGTCACCGGGCGCGCTTTCCTGTGCCGCCGCCGGCGTCCTCGCGGTCGAGGAGGTCGTCTCGTCTGCTGGTGCCGACGAGTCGGCCGGCGGCCCGCTCGGCGGCGCGCTCGAACGGGTTCCGCCGGTAGCCGGCGGCGCTGGCCAGCAGGTAGGCGGGGTAGAACAGCGGCCCCCAGCGCTCGTGCTGGGCGACGTGCGCGAGCTCGTGGGCGAGCAGGCGGTCGTCGAGCCGCCCGCCGGCGACGATCACATGGCCGAGCGTGATGGCCTCGAAGCCGCGCCAGGCCAGGAAGGCGGCCAGGCCGCGACGGCCCTCCTCGACGAGCAGGACGCCGCGCCAGCGCACCGGCCGCTTGGCCGTGGTGGCCGCCCCGACCAACCCGACTACGGTGTTCGCGGCGGCCCAGGCATAGCCCCACCAGGGCCGCCGGCTCGGCGCGCGGCCGCCGAGCCCGTCCGTCCGCCCGCTCACGGCGCCGCCGTCCCGGCCGGGACGGGCCGCAGCCAGATGCGGACCTGCTCGCCGTCCAG
This sequence comes from Actinomycetes bacterium, assembly GCA_044870185.1. GTDB lineage: Bacteria > Actinomycetota > CALGFH01 > CALGFH01 > CALGFH01 > JBIOYL01. Next base: position 11,372 of record JBIOYL010000353.1, on the reverse strand, counting down.
GTCGGCCCGAGCGTCGTAGCCGTCGGCGACCGGCGCCCGGTGCAGCGCCACGGCCAGCGTCTCGCCGAGCACGTAGTCGCGGTGGGCGGCCATGGCCTCGGCCGCCGCACCGCCGGCCTTGACGGCCAGCTCGATGCGGTCGGCGACCTGCAGCCCGGCCGCTTTGCGTAGGTCCTGGATGGCCCGCACCAGCTCCCTGGCCAGGCCCTCGCGGCGCAGCTCGGGCGTGATCTCCAGGTCGAGCGCGACGCTCTCCGCGCCCTCGCGCACGACCCGCCAGCCGGTCACCGGCTCCTCGCTGACCAGCACCTCGTCGGGACCCAGGCCGACCGGGCCGCGGCCGGGCACCTCGACCTCGACCCGCTCGCCGGCGCGCAGGCGCGGCGCCAGCGTGGCCGCGTCCGCCGTGCGCACCGCGGCTGCCACCGCCGGGGCGTCGGCACCGAACCTGGGGCCGATGGCCCGGAAGTTGGGGGTCAGGCGAAAGACCACCAGCTCGCCGGTGTCGTCGGCGAAGCGCACCTGCTTGACGTTCAGCTCGGCGGCGACCAGGTCCAGCAGCGGCGCCACCCGGTCCCGCCAGCGTGGCGGCACGGTGACGAGCGCCCGGGCCAGCGGCTGGCGGACCTTCACCTTGGCGTCGGTGCGGGCCTGGCGGCCCAGCCCGACCAGCCGCCGCACCTCGTCCATGGCCTGCCGCAGCACAGGGTCGTCGGCGGTCTGGTCCGGTTCGGGCCAGTCGGCCAGGTGCACCGAGTCGGGGGCGCCGGCCACCACCGGGGTAACCAGCCCCTGCCACAGCGCCTCGGCCACGAACGGCGTGTACGGGGCGAGCAGCAGCGCCAGCGTGCGCAGGCACTCCCACAAGGTGCAGAACGCGGCGTCGCCGTCGCCGGTCGCGCCGCGCCAGAACCGGCGCCTGGACAGGCGCACGTACCAGTTGGACAGGTCGTCGACGAAGGCGGCCAGGCGCCGGGCGGCCGTGGTCGGGTCGTAGGCGTCGAGCGCCTCGGTCACCTCCCGCACGGTGCGGGCCAGCTCGGCCCGCACCCAGCGGTCGAGCGGGGTCAGCCCACCACCGCCCCCGGGGGGGCCCGAGGGGGCGGAAAGCGCCCCCCCGGTCGATCGGGCCGGGTCCGGGGGGGCGCTGCCCGGTCCCTCGGCCGGTCGCGGCTCCCAGCCTTCCAGCCGTGCATACAGCGAGAAGAACGCGTAGGTGTTCCACAGGGTGAGGAAGAACGAGCGGGTGACCTCCTCGAGCGCCTCGGGGAACAGCCGCCGAGCCACCCACGGTGACCCGCCGGCCAGCATGAACCAGCGCAGCGGGTCGGCGCCGTAGCGGTCGAGCAGCGCGAACGGGTCGAGCACGTTGCCGAGGCTCTTGGACATCTTGCGGCCATCGCGGTCGACGATGAGGCCGAGGCAGACCACGTTGCGGTAGGGGGTGCGGTCGAACAGCAGCGTCGACACCGCGAGCAGGGAATAGAACCAGCCGCGGGTCTGGTCGATCGCCTCGGAGATGAAGTCGGCCGGGAACGAGCGCGCGAACTCGGCCTGCCCGGCGTGCGGGTAGCCCCACTGGGCGAACGGCATCGACCCGGAGTCGAACCAGGCGTCGAGCACGTCGGGCACGCGCCGCGCCTCCTGCCCACACACCGGACAGGGATATGTCACTTCATCGACAAATGGACGGTGCGGGTCGAGGCCGGCCAGGTCCCTGCCGGCCCTGGCCGACAGCTCGGCCAGGCTGCCGACCGCGTCCACGTGCCCCTGCGGGCAGCGCCACAGCGGCAGCGGCGTGCCCCAGTAGCGCGCCCGCGACAGCGCCCAGTCGATGTTGTGCGCCAGCCAGTCGCCGAAGCGGCCGTCGCGGATGTGCTCCGGGTGCCAGCCGATCGCCGCGTTCTCGGCCAGCAGCCGCTCCTTGACCGCGGTGGTGCGCGCGTACCAGGAGGTGAGCGCGTAGTAGATCAGCGGCGTGCCGCAGCGCCAGCAGAACGGGTAGGCGTGCCGGTGCGGCTCGGCGCGCCACAGCAGCCCGCGGGCGCGCAGGTCCTCCACGATCGGGGCGTCGGCGTCCTTGACGAACATGCCGGACAGCCAGCCGGTCTGCGGGCCGAAGCGGCCGTCGGCCCCGACCGGGTGCAGGACCGGGGTGCCGTAGCGCTGGCCGACCGCCAGGTCCTCGGCGCCGTAGGCGGGCGAGGTCTGCACCAGTCCCGACCCGTCGGTGGTGGTCACGTACTCGTCGGCCACCACCTGCCAGCCGCGCGCTGCCTCCTCCTCGCCGATCGGGACCAGGTCGAACGCCCGCTGGTAGCGGGTGCCCAGCAGCTCCTCCAGCGGCACGGGCCGCAGGATCCGCGCGTCGGGGCCGACCGCCTGGTCGACCAGGTCGCGGGCGACCACCAGCTTGCGGCGGGTGCCGTCGCGCTCGGCCTCGACCAGCACGTAGTCGATGTGCGGGCCGACCACCACCGAAACGTTGGGCACCAGCGTCCACGGCTGGGTGGTCCACACCAGCAGCCCGGCGCCCTCCTCCGCCAGCCGCCCGGAGGTGGCCGGCAGCACCACGTAGGCGGTGAGGTCCTCGATCTCCTCGTAGCCCATGGCCACCTCGGCGTCGGACAGGGCCGTGCCGCAGCGCGGGCAATAGGGGACGACCTTGTAGTCCTCCACCAGCAGGCCGCGGCGGTGCAGCTCGGCAAGCGCCCACCAGACGCTCTCCACGTAGTCGGGGTCCATCGTCTGGTAGGCCTGGCTGGTGTCGATCCAGAAGCCGACCCGCTCGGTCAGCCGCTCCCAGACGTCCACGTAGCGCAGCACCGACTCGCGGCAGCGGGCGTTGAACGCCTCGACCCCGTACGCCTCGATGTCGCGCTTGGAGTTGATGCCGAGCTCCTTCTCGACCTCCAGCTCCACCGGCAGGCCGTGGCAGTCCCAGCCGCCCTTGCGCTCGACCCGGTAGCCGCGCATGGTCTTGAAGCGGGGGAACAGGTCCTTGAAGACCCGGGCCTCGACGTGGTGGACGCCGGGGCGGCCGTTGGCCGTCGGCGGCCCCTCGTAGAAGACGAACGGCTCGGCCGACGCGCGCTGCTGCAGCGAGCGCTCGAACACCTTGCGGTCGCGCCACAGCTCCAGGACCTCGCGGTCCAGGGCCGGCAGGTCGAGCTGCGGGCGTACCGGCGGGAACTGTCCCATCGCCATCTCCTTCGCGGTGTGCAGTCGGCTGCGGTCCTTCGCGAAGGGACGAGGCCGACGGCCCCGCGGTACCACCCCTCTTGCCGGTGATGCGCACCGACCCCTCACGGCCACCGGATGATGGCCTCCCGCGGTCACGGGCGGACCCGGCTGCGTCTACTGGGCGGGCGGCCGGTGGGCGGCCAGGTGGCCGCCCGGTCGCCGGGCCCGCCGTTCGGGCAGCGGCTCGGGGAGGATGTTCGCAGGCGCCGTGCCGCCGGGCTTCCACCGTCCCCGGCTCGCTGGGGCCGTGCCGCCTGCTACTCGTTCCCGTCATCGCCGTTCAGGGACACCCGCCCGCCGCCCCGGCGCTGCCGGCGGGCGGCGACGGCCATCCCCGTCAGGGGCAGTGTAACCCGGCCCGGCAAGCAGGTTCCCGGCCCCAGCCGCCCCCTTGGGGGAAAGGCGCCGGTACAATGCGCGGACCGACCCACCAGGTCGTGACCGCAGGAGCGCCGTGGCAGCCCTGGTCAGGCCGGTCGAGGCGGGGAGGACCATCATGGCAACGCAAGGGGCGCCGCGGCCGACGAGATCCGCCCATGGGCCGGGCCCGGCCCGCAGGGCGCTCGGCAAGCGGGAGCTGGCCGCACTGCGCAAGCGGCTGGAGACCGAGCTGGTCCAGCTGACCGGCCAGCTCGACGAGCTCGAGGAGCAGGCGACGGCCAGCAGCGCAGACGCCTCTGGCGAGGTTGGCTTCGACGAGGAGTACGCGGACGCCGGCTCGTCGACGTTCGAGCGCGAGCGTGACATGTCGCTCACCGCCAACGTGCGGGACCTGATCGAGAAGGTCGAGCGGGCGCTGGCCCGGGTCGAGGCGGGCACCTACGGGCGCTGCGAGGTGTGCGGCAGGCCGATCGAGCCCGAGCGCCTGGACGCCCTGCCCTACACGACCCTGTGCCTGGCCGACGCGCGGCGGCGGACCCGACTGCGTTGAGCGCGCCGCTGCGGGCCGGCCGGCTCGCCCTCCTCTACGGCGTCGCGGTCGCCGTGGTCGCCGTCGACCAGGCGACCAAGTACGTGGTCGTGCACCGCCTGGCCGGCCGGCCCCCGATCCGCCTGGCCGACAGCTTCGTCGAGCTCCGGTATACGACCAACTCGGGCGGGGCGTTCTCGATCCTCACCGGCGTGCCGTTGTTCTTCGCGGTCATGGCCGTGGTGGTGGCCGGGATCATCGTGGTGGCCGCCCGCCGGGCCCGGGCCGTGCCGGTGCTCGTGTCGCTCGGCCTGCTGCTCGGCGGCGCCGTCGGCAACCTCGCCGACCGGTTGTTCCGCGGGGACGTGCCCCTGCGCGGCGAGGTGGTCGACTTCATCGCGGTGTGGCGCTGGCCGGTGTTCAACGTGGCCGACTCGTGTGTCGTGATCGGCGGGCTCCTGCTCGCGCTGCTGATCGGGCGGGGCGAGCCTCGCGACCGCGACCGGGGCGAGCCGCGCAACCGGGGCGAGCCGCGCGACCGGGGCCGCAGCGAGCCGCCGGTGCGTGACGAGCCGCCGGTGCGTGACGAGCCATGGGTGCTGGGGGAGCCGCCGGTGCGCGGCTCGACGTCCGCCCCGTGACCCCGGCCGAGCAGGAGGCGGTGACCGTGCCGCCCGAGGCGGCCGGCGCCCGCCTGGACGAGGCGCTCGCCGCGCTGGCCGGCGTGTCACGGGCCACGGCCGCACGCTGGATCGCGACCGGGCGGGTCAGCGTGGACGGCCGCCCGCGGCCGAAATCGTTCCGGGTCGGGGCCGGCGAGCGCCTCGCCTGGCGGCCCGCCCCGCCCTCCCCGCCGCCCGGCGCCCTGGCCGCCGAGGAGCTGCCGCTCACGGTCCGCTACGAGGACGAGCACCTGCTGGTGGTGGCCAAGCCGGCCGGGCTGGTGGTCCACCCGGCGCCCGGGCACGCATCCGGCACCCTGGCCAACGCCCTGCTCGGGCGGGTGGGGCGGCTGTCCGGCGCCGGCGGCGCCGACCGGCCGGGCATCGTCCACCGGCTGGACAAGGACACCTCCGGGCTGCTGGTGGTGGCCAAAGACGACCGCACCCACACCGCGCTCACCCGCGACCTGGCCGGGCACCGGGTCGAGCGCGGCTACCTGGCGCTGGCCCAGGGGCGCCTCGCGCCCACCGGGACGGTGGACGCACCGATCGGCCGGCACCCGCGCGACCGCCGGCGCATGGCCCTGGTCCCGGGCGGCCGGCGGGCGATCACCCACTGGACGGTCCGGGAGTGGTTTGCGGCCGTGACCCTCATCCAGGTCCGGCTGGAGACCGGCCGCACCCATCAGATCCGGGTCCATCTGGCCTCCATCCGCCATCCGCTGGCCGGCGACCGCGTCTACGGCGCCGACCCGGCCCTGGCCGCCCGTCTGGGCCTGGAGCGCCCGTTCCTGCACGCCTGGCGCCTCGCCTTCCGCCACCCCGTCTCCGGACAGGCGATCGAGGTCACCGAGCCGCTTCCGGCCGACCTGGCCGCGGTGCTCGAGCGCCTGCGGACGGGCGGGTGAGCGTCCTTCCCCGACCTGCGCATTCGGTCCCAGCCCGCTGCGCCACAAGGAGTCTGGCTTCGGGGTGAAGGCGGCCGTGAGGCTGGATCGGACCACCGGGCTGGTGTAGGCTTCGGCCGAACTTACATTGATGTAATTCTGTCCACAGCCTGTGGGAAACTCCGCCGGAATTGCGCACAGCCTGTGGACGGCGCGTCGTCTCGGGGGAAGGTCGATGCCGGACAGCTTCGTCCATCTGCATGCCCACACCGAGTACTCGATGCTCGACGGCGCGGCGCGGGTCGACGACCTCGCCGCCGAGGCGGCGCGGATGGGGATGCCGGCCCTGGCCATGACCGACCACGGCTTCCTGTTCGGCGCGATCGACTTCTACCAGGCCGGCAGGCGGCACGGCGTCAAGCCGATCCTCGGCTGCCTGCTCGCCGGGCAGGAGATCATCACCGCCGACGGCGTCAAGAACGTCGAGGATGTCCGAGTCGGCGACATGGTGCTCACCCATCAGGGGCGGTTCCGTCGCGTGCTTCGTACCATGCGCCGCCCATACCAGGGCCAGGCGTACACGGTCTCGCTCGGCGGGCGGTATGGCCGGACCTTGACCTTGACCGAGGAGCACCCGGTTCTCGTCCGAACCCGCGACGGTCTGGTGGATTGGAAGAAGCCGGGCGACATCGATGCGGGCCAAGCGAGCAAGCATGGCGGTGTGAACTGCTGGAAGTCCTGGGCCTGTCTGCCTCGGTTGCGTACCGAGTGGACCGAGATCAGAGCCCGTGATCTCCTCCCAGCCGACTTCTCGGCGCCGTTGACGGGCGGAATCGCCCGCACCTCCACGTCGAAGTACCGGGGAGACCAAGCCTGGCCGCGGTTCCCTGACCGCATCACGCTCGACTACGACTTCGGCTACCTGCTTGGCATCTACGCCGCCGAAGGCCATATCGGCTCCAGGCATGGTTGCGTCAACGGTGAGGTCGGTTTCACGCTCCACCGTGACGAGCGAAACCTGGCCACTCGCATCGCCGAGCTGCTTGCCCGCTTCGGCGTCAGCGCTGTCGGCTACGACCGGCCCGATCGGCAATCTCTTGAGATCAAGGCAGCGAGCACGCCGCTTGCCCACCTGCTGATCGCACTGGTCGGGAGGGGCGCCAAGAACAAGCGCGTTCCGGCACAGATCCTCAACGGTCCGCCCCCGGCGCGGCAGGGCTTCCTGGACGGGCTCCTCGACCGAGACGGCAAGAACCCGATTCGCGCCTCCAACCCCACCGGTCGATGGGATCTCAAGACCGGCTCTCGTTCGCTCGCTTGGGGTGTTCGAGCGTTGTTGGCGGATGTCGGCCATTGGGCGGGCGTGAGCACTGGCGAGTCCCCGAGCGTCTTCCCTAGGGGCAGAAGCCTTCGTGACCATCGCTGGTACAGCGTCTCCTTCCAGCCAAACCGCCGGTATTCGCGCACCCTTGAGGATGACCGGTACCTGTACCGACCGATCCTGTCAGTGGACCCGGTGCGGCTCGACACCGAGGTCTTCAACTTCGAGGTCGAGGAGGACAACTCCTACGTCTCGGATTTCGTGCTCCACAACTGCGAGGCCTACCTGGCGCCCGGCTCCCGCTTCGAGAAGCAGCGGCGCGACACGGCCGAGCCCTACACCCACCTGACGCTGCTGGCCGAGAACCAGACCGGCTACCGCAACCTGCTCAAGCTGGTCTCGTCCGCCTCCCTCGAGGGCTTCTTCTACAAGCCGCGCATGGACCGCGAGCTGCTCGCCCGCCACGCCGACGGCATCATCGCCACCTCCGGCTGCCTGGGCGGCGAGGTCAGCCAGCGCCTGCTCAAAGGCGACGTGGCCGGCGCCAAGGCGACGCTGGCCGGCTTCCGCGACATCTTCGGCGCCGGTGCCTACTTCGTGGAGCTCATGGACCATGGCCTGCCCGCCGACCGGCGGGTCAACCCCGGGCTCGTCGCCTGCGCCCGGGACCTCGGGCTGCCGCTGCTGGCCACCAACGACCTGCACTACACCCGCAGGCAGGACGCCGCCGCGCACGAGGTGCTGCTGTGCATCCAGACCGGCGCCGTGCTGGCCGACCCCAAGCGCTTCAGGTTCGACGCCGAGGAGTTCTACCTCAAGTCGCCCGAGGAGATGCGCCGGCTGTTCGCCGACCATCCGGACGCCTGCGACAACACCCTGGCCGTCGCCGAGCGCTGCAACGTGGAGCTCCAGTTCGGCGCCAACCACCTGCCCCACTTCGACGTGCCCGCCGGCCACACGCTCCAGTCGTGGCTGCAGGCCGAGGTCGAGCGGGGCGCGGCCGAGCGCTACGGCGACCCGCTGCCCGAGGCCGTCCGGCAGCGGGTCGACTACGAGCTCGGCGTCATCAACGACCTCGGCTTTCCCGGCTATTTCCTGATCGTGGCCGACCTGTGCCGCTACGCGCGGGCCAGCGGCATCCGGGTCGGGCCCGGGCGGGGCAGCGCCGCCGGCTCCTGCGTGTCCTACTGCCTGCGCATCACCGACCTCGACCCGCTCGCCTACGGGCTGATGTTCGAGCGCTTCCTGAACCCCGGCCGGCGCGAGATGCCCGACATCGACATGGACTTCGACGAGCGCCGCCGCGGCGACATGATCCGCTACGCGACCGAGAAGTACGGGCCCAACCATGTCGCCCAGATCGTGACCTTCTCCACGATCAAGGCCAAGCAGGCGATCCGGGATTCGGCTCGGGTGCTTGGCTACCCCTACAAGCTGGGCGACGACCTGGCCAAGATGATGCCGCCGCCGGTGCTCGGCAAGGAGTTCCCGCTCGCCGAGGCGTACCGGCTCTCGGGCGAGCTGCGCGCGGCCCGCGACAGCGACCCGGACGCACGCAAGGTCCTGCAGACGGCCGAGGGCCTGGAGGGCCTGCGCCGACAGTGGGGCGTGCACGCGGCCGCCGTCGTGATCTCCCGCGACCCGCTCGTCGAGCACCTGCCGGTGATGCAGCGTGAAGCCGACGGGGCGGTCATCACCCAGTACGAGATGAACGGGGTGGCCAGGCTCGGGCTGCTCAAGATGGACTTCCTGGGCCTGCGCAACCTGACCGTGCTCGACGACACCCTGGCGCATCTGCGCGCCGCCGGCGTCGAGCTGGACCTGGCCGCCCTGCCCCTCGACGACGCCGCCACCTTCGAGATGCTGCAGGCGGGCGACTCCGACGGGGTGTTCCAGATGGAGTCGGAAGGCATGCGCCGGCTGCTCCGCCAGCTCCGCCCGGACCGCTTCGAGGACATCGTCGCCTTGATCGCCCTGTACCGGCCCGGTCCGATGGAGGAGATCCCCAAGTACATCGCGGGCAAGCGCGACCCCAGCAGGGTCGTCCACCTCCATCCGCTCATGGCCGGGATCACCGCCGACACCTACGGCGTGCTGGTCTACCAGGAGCAGATCATCACGCTGCTGCAGAAGGTGGCCGGCTACACGGCCGGCGAGGCCGACCTGGTGCGCAAGGCGATCGGCAAGAAGATCGAGTCGCTGATGCGCACCGAGGAGCCGCGCTTCGTGGCCGGCTGCCGGGCGCAGGGCCTCACCCAGGAGCAGGCCGACGGCCTCTGGCGGCTGATCCAGCCGTTCGCCGGCTACTCCTTCAACCGGGCCCACGCCGCCGGCTACGGGCTGGTCACCTGGCAGACCGCCTACCTCAAGGCCCACCACCCGGTCGAGTACATGGCTGCCCTGCTCACCAGCGTCAAGGACGACAAGGACGCCAGGCCGAAGTACCTGGGCACCTGCCGCCGCATGGGCATCAAGGTGCTGCCACCCGACGTCAACGACTCCGAGTCGGACTTCACCCCGGTCGACCTGGAGGGGTCCGGGGAACCCCGAAGGGGTGCCCCGGTCTCTGGGGAGGGGTCCGGGGAATCCCTCAGGGGGATCCGCTACGGCCTGTCGGCCGTGCGCAACGTCGGCGAGCAGGTCGTGCAGGCGATCCTGGCCGCCCGGCGGGACAAGGGACGGTTCGCCGACTTCTTCGACTTCTGCGACAAGGTCGACGTCGGCGTGCTGAACAAGCGGGTGGTGGAGTCGCTCATCAAGGCCGGGGCGTTCGACTCGCTCGGGCATCCACGGCGGGCGCTGCTCGACATCCACGAGCTGCACATCGATCGGGTATGCGCCCGCAAGCGCAACGAGGCGGCCGGGCAGTTCTCGCTGTTCGGCGGGCTCGACGACGCCCAGGGCATGGTCGCCGAGCCGCTGCCGGCGCTCGGTACCGAGGACTGGAACCCACCCCAGCGGCTCGCCTTCGAGAAGGAGATGCTCGGCCAGTACGTCTCCGACCATCCGCTGCTCGGGATCGCCCACCTGCTGGCCGGCCAGGCCGACACCGGCCTGGCGGCGTTCGCCGAACGTGGCGACGGCGCGGTCGTCACGGTGGCCGGCATCCTCACCAAGCTGACCAAGAAGTTCACCAAGAAGGGCGACAGCTACCTGGTCGGTGAGCTGGAGGACCTCGACGGCGCAGCCGAATGCATCTTCGTCCCCCAGGTCTACCTGCAGCACCAGGGCCTGCTCGCCCAAGACGCCGTCGTCGTGGTCAGGGCGAGGGTCGACGCCCACGCCGAGGCCCCCAAGCTCGTCGCCATGGAGGTCCACGCGCCCGACCTGCAGGAGGCGGGCGCCAGACCCGTCGTGCTCCAGCTGGAGGCGCGTGCCTGCAACGACGGCGTGGTCGACCGGCTGAAGCGCATCCTCGGCTCCCACCGCGGCAAGGCGCCGGTGCACCTGCAGATCCGCGGTGCCCGCCAGACCATGGTGGTCCGGCTCGGCGACGACTTCCGGGTCGATCCTCGCAACGGCCTGTACGCCGAGCTCAAGGCCGAGCTCGGCCCGGACGCCCTGGTCGGCTGACAGCCAGCGGTCAGCGGACCGGCACGCCGCACCCGCCCTCCCCGCACGGGCCGAGCAGCATGACCACGATCATGGCGGTCATGCCCAGGGCGAACCCGAGCGCGGCGACCGGATGCAGGTGCAGGCTGTGCAGCCACGATTTCACGGCCGACCACACCGCCACCACGCCGAGGACCAGGCCGGCCAGGCCGCCCACAAAGAACGGCATCCCCGAGCGCGCGACCGCGGCCACCAGCGCCATGGCCACGGCCGCGGCGCCGTACATCGTCGCCGCCCGGGCCTCGCGGTCGCCGTCCATGCCGCGTCGCCGTCCACACCGCCGGAGCCGGTCAGCTGAGCGAGAACGGCCCCGCCATCGGGGCCGGCCCGGCGACGCAGCCGACCGGGTGGTAGGCGGCCGGGCCACCCGCCTCCACCCCCTCGGCGATGGCGACCACGCCGAAGCGGCGCGCGCCGGCCAGGATGCGGACGGACATCTGGCGGTGGCGCGCCTCGAAGGCGTGCAGCGGGATCGGCCGGCCTGGATACAGGACCGTGGACAGCGGGAACAGCGGCAGTTCCACCTGCGACCTCGCCGAGTGTGCGGCGCCTGGCCGTCATGGACGGGCCGGCATGGACGGGCCGGCTCGCCGCCATGATAGGCACGGGCGTCGCCCCTGCGCCCGTCGCCCTGCGCCCGTCGCCCTGCGCCCGTCGGCCGGGTGCGCCATCGGCCGGCCGACGGCCGGCGCCCTTCGGCCAGGCGTCTGCCGATGCGCCCGGCGGCCTGGGGACCG
>JBIOYL010000352.1:0-3041 GCA_044870185.1 Actinomycetes bacterium | reverse complement strand
TGCGTCGGGCGCCGGAGCTGGCCGCCGAGCGCCGGCAGCTGGACCGCTGGCTGGCCGCGCCCCCGGACAAGGTCCTGGCGCTGGTCGCCCAGCTGGACGACCCGGCCGCCCTGCCGGCCGGCGCGGGACCGGTCACCTACGCCTGCCCCATGCATCCCGAGGTCACCAGCCAGGAGCCCGGCCGTTGTCCCAAGTGCGGCATGAAATTGCTCGCAACCCAGGCGCCGGCGGCGACTGCCTACGCCTGCCCCATGCATCCGGAGGTGGTGAGCGACCAGCCGGGACGCTGCCCCAAGTGCGGCATGAAGCTGCTGGCGACCGCGGCGCCGACCAGCTACGTCTGCCCGATGCATCCGGAGGTCACCAGCGACCAGCCAGGGCGCTGCCCCAAGTGCGGGATGAAGCTGCTCCCGGCTGAGTCCGTCCCGAAGCCGGCGGCCGCGGCTGATGCCGCCACGATGGAAGATCACCGTGGGCACGCCGCTGGCCACGATCACGGCGGCCACCACGACCAGGACCAGGGCCAGGGCCAGGGCCAGGGCACGGCCGACGGCATCGAGTGGGAAGACGACATGGTCGAGGTCAACCGGCTCACCACCACCGCCACCATGCACTGGCGGTTCCTGGACCGCACCAGCGGCGCCGACAGCCCCACCATCGACTGGCACTTCACCGTCGGCGAGCGGGTCAAGATCCGGCTGGTCAACGAGATGGACTCCGACCACCCCATGCACCACCCCTTCCACCTGCACGGGGCCGGGCGGTTCCTGGTCCTTTCCCGCGACGGGGTGGTCGAGTCCAACCTGGTCTGGAAGGACACCGTGCTGGTCCGCACCGGCCAGGTCGTCGACATCCTGTTCGACGTCACCAATCCCGGGCTGTGGATGGCCCACTGCCACATCGCCGAGCACATGCAGAGCGGCATGATGTTCAGCTTCAACGTGGCCCGCGCCCAGGCGGTGGCCACATGACCGCCCATCAAGACGAGGCGCACAAGGACCCGGCAGGCGATCAGCGGTTGGATGTGGTCGTGGTCGGGGGGAGCCAGGCCGGGCTGGCCATGGCTTGGCACCTGGCCCAGCAGGGCCTGCGGTTCGTGGTGCTGGAGGCCGCCCCTGAGCTCGGCCACACCTGGCGGTCCAGGTGGGACTCGCTGAAGCTGTTCACTCCGGCCCAGTACGACGCCCTGCCGGGCATGGCGTTTCCCGCCCCGGCCGACTCCTACCCGACCAAGGAGCCGGTGGCCGACTACCTGCAGGCCTATGCGGCCGCCTTCGACCTGCCGGTGCGGCTCAACGCCCAAGTCACGGACCTGCGACGCGTCGGCGACGACTTCGAGGTCCGCACTTCCGATGCCACCTACCGGGCCCGGCAGGTGGTGGTGGCCACCGGCCCGTTCCAGGTCCCCTTCGTCCCACCGCCGGCCGGCAAGCTGGACGCCTCCGTCACTCAGGTGCACAGCGCCGACTACCGCAACCCCCCCGCCCTGCCGGAGGGACCGGTGCTGGTGGTCGGCGGGGGGAACTCAGGGTTCCAGATCGCCGAGGAGCTGGCCGCCACCCGCACTGTCGACCTGTCGATCGCCACCGCCTATCCGATGCTGCCCCAGCGGTTGGGTGGCCAGGACCTGTTCTGGTGGCTGACCCGGTTGGGCCTCATGCGTGTGACCGCCGGCTCCCGGCTGGGCCGGCGCGTGCAGGCCCGCGGGGAGTTCATCATCGGCACCAACCGGCGCCGGCTGGAGCGGGCCGGGGTCCGGTTCCGGCCGCGGCTGGTCGACGCCGAGGGCCGTACGGTCCGGTTCGCCGACCACAGCCTCCTGGAGGACGTTGGGGTGGTGGTGTGGGCGACCGGCTACCGCTCCGACTACGCCTGGATCCACATCCCGGGGGTGGTTCGTGAAGGTCATGTCGTCCACCGGCGCGGCGTCACCGAGGTGGCCGGCCTGTACTTCCTGGGCTTGTCGTGGCAGCACACCCGCGGCTCGGCCCTGCTCGGCTTCGTCAACGACGATGCCGCCTACCTGGCCGACCGCATCGCCACCGGACGCGGCGCCGCCGAGTCGGCCACCGCCGGCATCACCCAGCAACCGTCAAGCTAACCATGACGCAGCCGCGGACGGCCAGTCCGCTGCCGGGGCGGTCGCTCCGCGCACCCGTGCTGTGGGGCGTCGTCTTCGGCGTCATCCAGGCCGCATCACCGCTCGGCTTCTGGTGGCTGGACCCGGCGACCGTCTACGCGCTCTCGCTGCCCCTGATCGCGGCGGTCTACATCGGCTTTGCGGTAGCTGATGGACGCCGGACCGTGATCGCCGTCGAGGCCGCGATCGCCGGAGTGTTTGTGATAGTTGCCGCGGCGGGCGTCACCGGACCGGCGTGGCTGCTGGTGCTCGGCCTCACCGGCCATGGGTTCAAGGACCTTTGGCAGCACCGGAGCCACTATGTTGCTAACACTCGCTGGTGGCCGCCGTTCTGCCTGGTCGTCGACTGGGTCGTCGCTGCGATCCTTGTGCTGCTGATCGCCGTCGGCGTCGACTTCCATCACTAGGCCGATGGTGCCTCGGCCGGTGGCCGCAGGACTCGGTCGGTGGCTCGCTGCTGCTGGTACAGCAGGTGCAGCCCGAACAGCACCACGGCGGCGGCGATGCCGACCGCCAACGCGGCGCCCGTGGCCAGGCTCGCGACCTTGGCGGCCAGCAGCGCCACGCCGACCCCGCCCACCACGCTGTTGATCGCGGCGATCACGCTGGCTCCGGTGAACAGCATCCCCACGGGCCGGGCCCGCAGCCCCACCGTGGCCATCGCGGCCGAGAACCGCTCCTCCTCGGCGGCTGGGCCGAAGAACTGGTCGGCCTCGGAGACCAAGGTGCGGTAGTAGCCGCGGATCCGCTGCATCTGCCGCAGCAACACCAGGTTCTCCAGGGTGTTGCGCAGCAGGGCGGCGAAGGTGAACTCGCCCAGGACAAACACGGCCGGCAGCACCGCAGCGACAAATGGGTCGAGGTGAGTGACGACCTGGGCGAGGAATCCAAACGCGATCAG
>JBIOYL010000351.1:0-7732 GCA_044870185.1 Actinomycetes bacterium | reverse complement strand
CCGTCCGGGGTACCTTCGGCGACCAGGCGGTCCAGGTCGCGGCGCAGGGCCGCCAGCCGCCGCCGGGCGGCCTGCAGGCCGCCCTCGAGGTCCGCGTCGAGCAGGCCGAGGTCGGCGAGCGCGGCGGCGGCCGCCTGGGCCGCCTTGGCGACCGGCGCGAGCGCCTCGGCGAGCCGGCCGGCGGCGGGCGAGCCGGGCGGCACGGCGCCCAGGCTCAGGTCGGCCACATGACGTTCCCAGGCGTCCCGCAGCCGGCGCGCCCAGTCCGAGGCGACCCCGGTCGCCCTGGCCACGGCGTCGGCCGCCGCGCCGGCCCGCGACACCCGCGCCGCGGTGACGGTCACCCCGTACAGGTCGGCGGCCGAGCCGGCGAGCCGGTGCGCCTCGTCCACGACGAGCACGTCCGCCTCGGGCAGCATCACGCCGGGCGCGTCGGACGCCTGGCGGAGCTGCAGCTCGAGCAGGAGCAGGTGGTGGTTGGTGACGACCACGTCCACGTCGCGGGCGGCCTGGCGGGCCCGCTCGGCGAAGCAGCGGGGGTGGAACGAGCAGCCCTTGTGCCCGGGACAGTCCTCGCCGGAGGTGGCGACCAGGTCCCAGACCTCGTCGCGGGTGCCGGGCGGCGCGTCCAGGCGGCTCCCGGTCGGCGAGCCGGCCGCCCACTCGACCAGCTCCAGGGCCGCCTCCTCTTGCGCCGTCGCGGCCAGCCGGGTGGCGCCGACCAGGGTGTCCGCCCGCGCCAGGCACAGGTAGTTGCCTCTGCCCATGGCCAGGGCGAAGGTGGTGCCGAAGGCGCCGGCCAGCCGGGGCAGGTCCCGCTCGACGAGCTGCGACTGCAGCGCCTTGGTGGCGGTCGCCACGACCGCCCGCCGCCCGCCGGCCACGATCGGCACCAGGTAGCCGAGCGACTTGCCGACACCGGGGGGCGCGTGCACGAGCAGCGGCCGCTTGGCCTCCAGCGCGGCGGCAACCGCCTCGGCCATGGCGAGCTGCGCCCGCCGCGGGGTGAGCCCGGGCAGCTCGGCGAAGGCGGCGCTGATCTCCACGCAGGCACCCTACCTGATGGGCCTGATGGGCGACCCGCCGGGCGCCCGGGTGGGGAGCACGTTGCCTTGCGCTGACCCTGCGCTGCCGGCCGCCTCGTACCGGGCAGGTCGCGACCTCAGGCCGCCAGCAGGGGACGCAGGGTGCGGTAGGCGATGGCGAGGCCGGTCTTGACGCGATCCTCGGTGCCGCCCCAGACCGGGTCCTCGTGCTCGACCGTCAGCACCCCGTCGAAGCCGCCCTCGTACAGTGCGTCGACCACCCGCACCCAGTCGACCTGGCCAAGCCCCGGCACGCGGTAGCGCCACCAGCCCACGTCCCACGGGTCGGGCCGGTCGACCGCCCTGCCCGGCCAGCCGTAGCGGTTGCGCCGCTCGGCGAAGACCTCGATGTCCTGGGCCTGCGCGTGGGCGACCCGGTCGACGTAGGGCCGCAGCGCCACCACCGGGTCGATGCCCATCCACACCAGATGCGACGGGTCGAAGTTCAGGTACAGGCCGAGCGAGAACAGCCACTCCCACAGCTCCGGGGAGTAGGCGAGGTTGCCGGGGTAGCCGTCGGGATGCCAGCCCTCCATCACGCAGTTCTCGATGATGAGCTTGACGCCCCGCTCCCCGGCGCGCTCGACCAGCGGCGGGAACAGCTTCTCCGCCTCGCGCAGGTTCTCGGCCACGCGCTTGGACGGGTCGCGGCCGATGAAGGTCCCAACAGTTGGGCAGCCGAGCAGCGCCGCCGCGTCGATGCAGGCGAGCACGTGGTCGTTGACCGCTTGGCGCTCGGCCGGGTCGGGGTGGAGGTTGTTGTCGTAGAACGACAGCGACGACAGGGTGAGCCGGTGCCGGTCGAACAGCGCGCGGGTGGCGTCGGCGTCACGCTGGCCGAAGTCCTCCACCTTGAGGTGGGTGGCGGTGAACGGGCGGTCGCCCAGGGCCGGCCAGGCCGCCACCTCCAGGGCCTGGAAGCCGGCGCCCGACGCCCACGCGGCGATGTCCTCGAGGCGCTGGTCGGGCAGGCAGGCGGTGAGAAAGCCGAGCTTCATGTGGGCACCTCCACCCAGGTCTGGCTGGCGGCGGAGTCGACCACGGCCTGGGTCAGCGTGGCCGCCCGCAGGCCGTCGGTGAACGTCGGCAGCCCGTCGGGCTGCTGGCCGGCGATGGCGGCGTAGGCGTCGGCGACGAAGGCGTTGAAGCAGTCCTGGAACCCCTGCGGGTGCCCGGCCGGCACGACGGCGTAGCGTCGCGCGGCCGACCCCAGCGTGTCCGGGCCGCGGGGAACCAGGCGGTTCTCGCCCCGGCCGCCGACCCACAAGCTGTCGGGCAGCTCCTGATCGAAGCTGTAGGAGGCGTCGGTGCCGTCGAACGAGAACCACAGCCGGTTCTTGCGGCCCGGCGACACCTGGCTCACCACCACCGACCCGGCCGCGCCACGGTCGGTCCCGAACAGCACGACGGCGCCGTCCTCGGTGCCCACGGCGGTCATCCCGTCGCCGCCGCGCCGTTTTGGGAACGCCGTGGCCATGCGGGCCGCCAGCCGGGTGATGCGGTGCCCGGTGGCAAACTCCATCAGGTCACACCAGTGCACGCCGATGTCGGCGAACGCGCGCGAGGCGCCACCGAGCGCCGGGTCGACGCGCCAGTTGGTGTCGCTGGGGCTGGACAGCCAGTCCTGCAGGTAGGACCCGTGCAGCAGCCACAGGACCCCGGCCTTGCCCTGCGCGATCCGGGCCCTGGCTTCGCGCACGGTCGGGTAGTACCGGTAGACGAACGGAACCGACGCGACGATCCCCGCCTGCGTGGCGGCGTCGGTCAGCCGATACGCGTCCGCGGGCGTGGTCGCCAGCGGCTTCTCGCAGACCACCGGCTTGCCCGCCTGGATGGCCTGCATGGCCAGCGGCGCGTGGGTGGCGTTGGGGGTGCAGATGTGGACGACCTCGACGTCGTCGGCGGCGATCAGCTCCTCGGCCGAGGCGGCGGCATGCTCGGCCCCCAGCCGGTCGGCGGCGCGTGCGGCGTGCTCGGGGGTGGCGGCGGCGACGCGGCGCAGCACGCCGCCGGCGGCACGCACGGCGTGGGCGTGGACGCCGCCGATGAACCCGGTGCCGATGATCCCGGCCCGGAATCGGTCGGTCATGGCTGCCTCCTGCTGCCGGCTCGCGTCCAGGCCGGCGAGGATGCTCGTGGGACGTCAGCTCTTCGGACGCTTGAAGAACGCGACCGTGCCCCCCACCTCGGCGGTGTGCACGGCGACCAGCTCCCAGCCGTCCTCGCCCCAGTTGTCGAGGATCATCTTGGTGTTGTGCGGCAGCAGCGGGACGGTCGCATACTCCCACTTGGTCATGGCGGGCTCCTCCAGGGTCGGGTGCGCAGCAGGTCCTACAGGCTATCCGACCACCTGGCGCCGGACCTGCTCGGCGACGGCGATCCGGCAGCGGGTCTCAAGCCGCGAATGGAGCCGTCGAGCCGCAGGTGCCCACCGATGCGGCCGGGTGCGTCCATTGTCGGCTGCGGAACGGGGAGAGGCCGGGCCTGGAGGCCCGGCCTCTCCCGTCCCCGGGCGGATCAGCCGGCTCGTCGCGCGAGCACCTGGCGGCGCTCGTACTCGTTCAGGCCGCCACAGATGCCGTGCGGCTCACGCACGGCGAGCGCGTACTCCCGGCACTGGGTCAGCACCGGGCAGGTCATGCAGATCGCCTTGGCGGCATGTTCGCGGGCGAGGCGCTCGTCCTTGCGCTCGAGATGGTTGGGGGCGAAGAACAGATGGGACTCCGGCCCCTTGCAGGCAGCCCGGTACTGCCAGCCGACCTGGAGCTCCCACGATGTCGCGGTCATGATGACGTCCTTCCCCTGCTGCGGGCCGCCGCGGTGCCGTCGCGCCTGCGGCCCATGCACCGCCCGACGAGACAGACAGACGCCTCGATCCGCTCGGACGGCTGGAACGGCAGGGTAACCCACGATCCCGGCGCCCTCAATGCTTGGGCAATAACGCTTCGGTTGCGAAGCCCAGGTATCCCATGGCCGGGGTCAATCAGGCATAAAGGCGCCCGGCTCCCCTGCGCCCCCGTCGGCCTGCGGCCGGGCGTGTGGCCCGCCGGACCCCCGGTCGGTCCGGGGGAACGGGGTGGTCCCGGTCGGCCGGTCGGACCGGTCGGGCATGGCCGAGGGGGGCGGGACCATCGGCGCGGAGTGGCGGTCGGGCGTGGCGGGCTGCGGCGCCGTCGTGTCGGCGGCAGGGTGCTCCGGCGGGGCCGCGGGCGGCACGGCCGGTGCCTCCCCGTTCGCCGAGGGGCCGCCGCCTCGGCCGACGGTGCTGAAGAACGACAGCAGCTCGACCGGGATGGGCATGACCAGCGTCGAGTTGCGCTCGACGGCGACGGCGGCCACCGTCTGCAGGAAGCGGAGCTGGAGCGCCTGCGGGTTGCCGGCCAGCACCGCGGCCGCCTCGGACAGCTTCTGGGAGGCCTGGTACTCGCCCTCCGCGGTGATGATGCGGGCGCGGCGATCGCGCTCGGCCTCGGCCTGGGCGGCCATCGCCCGCTGCATGGTGTCCGGCAGGTCGACGTCCTTGATCTCGACCAGCACCACCTTGACGCCCCACGGCTCGGTCAGGTCGTCGATCACGTGGCTCAGCTGCTCGTTGATGCGCTCCCGCTGGCTCAGCAGATCGTCCAGGTCGACCTTGCCGAGGGTGGAGCGCAGCGTGGTCTGGGCGACCTGGCTGGTGCCGAGGAAGTAGTTCTGGATGTTCACGGTCGCCTTGAGCGGGTCGACGACCTGGAAGTAGATGACCGCGTCCACCCGGACGGTGACGTTGTCCCGGGTGATGACGTCCTGGGGCGGGACGTTCATCGGGACCACCTGCAGGTTCACCTTGACCATCCGGTCGATGCCGAACGGCAGGATGAGGAACAGCCCCGGCCCCTTGGGCCGTGAGATGACGCGGCCCAACCGGAAGATGATCCCGCGCTCGTACTCCTGCACGATGCGGACGCTGGACAGGATCAGGAACACGCCGAGGGCGACCAGGATGACGACGATGACGATGGCGAAGGCTTCCACCGATTCCACCTCACAAGGCTGCGCGTCCGGCGAATCGGACCGGCGCTGACCTCCACAGTGTTGCACTCCGGCGCGCCGTCCGCCCCTGTCGGCTGCGCCGCCCTGCGTCAGCCGACCGGCCCCGCCGGCAGGCGGGGATCGGGGCCAAGCCGGGTGACGGGATCGTCGCCGAGGCCACCAGGGCCGCCGGACACGGTGCGCCAGACGGCGTCGGCGGCCAGCGCGAACGGCAGGTAGCCGAGGTAGCCGAGCAGGGGCATCTCGAACACCTTGGCGAAGCCGAAGTGGGGGACGCGGTAGGACCAGTGGGGCAGCGCGTGCCAGTTCCACGTCTCCCACAGCACCCCCGTGGCCAGGCCGGCGAGGGCGACCAGGAGCACCGGCCCGGCCCGGCCGGCCCGGACCCGGCCGAGCGCGCGCGGCCGGCCACGCAGGTCCGCCCAGGCGTCCAGCACCAGCAGCGGCGCCACCCAGACCAGGGGGAAGAGCTGGGCCGGGAAGGCGAACACCAGCGGCAGGATGACCAGCCCGGCGGCGAGCAGCCCCTTCACCGTGCGGCGCGAGATGGCCAGCGGCGGCGGGTCGGGGAGACGCAGGAACGAGCGCAGCAGGTCCCGGGACTCGGCCAGCGCGGGCAGCACGGTCGCGAAGGCGACGGTGTCGAACAGGACGGTGCCGACCGGCCCGAGCCGTCCGCCGCCCACGTAGTACCAGTTGCGCAGCCGCCAGTTGGCGATCTCGTAGCCCCACCAGAGCACCGAGCTGAGGGCGACCAGGCCGGCCAGCCGGCGTCCGCCCGTGCGCAGCAGCGACGCGCCGGTGCGGGCCAGCACGATCGCGTCGGCGGCCAGGATCCAGCCCGCCCAGACGAGCTGGAACCAGACGTAGCGCACCGGCTCGACCCCGGCCAGGCTGGTCGACCAGGCGAAGGCGACCAGGCCGAGGCCGCCGCCGAGCTGCGGCGCCCACCCGCGGGGGCGGCGGGGCGAGGCCGTGCGGGCGCGGGGCGGCGCCGCCGGGGTGCGGGGCGAGGCCGTGCGGGCGCGGGGCCGCGGGGTGGCCGGGCGGCGCACGGCTACTCGTGGCCGGCCGGCCTGACCGTAGGCAGCGCCTCCTCGCCCCGGTGACGCGACCTGCCCTTGCCGCGACCCTTGCCGGGACGCAGGGAGGACGGGTCCTCGGGCGTCACCTCCAGGATGCCGCCGACCACCCGGTCGACCCGGACCCGCTGGCCGGCGGGCAGCAGGCTGTCGTCGCGCAGCCGCGCCCGCCACATGGCACCGTCGATGACCACGATCCCGCCCGGGTTCAGCACGCTGCGGACCACGCCGTACGTCCCGACCAGCGCCTCGGTCCCCAGCGGCACCTGCCGCTGCGAACGCAGCGCGACGGTCAGGATCACCACGAAGTACGCAAGGCACCAGGCCACGCCGAGCACCGCCAGCCGCCCGTCGACGCGCAGGAGCGGGGAGGGGCTCGAGAACAGCCACCACGAGCCGACCGCGGTGAGCACGGTCGCGGCCGCCGTGCCGAGGCCGAGCCCGCCGGCAGCGGCGTCCAGCGTGAACGCGACCAAGCCGGCGAGCAGCGCGCCGAGCGCAAGCCAGTTGGTCGGCAGGACGACGAGCGAGTACACGGCCAGCAGGGCGACCGCGACACCGGCGACGCCGGCGACGCCGAACCCGGGCTGGAACCACTCGAACGCGAGCATGGCGGCGGCCGCCAGCAGGAGCAGGTAGGCCAGGGTCGGGTTGGCCAGGCCGTGGCGGACCCGGTCGCCCATCCCGGGCGACAGGAAGCGGACCTGGAACCCGCTCACGTCCAGCACCCGACCGTCGGCCCGCTGCCCGTTCAGCCGCTGCACGGCGTCGGGCAGCGACTCGGCCGGGTAGACGGCCAGGCCGGCCCGCTCCGCGGCCGCGCCGTCGATGGTGCCGTTGCGTGCGGCCGCCGGCAGCCGGGAGCGGCCGAACAGCGTCGCCTCGGCGGCGGGCCGGCGGCCGCGGCCGAGCTCAGCCGGGAGCGCCGGCCCGATGCGCGCCTGCCTGGAGGTGGCCACGACGTCGGCGCCGGCGAGCAGGAAGGTGGCCGCGCCGGCCGCGCGGGCCGCGCGTGGGCCGACCCACACCGCCACCGGGACCTTGGCCTCGGCCACGAGCCGCTGGGCTTCGGCCGGATCTATCCCGAGGCCGCCGAAGCTGTCGAGCTGGATGAGGAACACGGCCACGCCCCGGGCCGGGGCGCCGTCCAGGGCGCGGCGGAGCCCGCCGAGCATGGTGGCGTCGAGCACGCCGGAGGCATCGAACACCTCGACCCGGGGGCCCGACACCTCGGCCGCCCGGGCCGGACCGGTGCCGAGCAGCAACCCGAGCAGGCCGAGGACGGCGAGGAGGGGGAGGAGCTGGCGTCGCATGGCCTTCCCATTCTCCCCAGGGGCTGTCCGCCGCGCCACCAGCGCGGCCCGCCCGGCCCACCCGGTCCGCCACCCCGGGCCGCCCCGGGGCGGGAGCCTGGACCGGCCACCCGGGTCGCCCCGGCGGGCCAGATCGTGGAGGGGCAGTAGGATGGCCGGACGATGGCCACCAACCTCTTGGACGGCGCACGCCTGCTGATCGTCACCGGCAAGGGCGGGA
>JBIOYL010000350.1:0-10790 GCA_044870185.1 Actinomycetes bacterium | reverse complement strand
TCGTCGGCGGCAACATCGCCCGCCTGTACGGCATCGACATCCCCGCCAAGCTCGAGGCGATCGCCGACGACGAGCTCGCCCGCCGCCACAGGGACCATCTGGCCGCGCCGCCGGCGACCGATACCGGCGTGCTCGGCACCGAGTCGCGATGACCACGTCCGCAGGGGCCAGGCCGCCGGGCGCCACTCCCCCGGCGCCCGGCACCACCCCGGAGGTCGACGCCCCGCCGGTGGTCGACGCCGAGCGGGTGCGGGCGGTGGCCGGCGCGGTCAAGGACCCCGAGGTGCGCACCCCGCTGGCCGAGCTGGGGCTGCTGGACGAGGTGGAGGTGGACGGCGGGCGGGTGACCGTCCACTTCCACCTCACCTCTCCGCTGTGCCCGGCCAAGTTCGCCGGCGCGATCGGCCAGGAGATCCGCCGGCGGGTCGCCCGCCTGCCCGGGGTCAGCTCGGTCGAGGTGGTGCTCAAGGATCACTTCATGGCCGAGGCGCTGCACCGGCTCATCAACGACGGCGACCGCTCGGCGGCGGTCCGCGGGCTGGTGCGGCGACGGTGACCGACCCGGCCCGCGCGCTGGCCGGCCGGCGCGAGGCCGCCCTGCTGGCGCTGCCGAGCGTGCGCCGCATGGCCGAGGTGCTGGCCACCCGCTGCCGCGAGCCGTCGTGGGTGCGCACGCTGGTGGCCAGCCTGGACCGCTTCCAGACCATGACCGGCACCGACGACCTGGAGGCGCTGCTGGCCGCGGCCCGGGCCGACCCCGCCGTCGCCGCGCGCTTGTTGCTCGCCTTCGCCCGTGCGCTCGACGGCCAGCCCGACGCCGCCGTGGCCGGGCTGGCCATGGGCGCCAAGGTGTGGTTCCGGCTCGGCGGGGTGTCGGTCGCCTGGCGGCCGCTGCCCGCGGCGGCCACCGCCCGGACGCTGCCCGACGTGGGCGCGGACGGGGCCACCCGGGTGGTGCTGCTGGCGCTGGTCGGCAGCGGCCTGCACCTGGCCGAGCTGCTGCGCGTGCGGGTCGGCGACCTCGGCATGCTCGACGCCGACGGGCGCCTGGCGCCCGACGTGGCGGCCGAGCCGCTCGCCGTCCGCTTCGAGCAGCGGCTGGGACGGGCCGCCGAGCGCATCACGTTCCTGTCGTTTGCGGCCCGCGCGGCCATCCTCGCCGACCTGGCACGGCGGCGGGCCGGCGGGCTGGACACCGGACCGGCCGCCCCGCTCGTGGCCGGGCCGGACGGCCGGCCGGCGACCCGGGCCACCGTCGCCGGTCGAGCGCGCTCATCCGCACGGGCAGCACCCTGAACGTCGAGCTGTGCCGCACAACGGGTGAGTTCTTCCGCGCCTGGGGCCTGCCCGGCTCCAGGTTCGTCCCCACCGCCAGGGCCGAGGGAGGCGAGAGCACATGAAAGCGGTCCGGCTGCACGAATACGACAAGCGGCCGACGGTCGAGGAGGTCCCCGACCCCAGGATCGACGGCCCGTTGGATGTGCTCGTGCGGATCGGCGGCGCCGGCCTGTGCCGCACCGACCTGCACGTGATCGAAGGCCAGTGGGCCGAGAAGTCGGGCGTGCGGCTGCCCTACACGCTCGGGCACGAGAACGCCGGCTGGGTCGCCGAGGTCGGCTCGGCGGTCAGCAACGTCGCCCCCGGCGACACCGTGATCCTGCACCCGCTGGTCACCTGCGGGCTGTGCCGCGCCTGCCGGGCCGGCGACGATGTGCACTGCGACAACTCGATCTTCCCCGGCATCGACGCCGACGGCGGCATGGCCGAGCTGCTCAAGACCGGCGCCCGCGCCTGCGTCAAGCTCGACCCGTCGCTGCAGCCGGCCGCCGTGGCCGCGCTCGCCGACGCCGGGCTGACCGCCTACCACGCGGTGCGCAAGGCCGTGCCGCTGCTGTACCCGGGCACCAAGGTGGTGGTCATCGGCGCCGGCGGCCTCGGCCACATCGGCATCCAGACGGCGAAGGCGCTCACCGCGGCCGAGATCATCGTGGTCGACCGCTCCGAGGCGGCGCTGGAGCTGGCCCGCTCCTACGGCGCCGACCACACCGTGGTCGCCGACGGCGGCCAGGTCGAGCGGGTCGCAGAGCTGACCGACGGCAAGGGCGCCGAGGTGGTGCTCGACTTCGTCGGCGAGCGCGGTGCCGAGGCCGACGCCTGGGAGATGACCCGCCGGGCCGGCTCCCACTACGTGATCGGCTACGGCGCCACGGTGAACGTCCCCACCATCGACATCATCTCGACCGAGCGCAACATCGTCGGCAACCTGGTCGGCAGCTACAACGACCTGATCGAGCTGATGACCCTGGCCGCCCAGGGCAAGGTCGAGCTGCACACCCAGACCTACCCCCTGGACGCGGTCAACGACGCGATGGACGACCTCGACGGCGGCCGTCTGCAGGGCCGCGGCATCCTCGTCCCCTGAGCGGGGTCCCGAAGGAGAAAGACCATGGCAGAAGCGGGAACGGTCCAGTCCCTCATCGCGCCGCGCCGCTACATCCAAGGCCGCGGCGTGCTCGCCTCCATCGGCAAGCACATGGCCGAGATCGGCCAGCAGCCACTGGTGATCGCGGACGACAACGTGTGGCGGCTGGCCGGCGACAAGCTCTCGTCGTCGTTCCAGGAGGCGGGCATCGACTTCAAGCGGGAGGTCTTCGGAGGTGTGTGCTCGCACCGGGAGATCGATCGCATCGCCGAGGTGGCGCGTGCGTCAGGCGCCGACGTCGTGGCCGGCGTCGGCGGCGGCACGACGCTCGACACCGCCAAGGCAGTCGGCCACCAGGCCGGCATCGCCTGGGTCACGGTGCCCACGGTGGCCTCGACCGACGCGCCCACCAGCGCCCTGTCGGTGGTCTACACCGAGGACGGCGTGTTCGAGGAATACGTGTTCTTCCCGCACAACCCCGACCTCGTGCTGGTCGACACCGAGCTGTGCGCCAACGCGCCCTTCCGGTTCCTGGTCTCGGGGATGGGCGACGCGCTGGCGACCTGGGTCGAGGCCCGCGCGACCGCCGAGGCGCGCCAGCCGACGATGGCGGGCGGGCTGCCGACCATGGCCGGACTGGCCCTGGCCAAGCTGTGCTGGACACCCTGATCGACTACGGCTTCTCGGCCCGGCAGGCGGCGCAGCAGCATGTGGTCACACCAGCCCTCGAGAAGGTCGTGGAGGCGAACACGCTGCTGTCCGGGCTCGGCTTCGAGAGCGGCGGCCTGGCGGCCGCGCACGCGATCCACAACGGCCTGACCGCGCTCCCCAGACGCACCACTTCATGCACGGGGAGAAGGTCAACTTCGGCACCCTGACCCAGTTCGCCCTCGAGGACCGGCCCACCCGGGAGTTCAACGAGTTCGTCTCGTTCTGCATGAGCGTCGGCCTGCCGACCACCCTCGCCGACCTCGGTCTGGCCGACGTGAGCAAGCAGGAGCTGCTGACGGTGGCCAAGGCCGCGACCGCCCCGGGCGAGACCATCCACAACATGCCGTTTTCGGTCACGCCCGAGATGGTGGTCGACGCGATGGTCGCCGCCGACTCGTACGCACGCGCCTACCAGCACGAGTCGGGGCAGCAGGCGGCGGCGACCCCCCACTAGCCGATGCCCGTCGTGCTCGTGCACGGTGTCCCCGAAACACCCACAGTGTGGGGGCCGTTGCGCTCCCAGCTGCGCCGCACCGACGTCGTCGCGCTCCAGCTCCCCGGGTTCGGCCCGGGGGGTGCCGCCATGCTCGAGCGGTTCTGGGCCCGCCCGGCTGACAGGCCAGCCGCGCTTGCTGTTCCCGTCGCTGGTGGTGGGCGTGATGGCCGCACCGGGCGGGCCGTTCGGCCCTGGTGGTCTGGCCGGCCGCGCGGAAGCCGGATGTGACCAGCGGAAGCCGGACGTGGCCGCGACCGAAGGGAGAGCTGATGCGTGCTGGGCGATGGCTAGCGGCAACGATGGCGGCGGCCATGACCGGTGGCTACGTCCTTCTGGTGCGGCCGCGGCTGCTGCGGTGGGCGCGAGCAACGACGAGGTGCGCCGTCGGCTGCCAGGGGACGACCTGGTACCGCGGCCCAAGCTGGTGACGACGCGGGCGATCACGATCCGGGTGCCGGCCGACGACGTGTGGCCCTGGCTTGTGCAGCTGGGCCAGGGCCGCGGCGGCTTCTACAGCTACGACTGGCTCGAGAACCTCATCGGCCTCGACATCCACAGCAGCGACCGGGTCGTACCCGACCTGCAGGACCTACAGGTCGGCGACCGCGTCCGCCTCGCCCCCGAAGACAGGGAGGCCGTGGCGCTGACGGTCGCCCAGGTCGAACCGGGGCGGGTGCTCGTCCTGCACGCCCGCGACCCGCGCACCGGCGGGCCGGTCGCGCCAGGCGATCCGAAGACCGGCCGGGTCGACACGAGCTGGGCGCTGGTGCTGGAGCCGCTTGGTACGCGCAGCACGCGGCTGCTCATCCGCTGGCGGGCGGACTGGCACGGCTCGGTGTCCGGCCGGCTGTTCGTCCACCTGCTGCTGGAGCCGGCGAACTTCCTGATGGAACAGAAGATGCTGCGCGGCATCCGGCAGCGGGCCGAGCGACCCGGTCGTCAGGTAGGCGCTCCGGCAGCGTGACAACCGCCCGGCCCGCCGTCATCCGCCAGGATCCAGCGGCTCGACCCGCACCGCGTCGCCGTCGGCCACCAGCAGCACGCCGGCGCCCTTGCCGAGCGGCGGCACGATCACGCCGGCCAGGCCGTACACGGCCGCCTCGTTGGTCGGGCTGTGCCCGACGGCAAGCGCCCGGCCGTCGGCGGGCAGCGCGGCCAGCACGCGGCGCAGCCCCGCGGCCAGCGTCGCCGCCTCCTGCTCGACGAACGCCTGGTCGGCGGCCAGCAGGGCGCCCAGCTCGCTGGTGCCGGCCTGCCTGGCCAGCTCCCGCCAGCGGTCCTCGGCCGTGGAGCGCAGGCCCGGCTCGACCACCACGCCGCCAGGCACCGGCCGGCCCCACCCGGCCAGAACACAGGCCAGCGCCTGGGTCGCCCGCTGCGCGCCGGAGGAGACGAGCAGGTCGTAGGGCCCGGCGAGCCGCGCGCCGAGCTCGAGCGCCGCACGGACCCCCTCGCCGGTGAGCACGTCGCCGTCGTTGGCGGTGTGCCGGCGCAGCTCGAGATACCTGGCCATGTCGGTCGCCTCCCTCCGGCCGGCGCGTTGCGCCCGCCGCCCGTCCACGATCGGTGTCGCCACGACGGTGACCCGGAGATTGTGCCTTGGACGGCCTCCCACGTCAGTCCTGCGCCTCCTCTATGCCAACCCCGTCGGCCGGCCACCGGTGACGCCGCTCTTGACCGGCTGCGCGACGCGGTGTCCGATGGTCCTGCATGGCGGTGTTCTTCTCCGACGCGCAGCTTGCGCTGCTGGACGAGATCATGGCCGCGACGGGCCGGTCCAGGGACGTCGCCTAGATCTCCCTGGACCCGCTGGTCCCACTCGGCGCACAGGGCCGCTTCAGCGTGCAAGGGGGTCCGCAGCCACGCGCGATAGAATCCGTCGGCTCGTGGACCTGTCACCCCAAGACGATGCCGTCCCTGGAGGCGTGCTGCATGCGACTTCGTGACCTGCCGCCCCCGACCGTCCGGGAGGCGCTGGCGCAGCGGACCGTCCCCGAGCTGCGGGCGCTGGCGGCGCTGATCGGCCAGCCCAAGCTGCTGCGCAAGCCGGAGCTCATGGACGCGCTCGACCGGTTCCTCGGGCAGCCGGCCAACTTGACGTCCGAGCTGGACAGGATGGATGAGCTGGAGCGGGCGGCGGTCGCGGAGGCGGCCCGCTCGTTCGAGGGCAGGCTGGAGGCGGCCCGGTTCCGCGCCAAGTACGGCAGCGAGCCCGGGGCCGGGCGCAACGGCGCGTCGCGCCTGCGCCTGTTCTTCCTGGGCCCGCGTGGCGAGATCCCAGCCGACCTGCGCCGGCGCCTGACCGCGCTGACGCCGGAGCCGCCGCCGGCGTCGGTTGAGGACAGCCCCGAGCTGCCCCCAGCCGGACAGGACGGCGGCGAGCTCGAGGTGCGGGTGACCGAGCGGGCGGCCGCCGCGGACCTCGCGACCATGCTCAGGCTGTGCGAGGCGGGCAAGCTCCGCTGCAGCGACCGGACCAAGCGGCCGACGGCGGCCACCTCGGCGCTGGTGGCCCGGTCGCTGGCCGACGGTGAGTTCTATCAGGGCGCGCACGGTCCGATCGCGTCGTTTGCATGGCCCCTGCTCCTGCAGGCAGGCGGCCTGGCGGAACTGGCGGGCACGCGCCTGCAGCTCACCAGCCGGGGCCGTGCAGCCTTGGGGGCGCGGGCGCACGAGACCCTGCGCCACCTGTGGCGGCGCTGGCTCAAGCACGGCCTGCTGGACGAGTTCAGCCGGATCGACACCATCAAGGGCCAGTCCAGCCGCGGTGCGCTGACCGCCGTCGGGCCACGCCGCGAGACGGTGGCGGACGCACTGGCGTCCTGCCCGCCCGGCCGCTGGGTCGCCGTGGACGAGTTCTTCCGCTTCATGCAGGCCGAGGAGTGGGACCTGGAGGTGGCCCGCGATCCCTGGAAGCTGTACCTCGGCGACCCGCAGTACGGCAGCCTGGGCTACGCCGGCTACCACGACTGGACGCTGCTGCAGGGCCGCTACGTCCTTTGCCTGTTGTTCGAGTACGCGGCACCGCTCGGCCTCATCGACCTCGCCTACGAGGACCCGGTCGGCGCACGAGACGACTACCACGACAACTGGGGCGGCGACGACCTCGACTGGCTCAGCCGCTACGACGGCCTGCGCCACTTCCGGTTGAGCGCGCTCGGCGCCTCCGCCCTCGAGCTGGAGCAGGACTACCGGCCCGGCGGCGACGTCGCCACGACCGCTGCGACCACTCCGCTGCGCGTGCTCCCAAACCTGGAGGTGGTCTCGGTCGAGCCGCTGCCCGTCGCCGACGTGATCGTGCTCGAGACCTATGCGGAACGCACCGGCGACAAGGTGTGGACGCTGCGGCGGGAGAAGTTCCTGACGGCGATCGAGTCCGGACGGCCGCCGGACGAGATCGTGCGGTTCCTTGCCGCCCGCAGCCATGCGGACCTGCCGGCCGCGGTCGCCTCCTTCTTCGAGGACGCGGCGGCCAGGGCGCGGAAGCTGCGTGACCTCGGCCCGGCCCGCATCGTCGCATGCGAGGACGCCGCCGTGGCGGTCCTGCTCGCCGGCGATCGCCGGCTGCGCGACCTGTGCTGGCGCTGCGGGGAGCGCCATCTCGTCGTGCCGGCGGCCGTCGAGGCCGAGTTCCGCAGGCGCCTGTCCAGGCTCGGCTACGCCCTACCTCCGTCGGCGGGATAGGCTCATCACCGCCGCGGCTCAACAGCTGCGGGCCCAGACGACGCTTGGGCGCGGGCCGCATCGCAACAGGGAGGGCCGATGTTCCCATCAGCACAGCGTGCCACCGGCGCAGACATGACCCGGACGCGCAGGCGGGTCCGTGGCGCCGGGAGGTGGGCGGCCATGCGCCGGTCCGCGCTGCTGCTCGTCCTGCTTCTGAGTGCGCTCCTGCCAACGATCGCCGCCGCCGCGCCCTTCCCCGAGACCATCCGCCTGCCTGACGGCTTCCAGCCCGAGGGCATCGCCAGTGGGCGCGGCACCTCGCTGTTCGTCGGGTCGATCCCGACCGGAGCGGTCTGGGCGGGCGACGCGCGCACCGGCCGCGGCGCGGTGCGGGTGCCGCCGCATCAGGGACGCAACGCGATCGGCGTCAAGGTCGACCAGCGCAACCGGCTGTTCGTGGCCGGCGGGGCGACCGGCCAGGCGTACGTGTACGACGCCGCCACCGGCGCCGACCTTGCCAGCTACCAGCTCCTGCCCGCGGGCACGGCGACCTTCGTCAACGACGTCACGGTGACCCGCACGGCCGCCTACTTCACCGACTCGGTCAACCAGCAGCTGTACGTCGTCCCGCTCGGTCCCGGTGGCAGGCTGCCCGGGCAGGACGCGGTCCGCACCCTGCCGCTGACCGGGGACCTCGTCTACGGGCCGGGGATCAACGCCAACGGCATCGCTGCGGCCAAGGGCGGCGCGGTGCTGATCGTGGTGCAGACCAACACCGGCAAGCTGTTCACGGTCGATCCCGGCAGCGGCACGAGCCACGAGGTCGACCTGGGCGGTGCGACGCTGACCAACGGCGACGGCATCCTGCTGCGCGGCAGGACCCTCTTGGTGGTCCGCAACGTGCTCGACCGGATCGTGGTGGTGCAGCTCGACGGCCCGCTGACACGTGGCCGTGTCGTCACCGAGCTGACCGACCCGGACCTCGACGTCCCGACGACGATCACGTTCACCGCCGGCCGCCTGTACGCGGTCAACGCCCGGTTCGGCATCCCCCAGCCCGACACGGCACGCTACGACATCGTCCGGGTGGGATAGCGGGCGTCAGGCTTGGCGCACCCCAACGGTGATCTGGCCGGTGTAGCCGCCGCCCTTGGCGGCCACGGCCAGCACCGAGGTGGCCGCGCCCGCGCTGTTGTAGATCATGTCGGCGTCGTTGCGGGTATCCCGCGGCCCGCGGCTGCTGTAGGGCGAGCGCCGGAAGACCTTGTCGGTCAGCTCGTCGTCGAAGAACAGCTGCCCAGTATGCACCACGTCACCGCCTGCGTGGACTTTCAGGTGGATGTGGACGGCGCGTCCGCGGTACCAGCCCGGGTAGATCGTCCGGAACCTGCCGGTCCCGTGCGCGTCGCTGAGCTGGATGCCGCGCAGGAAGGTGAGCTTGTCGGTCGGTGCCTGCCCGGCGGCGCCGCCGGCGCTGGCCTGCCCGAACCCGGAGTAGATGCCGCCTGCGTCGCAGTGCCAGATGTCGATGGCCGCGCCGTTGATCGGCGTGCAGCCGCCGGCGTCCACGACCGTGATCCGAAGGTCGAGGGCCGCCCCCGGCCTGCCCTCGGTGATGTCGCTGCGGAGCTTGTTCAGGTCGAGGTAGTACGGGCCCTCGGTCGCCTCGGGCTGGAGGACGCACGCCGGGGACGCGGTCGACGAGCCGGCCGTGGCCGACGAGCCGGCCGTGGCCGCGGTCGACGAGGCGGCGCTCGGCGGCGCGCCGGACATGCCGCAGGCCGCGGCGACGATCCCCAAGCCGGCGCCGCCGAGGAGCACGATCGCGCCGCGGCGGCTCACGACCAGACGCGCTCCGGTTGCAGGGCGATCGTCCATCAGCGGACCTCCGGGGTTGCGCTCGAAGGCGACGCAGCACGGCAGGTGCAGGGCGTCAACACGTCAGGTGCAGAGCGGCCGCCGTCCGGGCGGGCTCCAGCTCGCCGTAGCGGCGGACCGCCTGGGCGGTCGGCAGGGGCTCCACCGTCACACCGTCTGCCTCGAGCCGCTCCACCGTGTGCCGGTCGGGCTGCAGCCGCCCGTGCGCGCCCGTGCCGATCACCAGGTGCTCGGGCAGCTCGTCGAGCACGTCCTCCAGATCCTCGAGCACCAGCCCGTGCCCGTCCCGCCGCCACCAGTTCCGCACCACCCGGCCTGGCAGGATGATGAGGTCGCCCCGCTCCTCCCGGCCGTCGACGACGATCCGGCCGAACTCGTAGTGCTCGATGCGTGCCATCCGCCACCTCCGGCTCACGCGCTCGCTCCGACGGTCGTCACGCGCCGCGTCTCGCGCAAGCGCGCCTGGGTCCGCGTGAGCAGCCCGTCGCCATACCGGCACCATGCCTCGACTCGGCCTGCTCGGCAACAGGAAGCGCTCTCCGACCCGCCGCGCAGGTTGCCCTCACGAACGGGGCCACCGGCCTGGGGCCACCGGCCTCGACCGGTGGCGGGTGGCCGGGCGCCGGCCAGCCGGCGCAGGTCAAGCTCGACGATCACGGCCCGTCCTCCCGCCGCAAAGCCATGAGGCCGTCGCACCATGACCCCCGCGGCCGCTAGTTGATGATCAGTTCCTGGTCGAACAAGATCTTCACGAAGCGGCCGCACCCAGGGCGCGGCCCGTTCCACCCTTGCGATCACCGGTGGGGTCGAGGCTGCCGCGCGGCCTGGCCGGTGCAGCCCCGGACCTGGACGACTTCAGAGGAAACCGCGATGAGAAGGATCATCCTGATGATGTCGGTGTCGGTTGACGGCTTCATCGAGGGACCGAACCGCGAGCTCGATTGGCAGATGGTCGACGACGAGCTGCACCGCCACTTCAACGAGCAGCTCAGCGCGATGGGCGCGTTCCTGAGCGGACGGGTCACCTATGAGCTGATGGCCGGGTTCTGGCCGACGGCCGACACGGACCCCGCCAGCACCGCGCCCATGGTTGAGTTCGCCCGCATCTGGCGTGACATGCCGAAGATCGTGTTCTCCAAGACCCTGGAGCGGGCCGACTGGAACACCACCGTGGTCCGCGACGTCGTCCCCGAGGACATCCAGGAGCTCAAGGCACAGCCCGGCGGCGACCTGGCGCTCGGCGGGGCCGACCTCGCCGCGGCCTTCATGCGACACGACCTGATCGACGAGTACCGGCTGTACGTCCACCCGATCGTCATCGGACGGGGCAAGCCCTTGTTCCAGCCAGCAGACGCCAAGATCACCCTGCGGCTCGCCGAGACCCGCACCTTCGGCAACGGCGTCGTCCTCCTCCACTACCAGCGCCCTGACGCACAGGTCGGCAGATGAGGTGGGTTGCCACCGACCGCAAGGCCCCCCAGATCCATGCGCCTAACGCCGATTTTCGCGCGGCCTCTTCGCACCCCAGTGAAGCCGATGCCGGGAGATCCGATCCCTTGCCACGCAAGGCGATGAGCCTTGCACGCGGCGACTGGGTAGGGCCGATTGTGCTGCCTG
>JBIOYL010000349.1:0-2188 GCA_044870185.1 Actinomycetes bacterium | reverse complement strand
TCGGCGCCCGCTGCGTCCTGTACGACGGGGGCTCCCATCACCGGCACACGCTGGAGGCCAGCGGCGCCCCTGTGGTCGACACGCTCACCGCCGCCCTGGCCGCGGCGAAGCACACCTAGGACGGGGCCGCCCGCAGCGCCTGGCGCAGGTGACCTGGCGCGCGGGGAGCCGGGGACGCTTACGCCAGCGTCTCGTAGGCGGCCAGGCATCGCTCCGCGCAGGCGCGCCAGGTGAACCGCTCCAGGACCAGGTCACGGGCGTTGACGCCGAGCTGGGCGGCCAGACGGCGGTCCGACAGCAGCCGTGCGAGGCGGTCCGCCAGCGCCGCCACGTCGCCCGGCTGCACCAGGAAGCCGGTCTCCCCGTCCACCACCACCTCGGCCAGGCCCCCGATCCGGCTGGCGACCACCGGGGTCCCGCTGGCCATGGCCTCCAGGGCCGCCAGGCCAAGCAGCTCCGAGACGGGGACCTTCCGGCCGTAGCAGGTACGCTCCAGTGAGGGGAGCGCCACGACCGCGGCCTGGCGGTACAGGTCGGGCAGGACGGGATCCGGCACCGGACCAAGGAAGGTGACGTCCCGGCCCTGGGCGAGCCGGCGGAGCAGCACCGGGTAGTCCTGCTCGGGCGGACGCAGGTCATGGCCGGTGCTGCCGGCGATCCGGAGGGTGGCGCCGGCGGGCAGGGCGCGGATCAGCCGGTCAATCCCCTTGTGCGGAGTCAGCCGCCCGACGAACAGGACCCCGTCCCGGTCGGCACCGGGCTGGGGGGCGAACCGCCGCGTGTCCGCCCCACCGTAGATCACCTGCGTCCTCGCCGGTGGAGCGCCGAGCAGACGGGCCGAGAACCGGGAGACGGCGAGGAAGCGGTCGAACAACCGGTGCACCAGCCCACCCCAGGTCCGGCCGGGCAGGCCGTGGTCGGTCACCGCCGTGCCCGCCCCCAGCACGCGGGCGGTGACGGCCGACAGGCGCGTGGGTACGCTCTGGAAATGATGGGCGTGCACGACCTCGGCGCGGGTCAGCGCCGCGGGGAGCAGCGGGGCCACCGGCTGGGCGGGGTGGCCGTGCAGCCAGGCCAGCGGCCGGAGGACCCGTACGCGGAGACCACCGCCCGCTTGCCACCTGCCGGGCCGCGAGCCGAAGGTGACCAGTTCGCAGTCCACCTCGGCGGCCAGGGCCCGGGCCAGCTCCAGCGGATACCGCTCGCCGCCGCCGTACAGCCCTTCAGACCCGAACGCGCTCGGAGCCACGTGGATGACACGCATCCTCACCGTCTCCCTGATCACACTGGGTGACCCCGGCCGCCTGACCGGCGGCTACCGCTACCATCGACGCATGGCGGAGCTGGCTCCCGCCTGCGGCGCCACCCTCCGCTTCGTCAGCTTCCCCGACCGCCCCTTCCCCCTGCCCGCGCTGGCCGGCGCTGCCGTGCTGCGGCGGAGCCGTGCGGACGTCCTGGTGCTGGACAGCATCGCCGCCGCCTTCCTCGGGCCATGGCTACCTCGGCGGCCCACGACGCCGCTGGTGGGCAGCTTGCACCAGCCTCCTGGCGGGATCGACCACGGGCCGCTGCGGCGGGTCGTGCAGGCCCCCCTTGACCGGCTGGCGTACCGCCGCGCCCGCCTGCTGCTGGTCGCCAGCCAGGCGCTCGGCGACGAGCTGGCCGCTGACGGGTACCCGCGCGAGCGGATCCGGGTGGTGCCCCCGGGCCGCGACCTGCCCGCCGCCCCCGCCGGCCCGCCGGTCGACCTGCGCCGGGGACGCCGGGTGGGCCTGCTCTGTGTGGCCAACTGGGTCGAGCGCAAGGGCCTCCTCGACCTCCTGGAAGCCGTGGCGCAGCTCCCTGACGGGTTGGCCACTCTGCACCTGGCCGGAGACGACCGCGCCGATCCCCGCCACGGCGCGCGCATCCGGGCCAGGCTGTCCCGGCCGGACCTGGCCGGGCGGGTGGTCGTCCACGGTCCCCTGCCCGCCGAGCGGGTGGCCGCCCTCTACCAGGGAGCCGACGTGTTCGTGCTGCCCAGCCTCCGGGAGCCCTACGGGACCGTGTGGGGCGAAGCCATGGCCGCCGGGCTGCCGGTGGTCGGCTGGCGAGCCGGCAACCTGCCCCACCTGGCCGAGCACGGCCGCGAGGGGCTGCTGGCCAGGCCCGGGGACGTGGCCGCCCTGAGTGCGGCGCTCGCCCACCT
>JBIOYL010000348.1:0-22440 GCA_044870185.1 Actinomycetes bacterium | reverse complement strand
CCGGACGGGCCGTGCCTGCGCGGGGAGGCGGGCCGTTGGGCCCGCCAGCGAACCGCGAACCTCACCACGTCGCCTCCTCGGCTGCGTAGGTGAAATCCCCGCCGGTCACGGCGAGGAGGACGTCAAGCCACCCATCCGAGGTCCTCGCGCAGCAGCAGCACCTCCACCTCGGCGCCCGCCGGCAGCGCGGTCACCTCCTCCCCCACGACCGCGAGCCCGTCGGCGGCCACGCACGAGCTCAGCACGCCGGAGCCCTGCGGGCCGGTCAGGGCCGCCTCGATGCCGGCCTCGCCGGTGCGCAGCCGCACCCGCAGGAACGAGACCTTGCCCCTGGGGCTGCGCACGTCCTCGGCCAGCCTGGCCGCCACCCGGGGCCGGTCGAGCTGGCCCGGCCCGAACCCGGCCAGCCGCCGCAGCGCCGGGCGGACCAGCACCTCGAACACCACGAAGCAGGAGACCGGGTTGCCGGGCAGGCCGAACAGCGGCGTGCCGCCCACCAGGCCGAAGGCCTGCGGCATGCCGGGCTGCATGGCCACCTTGCGCGGGGTCACGTCGCCGAGCTCGGCGAGCACGCGGCCGGTGTAGTCGCGCTCGCCGACCGACACGCCACCGGAGGTGAGCACGAGGTCGGCGGCGGCGGCCGCCTCGGCGAACCCCTTGCGCAGCGCCTCCGGGTCGTCCCGCAGCCGGCCGAAGCGCCACGCCTCGGCGCCGGCGGCCGTGGCCAGGGCGGCCAGCAGCCACGAGTTGGAGTCGCGGATCTGGCCGGGGCGGAGCGGCTCGCCAGGGTCGACCAGCTCGTCCCCGGTCGACACCACCGTCACCCGCGGCCGGGGGTGGGCGGTCGCCGCGCGGCGCCCGACCGAGGCGAGCATGCCGATGGCGGCCGGGTCCAGCACCCGCCCGCGCGCCAGCACCACCGTGCCCGAGCGGACGTCCTCGCCGGCCTCGCGGACGAACGCCCCCGGGCCGGCGGCCAGCCGCACGAGCACCCGGTCGTCCTCGGCCGCGGCCTGCTCCACCGGTACGACCGCGTCGGCGCCGGGCGGCAGCGCCCCGCCGGTCATGATGCGCGCCGCCGTGCCCGGCGCCACCGTCGGCAGCATGGCCGTGCCGGCGAACACCTCGCCGGCCAGCCGCAGCGGCACGGGGGCGGCCGCGCTCGCGCGCGCGACGTCGGCCGAGCGCACCGCGAACCCGTCCATGGCCGAGTTGGCGAACGGCGGGATGTCCTCGCCGGCGCGCACGTCCTCGGCGAGCACGCAGCCGAGCGCCTCGCCGAGCGGCACCTGGCGGGGCGGGAGCGGCCCGACGCGGGCGAGCACCCTGGCGCGGGCCTCGCCGAAGCCGACCAGACCGGGCGGGTTCGGCCGGTCGGGCGGGAAGCGCTGGTCGGCCATCAGCGGCCGGCCGGCTCGTCGGCGTCGAGGCCGCCCACGAACTTGCGCAGGAACGCGACGAACGCCGGCCCGACGTCGTCGCGCCGGCTGGCCAGCTCGACCGTGGCCCGCAGGTAGTCGTTCTTGTCGCCGACGTCGTAGCGGGTGCCGGTGAAGCGCAAGGCCAGCACGCCCGCCCCCGGGGTGCGGGTGAGCCGCCGCAGCGCGTCGGTGAGCTGGATCTCGCCCTTGGCGTCGGGCGCGGTCTCGCGCAGCGCGTCGAAGACCTCCGGGCCGAGCACGTAGCGCCCGATCGCGGCCAGGTTAGAGGGCGCCTGCTCGGGGTCGGGCTTCTCGACGATGTCGGCCATCCGCCACACGCCCGGCTCGATCTCCTCGTCGGCGGGCGCGATCGCTCCGTAGGACTTGATCTGCTCGCGCTCCACCTCCATCGCGGCGACCACGCTGGTGCCGTGACGCTCGTAGGCCCCCAGCAGGTCGCCGAGCAGCGTCTCCTGCTCGGCGATGAGGTCGTCGCCGAGCAGGACGGCGAACGGCTCGTGGCCGACGTGCCGCTCGGCGACGCCGACCGCATGGCCGAGGCCGAGCGGCATCTTCTGGCGGATGTAGTGGACGTCGGCCAGCTCGGCCACGGCCCGCACCGCTTCGAGCTTGTCGGCGTCGCCCTTGGAGCGCAGCACCTCCTCGAGCTCCCAGGCCCGGTCGAAGTGGTCCTCGATCGCGCCCTTGCCGCGGCCCGTCACGATCAGGATGTCCTCAAGGCCGGCCCGGACGGCCTCCTCGAGCACGTACTGAATGGCCGGCTTGTCGACGACCGGCAGCATCTCCTTGGGCTGGGCCTTGGAGGCCGGCAGGAACCGGGTCCCCAGCCCGGCAGCGGGAACGACAGCCTTGCGAACCTTCACGTCTGCAACCCCCGGGCGGCACGATGCGAGGCGACGATGCTACTCCAGCTCCGACCGGCGCCGGCGCCCGACCGCCTCGGAACACGGGGGCGGGCGCCGATGTTGCTATCATCGGAAGCTGCCGGGGACCGGTCGCCGCTCCCGGCAGACCATCTCGCTCCAGGAGCACGGATGCCCACCTACGAGTACGCCTGCACCGGATGCGGCCAGCACCTGGAAGTGGTGCAGTCGATGTCCGACGCCCCCCTGACCGCGTGCGCCGTCTGCGGCGGGCGGCTGCGCAAGGTGTTCGCGCCCATCGGCATCGTCTTCAAGGGGTCGGGCTTCTACCGGACCGACTCTCGCGCCAGGTCCGCCGCCCCCGCCGGCGACGGGTCGAGGTCGGACGAGCGGCCGTCGGTGTCCCGCGACGGATCGCCGTCGTCCTCGTCCAAGCCGGGCGACAGGTCGACCGGCTCCCGTCCCTCGACGAGCGCCCGGAGCGAGCGCAGCGCCTGACGTCACGGAGCGGCCGCGCCCGTTCGGTACGATGCGCGCGGCCGTCGAGATGGCGGCCGCCTGCCTTCCGCTCGGCGGGCTGGCGCGGGGACGCAGGGATGCTTCCCCGCTTCCGGAAAGGTGGCACCCGCGATGAGCGTTCCCGCGGCTGAGATCGGGGTCTTCGGCGGCTCCGGCTTCTACGCGTTCCTGGACGTCGTCACCGAGCACGTGGTCGACACGCCCTACGGCACGCCGTCGGACGCCGTCACCGTCGGCGAGGTCGAGGGCCGCCGGGTGGCGTTCCTGCCCCGCCACGGCCGCCACCACCAGTTCCCACCGCACCGCATCAACTACCGGGCCAACCTGTGGGCGATGAGGGAGCTGGGCGTGACCCGGATCATCGGGCCGTGCGCCGCCGGGTCCCTGCAGGCCGACGTCGCCCCCGGCCACTTCGTGGTCTGCGACCAGCTCGTCGACCGCACCACCGGCCGGGACGGCACGTTCTACGACGGTCCGGCGACCACCCACGTCTCCTTCGCCGACCCCTACTGCCCGGAGCTGCGCGGGCTGGCCGTCAAGCAGGCCGAAGGGCTCGGGATCACCGTGCACGACCGCGGCACGATGGTGGTGGTCCAGGGTCCCCGCTTCTCGACCCGGGCCGAGTCCAGGTGGTTTTCGAGCGAGGGCTGGCGGGTCATCAACATGACCGGCCACCCGGAGGCGCTGCTCGCCCGCGAGCTGGAGATCTGCTACGTCAACGTGTCGCTGATCACCGACTACGACGTCGGCCTGGAGGGCAGGCCCGGCATCGAACCGGTCTCCCACGCCGAGGTCGTGCGCGTGTTCGCGCAGAACAACGCCCGCCTGCGCGACCTGCTGTTCGCGCTCATCCCCGCGGTGCCGGGCGAGCGCTCCTGCCCGTGCTCGACGGCGCTCACCGGCGCCCGCTTCGAGGCCTGAGCGGGGCGCTCCCCCGCCGCCGGGCCAGGCGGCCGCCTGGCCGGCCACGGGACGCGGGCCGCCGGCCCCGGGGACCGGTGGACGAGCCGGCCGGCCACGGGACTCGGGCCGCCGAGCGCCTGACGCACGAGCCTGCGATACTGCCCCGGTTCGATTCCGGCATCACGAAAGGCGACGCTCCACCGTGCTACGAGCCCTCATCCTCGGGATCGTGCAGGGCCTCACGGAGTTCCTGCCCATCTCCTCCTCGGCGCACCTGTCGATCGTGCCGAAGCTGCTCGGCTACCCGACCCCGGAGCTGTCGTTCGAGGTGCTGCTGCACTTCGGCACCCTGGCCGCGGTGGTGGCCTACTTCGCCCGGGACCTGTGGGCGTTCGTGCTCTGCCTGGTGGCGCCGTCGCGGCTCGGAGCGCAGGAGACCCGCCTGCGCCGCCGCCTGCTCTTCCTGCTTGCCCTGGCCACCGTCCCGGCGGTGATCTTCGGCGCGCTGCTGTCGGACGCCTCCGACCGGGCGGCCGGCAAGCCGCTGCGGGCCGCCGTGTTCATCGTGCTGACCACCGCGATCATGATCGCGGCCGAGCTGTACGACCGGCACCGCGCCCGGCAGCGCATCGAGCCGGCCGTGCCCGTCGCCGCTCCGGCCGGGGACGAGAGCGCAGCGCTGGCCCCCGGCGGCCAGGTCGAGCTCCATCAGGGCCGGGCGGCGCTCGCCGGCGCGGCCGACCCGCAACAGGGCGGCCGCGTCAGGGCGAGCAGGGCCGAGCTCCACCGGGGTCGCCGGACCGCCGCCCGCCGGACCGCCGCGCGCCAGGCGGCCGCGCAGCGGACGGGCGCGGGTCAGACGGCCGCGCGCCAGGCGGCCGGCGACGCCGAGGCCGAGCTGGAGAGCCTGCCGGTCGGCAAAGCGGCCGGCATCGGGCTCGCCCAGGCCTTTGCCCTCATCCCGGGCGTGAGCCGGTCGGGCGTGACCATCTCGACCGGGCTGCTGGAGGGCGTGTCACGCGAGGCCGCGGCCCGCTTCTCGTTCCTGCTGTCGATCCCGGCCATCCTGGGCGCCGGCGCGCTGAAGCTCGGCAACCTGACCACGGCGACCGAGACCGTCCCACAGCTCGTCGTCGGGTTCCTGGCGGCCGCGGTGTCCGGCTTCCTGGCCGTGTCGTTCCTCCTGCGCCTGCTGCGCACCCACACCCTGTGGCCGTTCATCTGGTACCGGCTCGCCGCCGGCAGCCTGTTCATCCTGCTGCTGCTCACCGTGCGCGCGTAGCCGGACGGGCGGGGCGAGCATCGGCGACCGCGGCCGGGTGGGCCAAGCGGGACGGGCAGGGCCGACCGGGGGTGGGCGTCAGGCGGGAGGGCGCGGGGGAGGGGACGCCGAGAAGCCGTCCAGCTATGCTGGCCCCGATGCCCAACCACGCAGCGCCCGTCCGTGCCGTGCTGGTCCCCTACGACCCCTCCTGGGGACCTCGCGGCATCGCCCTGGCGGAGCGCCTGCGGAGCATGCTGGCGCCGCTGGCGTTGCGCGTCGACCACATCGGCAGCACCGCGATCCCCGGCATGGCCGCCAAGCCGGTGTTCGACCTGCAGGTGAGCGTCGAGGATCTCGACCGGGCCGCCCACGCCTTCGAGCGCCCGTTGGCCGATCGCGGCTTCCTCCGCCTGCCCTACGAGCGGGACCACGTGCCCGCCGGGTACGACGACGACCCGACCCGCTGGGCGAAACGAATCTGGGTGCGCCGGGGACCTGCCGAGGAGGACGTCAACCTCCACGTGCGGCTTCGTGGCGCACCCAACGAGCGACTGGCGCTGCTGTTTCGCGACTGGTTTCGCGCCCATCCCGAGGCGGTACCCGCCTACGCCCGGTTCAAGCAGGTCCTGGCGCACAGCGTCGTCGACGCCGACGCCTACACCGCCGTCAAGGACCCGGTCGTCGATCTGGTCATCGCCGTTGCCGAGTCGTGGGCGACAGCGACCGGCTGGACACCGTAGGACCCTGGTTCCCCTCGGCGGCACCTGGGTCGCCGGCCACTCGCCCACGGTCTGCGTGCCTGTCCGCGGGCGGCTATCATCCCTACGTCCGCATCCCAGAAGAGGTGGCCTGCGTGAGTGCCGCGCCCGACTGGCAACACCCGGGTGGGCTCGCCCCGACCGATCCCTGGCTCCGCGAGTACGTTCGCGCCAACCTCGAGCGCGAGCGGGAGCGCCGGCCCGGCCTGAGGGACTACGACGCCGACCTTGAGCGCCTCGAGCACACGGCCGCCATCTACGCGTCGCCCGGCTTGCCCTGGACTGCCCCCACCCCTGAGGAGGCGGACCGCCGATGGCAGGCCCTGGCGGAGGAGGCCGCTCGCATCCGGCGCGGGCTGGCCGCGGGCCGGACCCCGGAGGAGCTGGGCCTGCGTCCGGCCGGGGAAGCCGCCCAGCGCATCCTGGACGCTCGTCAGCGTGCCGGCGGCTAGCAGTACTCCGTCAGGTCGGACTCTACCTGGCTTCTCCTTCTCAAAGGCTTGCCATAGTCGAAGCGCTGACCTGCACGAATAGGAATGACTCGTCAAGGGAGGCGGCTGGGATGGATTCCTGTTCCGCAGGTCAGGACGACCTAACGCAGTACTGCTAGGACGCCACCAGAGCGGAAGGCACATGTATCAGACCATCTGTGGCTGGGGTTGGCCTTCCTTGAGCGCAGAACTGGCCTCCTGATCGATCAGGCCATAGCCGCTCTCGATCAGTTCTTGCAACCGCTCGGTGAAGCGCGCCGCTGGGGCCCCGTCGATCATGTTGTGATCAAAGCTGACCGTCAGGCTCAGGTAATCCCGCAGAGCGATCTGCCCGTCCACCACCTCCTGCTTCTGGCCAATGCCACCCACCGTTATCCAGCAGAGGGATGGGATGGTTGGCGGGATGCCCCAGCCGGCCCCGTTGCCAAACATGCCCACCGCCGAGATGGTCACCGTCCCCCAGGCGTTCTTCCACGCCCGGGGATACCTTCTCCCGATCCGGGTGGAGACCCAGAAGTACGGGCGAAAGAGCCAGGCCGGCAGGACCTGCACCGCTTTGGCGCCCCCCACTTTGGCTGTTGCCAGGTCCTGCACCTGGGCGGCCCTGATCTCGTGATGAATCTCGCGGAAGGTCTTGCGATTGGCGGCCCTGACGATGTAGGGCATGATTTGTTGCTGGCCGGCCACCGCCCGCTCAATATAGGTCAACACGTCCACATCTGCGAACAGGATCAGGCGCTTGCTGCCTTGGCGAAAAGCCTGCACGGCTTTGTGCTCATCGACGGCTTGCGCCAGGCAGGTGATCATGAACGCGGTGAACGAGAGGGCCTCCCCGGTGGTCGCTTGGTGCTCCCTTAGGTGAGCGCGTGCCCTACTCACATCGACTTCGAGCAAGCCATGGATCATCGGTTTGTGATGGGTGGAACGAATGGCTGCCTCCAAAAAACGCCTGCCCTTTGGATACGGCACCACCTGGTCCTCACCGTGCTGCTGTGTCATTGTCTTCCTCCTTCCTCCTTCTGATGGGGATAAGACGATCAGAGGCCGATCCCGCCCAGCTGTGCAGGGGCGATAGTCCCTCTCTTCATGGGCCTATCGACCTTCTGGCCTGCTAGCTGGTCCGCAGCATCGCTTGCAACGCGCAGCGGCCTTGACGCCGCCCCGACGG
Source organism: Actinomycetes bacterium (assembly GCA_044870185.1). Taxonomy (GTDB): domain Bacteria; phylum Actinomycetota; class CALGFH01; order CALGFH01; family CALGFH01; genus JBIOYL01. The sequence goes on along the minus strand of JBIOYL010000348.1, from coordinate 15,032 downwards.
TCAGGACAATTCCGGCGTGCGGAGCTAGACCTGCGGGTCCCCATCGCAGGACCGCAGCGGCCTATCTGCGGCAGTGACGGCGGGTGACCTGCCCGTCGCGGCCGGCCGCCACAGCAGCAGGCGAGCCAAGGTGAAAGGATGGCCATGCTCACCAACTTCTACATCGCCTTCGCCACGGTGTGCTTTACGCTGCTTGGCCTGTGGATCATCGTCGTCCAGACCCGCCATGCCGAGTGGCGCCGAGTCGCAATCCAGCAACGGCGGGCCTACGGGATCGCGCTGCACTTCTCGCTACCGGGGCTGATGAGCCTGCTGTCGCTGATCGATCCAGCCAGCACGGCCCTGTGGCGGATCTGCTTTGCGATCGTCGCCGGTGGCGGCGCCATCGCCCTGGTGCTGGTGCGCGGCCCTGGGCCGACCAGGCTCGGCGTGGTCGCCTACCTGCTGGCCATCATCCTGTATGCGCTGATCGCCGTCGTCGCCGTGGCGCCCAGCATCGTCGCCGACCTCGGCGTCTCGGCACGGCCGCTGCGCGTGGAGGCGGTCCTGCTCACCCTCGTGGTGTTCCTCGGTGCCAACGTCGCCTGGCTGCTGCTGTTCGACGAGACGCAGCCACCCGCCCTCACGTGACGACCGTCACCACGGTTGAAGCTTGGTCGTACCGAGGTCAATGGTTGGGTCGCCCGGTAGGCGGCGAGGCATCGGTCGACCAGGTCGGGATCGGCGGCCAGGTCGGCTCGGGAGTCGGTGAAAGCTGCGTGAGCGCGACGCCGCTCGACGGGCCGGAGTCGAGCAACGCGCCGTCGAGGTCGAACAGGACCACAGCCGGGCGGTGGGGCAGGCGGGCAAGGGCACGGCCGGGCGGCCCGCTACCAGAACTCGCCGTCGCCGAGCAGGACGTACAGGATCGGGCCGATCCCCCAAAGTAGGCTGACCAGGCCCCACAGGAGCTTCCTGCCCCCGCCGATGTCCTGGCGCTGCAACAGGTTGATGACAACCAGGACGACCGCCAGCGGGTGCAGGAAGATCGCGATGAGGATCTCGATGAGCAGCTTCACGGTGTCGCTCCCTGCCGTCGGTGAGGTGTAGGTCGGTGGCGGCGCGACAAACCGCCCGCTCCAGCATAGGCTGCGCCGACGCGGACGGGACCGCGGAGAGGACGTGGAGCGGGAAGGAGGCGGCGATGGGCCCGCTGGCCGGGATCCGGGTGCTCGAGCTGGCCGGGATCGGCCCGGGCCCGTTCTGCGCCATGGTCCTGGCCGACCTGGGCGCCGACGTGCTCCGCGTCGAGCGGCCCGGCGGCGGGGCGCCAGTGGACGAGCTGCTGCTGCGCGGCCGCCCGGCGGTGGCGATCGACCTTACCCACCCCGACGGCGTCGCCGCCGTGCTCGACCTCGCCGACCGGGCCGACGCGCTGCTGGAGGGATTCCGCCCGGGCGTCACCGAGCGCCTGGGCGTCGGGCCGGACGCCGCGCTCGCCCGCAACCCGCGGCTCGTCTACGGGCGGGTGACCGGCTGGGGCCGGGACGGCCCGCTCGCGCACGCGGCCGGCCACGACATCGACTACATCGCGCTGGCCGGCTGCCTGGCCCTGCTCGGCCGGGCCGGGCAGCCGCCCGCGCCGCCGCTCAACCTGGTCGGCGACTACGCCGGCGGTGGCCTGCTGCTCGCGCTCGGCGTGGTCGCCGCCCTGCTGGAGGCGCGGCGGTCGGGCCGCGGCCAGGTGGTCGACGCGGCCATGGTGGACGGGACGGCGCTGCTCATGACCCTGTTCCACGGGCTGGCCGCGGCCGGGCTGTGGCGCCGGCAGCGGGAGGCCAACCTGCTGGACGGCGGCGCCCCGTTCTACGCCACCTACGAGACGGCCGACGGCCGCTACGTGGCCGTGGGGGCGCTGGAGCCCGCCTTCTACGCGGAGCTGCTCGCCGGTCTCGGGCTCGCCGACGACCCGGCGCTCGCCGCCCAGATGGACCGGGCACGCTGGCCGGCCGCCAGGCGGCGCCTGGCCGCCGCCTTCCGGACCCGCACCCGCGACGAGTGGTGCGCGCTGTTCGACGGCCGCGACGCCTGCGTCGCCCCGGTGCTGTCGCTGGACGAGGCGGCCGCCCACCCGCACAACCGGGCCCGGGGCACGTTCGTGGAGGTCGCCGGGGTCGTCCAGCCGGCCCCGGCGCCGCGGTTCAGCCGCACGCCCTGCGCGGCGCCGAGCCCGCCGCGCCGGCCCTCGGACCCGGCCGAGCCGCTGGCCGCCTGGGGCCTGCCGGCCTCGGCGAGCGCTCGCCTGCGCGCGGCGGGCGCGCTGCGGGCGGCAGGCCCCTGACGACGGAGGTGACGGTGGATCTCGACGAGGCGAGGAGCTTCCTGCGCGCCCACCATCGGGCGGTGCTGGCGACCGTGCGCCGGGACGGCACGCCGCAGCTGTCACCGGTGCTGGTCGGGTTGGACGACGCCGGGTACGCCGTGGTGAGCACCCGCGAGACGGCCATGAAGACCCACAACCTGCGCCGCAACCCGCGAGCGTGGCTGTGCGTGTTCCCGGACGGCTTCTTCGGCGGCCGCTGGATCCAGGTCGAGGGCCGGGCCGAGATCGTCTCGCTGCCCGACGCCATGGACGGCCTGGTGGCCTACTACCGGGGGATCGCCGGCGAGCACCCGGACTGGGACGACTACCGGGCGGCCATGGAGCGCGACCGCCGGGTGCTGCTCCGCATCGATCTCACCAGGGCCGGCCCGGACCGCAGCGGCTAGGCCCGGCGTGCCCCAACGTTCCAGCCCGGCCGACCCGCGGCGAGCGCCATGGCCACGAACGCCCAGGCCATCGCCCGCGCTTCATACCCGGTCGGCCGGGATGGCCAGCCAGCGGCCGAGCACGTCCAGGTAGGCCGCGAGCGCCTCCCGGTGGATGCTGTGTCCGGCGTGGACCACCTGGACGGCGATGCCGTCGGGCAGGGCGGCCAGGGCCGCCCGGCGGTCGGGGCCGGACAGCGCCGAGCCGAGCTGCTCGTCGGCCAGCAGGAGCAGCGCCGGGCCGGGCGTGGCGGCCAGCAGGCCGTCGAGGTCGAAGCGGATGCCCGGTCGCACCGCGGCCGCGATCGCCTCGGCGTCCAGCTCGGCGAGGTCGGCCACCTTGCGTTCGGCGTCGCCGGGCAGCCAGCCCGGATTGGCCGCCTCCAGCTCCGCCCGCAGCGCCCCGGGCTCGGTCCGCGCCCGGCGCCCGTCGGTGACCAGCTCGTCGGCGAGCGCGGCCCAGTCGATCCCGTTCGGCCCCGGCGGGTCCTCGAGCACGATGCGGCGGGCGAGCCGTGGCCGGACGCCGGCCAGCGTCATCACGACGAGCGCGCCCAGCGAGTGCCCGACGAGCAGGTCGATCGGCGGCGCCGGCCGCTCGCCGCCGCCCGCCGGTCGGTCGCCGGGCCGGTCGGGTGCGGTGGCGGGCTGGCCGGTCAGTGCCGTGACCGTCTCGGCGACGTCGTCGGCCAGGTCGGCCAGGCCCAGGCCCTCCGCAGCGCGTGGGCTGCTGCCGTGGCCGCGCAGGTCGACGGCGACGGCCCGCCAGCCGCGCTCGGCGAGCGCCCGACCGACGTGCCACCAGGTCCGCGACGACGAGTTCATGCCGTGCACGAGCACCGCCAGCGGCCCTCCGGCCGACCGGGCGACCGGGGGGGCCGGCATGAGCCCTCCGGTCCCTCCAGGACCCCAGGTGCGGGTCGCGAGCCGGACCATGGGCTACGCGCCGGCCACGGTCATCTGGCCGACCAGCAGGCTGGCCCCGCCGATCGAGCCGGTGGTGAAGCGCAGGTCCGACCCGACCGCCACGATCCCGTTCAGGATGTCGAGCAGGTGGGCGGCCACGGTCGCCTCACGCACCGGCTCGGCCAGCTCGCCGCCGTTAAACCACAGCCCGGAGACACCGACCGAGAAGTCGCCGGTGACCGGGTTGGCGCCCGAGTGCACGCCGGAGACGTCCTGGACGAGCAGGCCGTCGCCCGCCTGGGCGAGCAGCCCCGCCTGGTCCTTGCCGCCCGGGGTGAAGAACACGTTGTGGGCCGCCACCCCGGGCGTCGACTTGAACGACGCCCGGCTCGCGTTCCCGGTCGAGCGCGTCCCCCCGCCGGCCCGGGCGGCGGTGGCCGTGTTGTGCATGAACGCCTGCAGGACGCCGTCGGTGACGAGCGCGTGCCGGCCGGTGGCCACGCCCTCGCCGTCGAACGGCGCCGCGCCCGGGCCGGCCACGAGCCGCCCGTCGTCGACCAGCTCCAGCCCGGCTGCGCCCACCCGCTCGCCGAGCTTGCCGGCGAACAGGCTGCGGTGCTTCTGCACCTCCTCGGCCGACAACCCGGCGAGCAGCACGCCGATCAGGCTGGGCGCCACCATCTGGTCGAACACCACCGGCACCGTGCGGGTGGGGGGCTTGGTCGCGCCGAGCATGCGCACGGCCCGGCGGGCGGCCTCCGCGGCGACCCGCTCGGGCTCCAGCCCGCCGATCGTGCGGGCCGAGTCGACCCCGTAGCCGACCTGCTGCTCGCCATCTTGGGCGGCCACGGCGACCGCGAAGCACCAGGCGTGGGTGACGGCGTAGGCGCCGCGCACCCCGGTCGAGGACGCGATCGCCACCTGGCCGACGACGTCGCCGTAGCCGGCGCTTTCGACCGTGCGCACGCGCGGGTCGAGCGCGCGGGTGCGCGCCTCCAGGTCGAGCGCGAGGGCGACCTTGCGCTCGGGGGTGACGTCGGCGTGCGCGGCGTCGAAGATGCCGTCGAGCGGGGAGACCGGGGTCGGGCCGGGCAGCACGTTGCCCGGGTCCTCGCTGGACACCTCCAGGTTGGCGCGGGCGTCGGCCAGGCAGTCGCGCAGCCCGCCGTCGCTCAGGTCGGCCGTGTAGGCGTAGCCGAGCCGGCCGTCGCGCACCACCCGCACGCCGACGCCGCTGGACGAGGCGGAGGTGAGCCGCTCGACCTCGCCCTCGAAGGCGTGCACCGACGTGTCGGTGGTCTGCTCGGCGTAGGCCTCGATGCCCTCCTCGCCGGTCGCGCCGTCGACCAGCCGCTCGCACAGGCGCTCCAGCTCGACGGTCATGCCGCTCCTCCCGTGCCGCCCACGGTCATGCGGGCGATGCGCAGCGTCGGGGCGCCGTTGCCGACCGGCACCCCCTGCCCCTCCTTGCCACAGGTGCCCTCCTTGACCGTGAAGTCGCGGCCGAGGGCGTCCAGGCGGGCGATGATGCTCGGCCCGTCGCCGACCAGGTTGGCGCCCCGCACCGGGGTGGTCACCTCACCCTGCTCGATCAGGTAGCCCTCGACCACCCCGAACACGAACTCGCCGGTGACCGGGTTGACCTGGCCGCCGCCGAGCGACGCCGCGTACAGCCCGCGCGGGGTCTGCCGGATGATCTCCTCGGGGTCGTCGCCGCCGGGCAGGATGTAGGTGTTGGTCATGCGCGGGATCGGCACGTCGGCGTAGGACTGTCGCCGGCCGTTGCCCGACGCCCGCACCCCGAGCTGCCGGGCCCGGATCAGGTCGGTCATGTAGTCGGTGCAGACGCCGTGGTCGAACAGCACCGTGCGCTGGGCCGGGGTGCCCTCGTCGTCGAAGGCGACCGAGCCCCAGCCGCCGGTGACGGTGGCGTCGTCGACGCCGTTGAAGTCCTCCACCCCGATCTTGGTGCCCTGCCTGCCGGCATACACGGAGGCCTGCTTGGCGACCAGGTCGGCCTCCATCCCGTGCCCGGACGACTCGTGGAAGAGCACGCCGCCGTTGCCGGAGGCGACCACCACCGGCATCTCGCCGGCCGGCGCCGGCTTGCTGGCCAGCATGGCGACCGCCCGGCGGGCCGCCGTGGTGGCGACCTCCTCGGGTGAGAACTCGTCGAAGAACTCGAAGCCCATGGAGCGGCCGGGCCCCTGGAAGCCGGTCTGGACCGCGCCGTCGCGCATCGCGACCACCTGGACGACGAAGCGGGTGCGCACCCGCTCCTCGGTGGTGGTGAAGCCCTCGGAGTTGGCGACGAGCACCTGCTGGCGGACGTCGCCGTAGGCGGCCGTGACCTGGGCCACGCTCGGGTCGAAGGAGCGGGCGGCGTCGTCGGCCCGGCGTACCAGCTCGGCCAAGGTGGTCCGCTCGACGCCGGCCGGGTCCTTGGCGACCGGGTGGACCACCCCCGGTGCCCGGCGGCGCAGGTCGCGGACCTCCGCGACCGGCGACTCCCGCAGCGCCGCCGCCGCGACCCGGGCCGCCTCGCCCAGCGCCTCGGCGTCGAGCCGGTTGGTGTGGGCGTAGGCGGTCGAGGTGCCGCGCACCACCCGCATGCCGGCGCCGCGGTCGCGGCCGGTGACGAGCTCCTCGATGCGGCGGTCCTCCAGGCGGATGTTGTGCGAGAGCCGGTCCTCGGCGAAGATCTCCGCCCATCCGCCGCCGGTGGCGAGGGCGGTCTCCAGGACGTGGCGCACGACGGCGTCTTCCAGCAAGGGCCTTCTCCTTGGCGCAGCGCAAGCATGAGCGGCCATTATGACGCGCCGAGCTGGACGACGCCGCGCTCCAGGAACGCCGGTTCCAGGTCGTACCGGGAAGGATCGGGTCCTTGTTTGAGTGGTGCCACAGGGGATACGCCAGCATGCCCGTCTTGCGCTCGAGGGGCGCCGCTCCTGCGAGCCAGCGCAGCCGCGGACGAGAGAGGAACGCGATGAGCGGCCAGCACGCCCACTCCGAACGCTCGGCCGACTTCTGGGCCTGGCGGCATGCGGCCGCCTGCCAGCGCGCCGACGCCTCGTTGTTCTTCGCGGCCGACGGCGAGCGGGGCGCGGCCAGGGAGCGACGCGAGCGCAGGGCCAAGGCCGTCTGCGCGAGCTGTCCCGTCATCGAGCCCTGCGCCAGCTACGCGCTCAGCCATCGTGAGCTGTACGGGGTGTGGGGCGGCCTGACCGAGCAGGAGCGCGACGTCCTGTGGCGCCAGCAGCCCAGGCCCGTCCCGCTCGCCACCGTGGCGGCCGTGCCCAGCGCCCAGGCCGGCTGACCGGCGTGGCGCCGTCCGACCGCGTCCGGATCGGCTCGGATTCCCCGTACGAGCTCACGATCGGGTTCAGCCGGGCGCTGCGGGCCGGCGACCGGGTGCTGGTCGCCGGGACGGCGCCGATCTGGCCGGACGGCTCCTGCGACCCGGACCCGGAGACCCAGGCCCGGCGCTCGACCCGCGCTGGCGGGTCGAGATCGAGGCCGAAGCGGTCGTGAGCTGAGCGATCCCGCAGGGCGCGCCGCGGCCCGGGACCGTCGGCGGCGGGCATCCGGGAGGCATCCGGCCGCGTGCGCCGGAGCCGCCGGCCGCGGGCAGCCGGGAAGCATCCGGCCGCTTGGTTCATTACACTATTACGTGGTTGCAGCCCAGGTGTGGGCGAGAGGGCATCGGAGGTGGCGATGGGCGCGGCGCGCTTCAGGGATTCGCTGCTCATGAACGGATCGGGGCAGCCCGGTGACGGCGACGCCTTGGAGGACGAGGCGCTCGACGCCTACTCGCAGGTCGTCACCAGCGTGGCCGAGCGGGTGCTGCCCTCGGTGGGCAGCCTGCGGGTGAGCCGCCGGCTGCGCGGCGGGTGGCAGGCGCAGGGGTCCGGGTCGGCGTCGGCGATCACGCCGGACGGGTTCCTGCTCACCTCGGCCCACGTGGTTGAGGAGTCCGACCGTGGCCGGGCCTCGTTCACCGATGGCCGCGAGTTCCGCTTCGAGGTCGTCGGCCGGGACGCGCTGAGCGACCTGGCCGTGATCCGCACGGACGGGGCCGACCTGGAGCCGGTGTCCCTGGGGAACGCCGACCGGCTCCGGGTCGGCCAGCTCGTGGTCGCCGTCGGCAACCCGATGGGGCTGGCCGGCTCGGTCACGGCCGGGGTGGTCAGCGCGCTCGGCCGGTCCTTCCCGACCTCGACGGGCCGCGCCTCACGACTGGTGGAGAACGTCATCCAGACCGACGCGGCGCTGAACCCGGGCAACTCGGGCGGCGCGCTGGTCGACGGCCGTGGCCGGATGGTCGGCGTCAACACCGCCGTGGCCGGCGTCGGGCTCGGGCTCGCCGTGCCGATCAACGCCACCACCCGGCGGATCATCGGCGCGCTGATGAAGGAGGGCCGCTTCCGCCGCGCCTACATCGGCATCGCGGGCGGCCGCCGCCCGCTGCCGCCCCGGGTCGCCCAGGCGCTGGGCCGCCCCGCCGGGGTCGAGATCGTCGAGGTCGTGCCCGGCAGCCCGGCCGCCCGGGCCGGGCTGCGCCGCGAGGACCTGCTCATCGACGTCGACGGCACGCCGGTCACCGACGCCGGGGACCTCCAGCGCCTCATGGTCACCGAGGCGATCGGCCGCTCCATCGTGGTGCGGGCCTTCCGCGGCGGCGACCTCCTCGAGCTCAGGGTGGTCCCGATCGAGCTGGAGGTCTGACCGCCGTCCGCTTGGCGCCGCGCACGGTGGCGCCTGGTGGCATGCTGCCATCGTGTCCCCTACCCGGCTGGCTCCCGCCGAGCGGCGGCGGCTCGCGCCGTTGGGCGCCGCCCTGGCCCGGGCGGCCCGGCCGGGACCACCCCGCCTGGAGACCGTGGCCGGCGCGCTGCCTCGCCTGCCGGGCGGCCGGGCCGGCCTCCTGGCCGGCACCTTCAACCCGCTGACCCGAGCGCACGCCGCCCTCGCGGTCGCCGCCCGCCACACGGGCTGCGACCGGGTGCTGCTCGCCATGGCGCTGGTCAGCCTGGACAAGGAGCGGGTGCGGCGCGCCCACCCGGTCGACCGGCTGGACTGGGTGGTGCGCTGGGCCCGGCGCCGGCGGTGGGCGACGGTGGCCGTGGCGAGCCATCCCCTGCTGGTCGACATGGCCGAGCCGCTCGCCGCGGCGACCGGCGCGCGGGTGGCCCTGGTGGTCGGGGCGGACAAGGCCGTCCAGCTCGTCGACCCCCGCTACTACGACGACCCGGCGGCGGCGCTGGACCGCCTGGCGGCGACCGCGCGTCTGCTCGTGGCCCCCCGGGCCGGCCACGAAGTGCCCGAGCTGCCGCTGCCCGCCGATCCTCTGCCCACCCCCGGCTGGGTCCCGGCGCGGTCGGCCACCCAGGTTCGCGCGCTCGCGGCGGCGGGGGCCGACCTGACCGGGCTCGTGCCCGCCGAGCTCGTCGCACCGATCCGGCGCACCGGCGCCTATGACGAGGGTCGGGCCTGCTACCTGGCCCGCGCCCGCGAGCTCGACGCGCTCACCGCGCCGAGCTGACCGAGCAAGCCACGGGGTCTGGGCCGGGGTGGAAACGGCCCCCGCGCCATCCGGGGGGGCCAAGACAGCGCGAGGGCCTCACCCAACATGGTACTGCCATCGCCCGATTCATGTGTCCCGAAGACGGACGACGGGCCCTCGGCAGATTCACCGACACGAACCCGGCACGACCGGAGGCAGACCATCGCCACGAAATCGGCACGCACCGAGGTCAGGTCAGCGGAGAAACCGCACAGACCGGATCTACGGGCCGCTGTGGGAGACGGCTGCCGCTCGGGGAGGTTTGGTGGCATCGTTGAGGCATGGAGCACACCACCTTCAGGGACCGGCCGGCCCTCCGCCGGCCGGTCATGGTCGCCGCGTTCGAGGGCTGGAACGACGCCGGCGAGGCGGCAACGATGGCCCTCGGCTATGTCGCCGCGAGCTTTGCCGCCAAGACCTTCGCCGAGGTCGACTCCGAGACCTTCTACGATTTCCAGGACACCCGGCCGATCGTCCGCCTGGTCGGTGGCAGGCGACGCTGGATCGACTGGCCGACGGTCGAGTTCCAGGCCGTGAGCCTGTCCAGCTCGCCGCGCGACCTCATCCTGCTCCGCGGGCAGGAGCCGAACCTGCGCTGGCCGACCTTCGCCCGCGAGGTGCTCGAGGTCGCCGACCAGTTCGGCGTCGAGATGCTCGTGACCGTCGGCGCCCTGCTCGCCGACGTCCCGCACACACGGCCGGTACAGGTCGTGGGCTCGACCGGCGATCCCGCCCTGGCCGAGCAGCTCGGGCTCCCCCCTTCCCGCTACGAGGGGCCGACCGGCATCGTGGGCGTGCTCGGCGACGCGGCGCGGGCAGCGAGGCTGCCGGCGGTCAGCCTGTGGGCCGCACTCCCCCACTACGTGCAGGCGTCGCCCAACCCGCGGGCCGCGCTGGCCCTGGTCGAGCGGCTGCGCGACCTGCTGGCGCTGCCGATCGACGTGGGCGCGCTCAAGGACGCGACCCGCTCGTTCGACGCCACGGTGGCCAACATCGTCGCCGACGACCCCGACCTGGCCGGCTACGTCGAGCGCCTGGAGGCCGAGGCCGACAGGGACCCCGAGGAGTCGTCCCTGGCCGACCTCCCGCCCGAGCAGCTCGTGGCCGAGGTCGAACGCTTCCTGCGTGACCACCCCGGTGGCCGGTCCTGAACGCCCGGCCGCGCGGCCGCCTGCCGGCCAGCGGTCACCTGCCGGCCGGCGGTCGTCGCAGACCACGCCGGTCGCGGGCCCGCCGACCCGCCGCGGACCGCTGGGCCTACGGCTGCGGAAGTGGCCGGACGTTGGCCGCCTGCAGGCCCTTCGGTCCCTGGTTCACCTCGAATTCGACGAGCTGTCCCTCGTCGAGCGTCCGATACCCGTCCATCTGGATGGCCGAGAAATGCACGAAGACGTCCTCGCCGTCGGGCCGGGCAATGAACCCGTAGCCCTTCTCGGCGTTGAACCACTTGACGACACCGCTGCTCACGAGATGCCGTCCCTCCTCAAGCGATCGACACCGGTCCACGCCGGAGCCTTATCGGATCCGGCCAGCAGAGGATGGCTCGAGCCGCACGGTGGGCGTGCGGCCATCCGCCGCTGCGCCGCGCATGCTAGCAACCTGTTCGACGAACGCAACAGGGCCAAGCTCCCCGTTCGCTGCTCGCAGGCTGCAAACCAGCGGGTGACCAGGCAAGATGGGGAATGGACGCGAGGAGGTCGGTCATGAGCACCACGGTGCAGGCGTCGGTGGGCTGGGGCGTGACCCATCTGTACTACCGGGTCGACCCGGCGCGCAGCGCCGAGCCCGGCCGGGCCGGCAAAGAGCTGGTCGCGGCCATCGACGCCTTCACGGCCATGCCGGACCACCAGGTGCTGTGCTCGTCGGTGCTCGGGCTGAAGGCCGACCTCGGCATCATGGCCCTCGGGCCCGACCTGGCCGGCCACGACGCCCTCACACGCGCCCTGGCCGCCGTGCGCGTGCTCGAGCCGGTGTACTCGTTCGTCTCGCTCACCGAGACCTCCGAGTACATGGACACGCTCGAGCGCACGCGGGCCCGCCTGCTTGCCGAGCACGGCCCGGAGGGGCTCGACCGGCGCCTGGCCGCCGCCGAGGCCCGGCTGGCCGCCTACCGGGAGGACAAGCTGCACCCGCGCCTGCCCGAGCGGGCCGTGCTCGCCTTCTACCCCATGAGCAAGGCCCGCGAGCCGGGCGCCAACTGGTACCAGCTCCCGTTCGACGTGCGGCGCCGGCTCATGGGCGGCCACGCGCAGGTCGGCCGGCGGTACACGGGGCGGGTGCTCCAGCTCATCACCGGGGCGACCGGTCTGGACGACTTCGAGTGGGGCGTGACGCTGCTCGCCGACGACATCGCCGCCATCAAGCAGATCGTCTACGACATGCGCTTCGACGAGGTGACCGCCGTCTACGGCCGCTTCGGCCCCTTCTACGTCGGCCTCACCTGCCCGCCCGAGGCGCTCCCGGAGCGCCTCGGCCTGCTCGGCTGAAGGCCGCCGCGTCGGCGGCGCGGCGCGTCGGTGGCGCCCCGCGCCAGCATGACGGCGTTCGGTCGGATCCTTGCGGCGTTCAGCCGGGACATCGCGGCGTTCGGCCGAATCGAGCTGCTTGACGAGCCGCGGCGAACCGGGCCAAGGTAACCGGGCACCGCACGCTGTCCCCCTCCTCACGCGGCGAGCGGCCCGTCGGCTTCCAGGATCGTCCACGCCCGCGCCCGAGGCGTCGGCCTCGGTGCCGCCGTACCTGCCCGGCGGGCCGGTCGTGCATCCGAACGAGAGGCGGCACCTTGCGACACCAGAGGCGGACCATCCCGACGGCCGGCGCCCACCGCCGGCGCCGGCGCCGGTGGCCGCTGCGGCCGAGCACCGTGGCAAGCACGCTCGTCGCGGCGGTCCTGATCGCTGTGGCCGTCGGCGCGCAGTCGCATTCCCGCCCCGCGCCCTGGTCGCCAGTCTCGGCCGCCGCGCCCACCCTCAGCCGGACCAGCACCAGCCTGCCGGCCCCGGCCTCGACGAGGCTGGCCCCGGCCAAGCCGACGCCCACCAAATCGACGTCCACCAAGCCGACGTCCACCAAACCGGGCTCCCGGACGGCAGCGCGCCCCTCCAGCCACCAGCGTCCTGTCCATCCGCCACCGCCCCGCCCGGCCGCGAGGTCGACGGCCGCCACGGCGACGCCGACCACCATCGGGTCACCGTCCAGCGCGAGCCTGACCCAGCAGGTCGTCCAGGACCTGTTCGGGCGCCTCAACGCCGAGCGGCGCGCTCGCGGCCTCGCCCCGCTGGCCTGGGATGCTCGACTCGCCGGCCTGGCCGCCAACTGGTCGAGACGGATGGGCCAGGACGGCAATCTCCATCACCGCGACCTCCAGGCGGTCCTTGCACAGCCGGCGTTCGCCAGGTTCTCGGCCCTGGGCGAGAACATCGCCTACGTCCAGGGCTTCCCGAACGAGGCCTACGAGCTGCACGTCGGCTGGATGAGGTCGTCAGGCCACCGCGCCAACATGCTCCAGCCCGGGTTCGACACGGTGGGCATCGGACTGGCCTGCGTCGACGGCGTCATGTGGGCGACCCAGGACTTCGGCCGCGCCAAAGACAGCAGCGGCCCGCCTCTCGCGAGCGGCATCCCGCCCGAGTCCCCGATCGTCGCGACCGCCAAGGACGGCCTGAGCTGCCGCTGACCAGCCTCCCCGTCTGAAGGCCGTTCTGTTCACGGCCGCCAGCGGCGGGTCGGTGGGTGGCGGCGTCAGGTCACGCGCTGGCCAGCGCCATGGCATGCTCAACGAGCTGGATGAGGGTAGCCTTGGCCGACTCGCGATCACGGGCATCGCACAGCACCACCGGGACGCCGTCGCTGATCGCCAAGGCATCCCGCACGTCCTCGACTGGATGCGTGATGATTCCGTCGAAGCAGTTGATGGCAACGATGAACGGGATCTCGTGGTGCTCGAAGTAATCGACGGCCGCAAAGCACTCGGCAAGCCGCCGAGTGTCCACAAGGACGACGGCGCCGATTGCGCCCCGGACCAGATCGTCCCACATGAACCAAAAGCGGTCCTGGCCTGGGGTCCCGAACAGGTACAGGATCAGATCCGACTGCAAGGTGATTCGACCGAAGTCCATGGCCACGGTGGTGCTGGACTTGCCGGGCAGCTTGGATAGATCGTCCACGCCAAGGCTGGCGGTGGTGATCGCGGCCTCGGTCGTCAGGGGAATGATCTCGGAGACCGCCCCTACGAAAGTAGTCTTGCCCACGCCGAAGCCTCCGGCAATCACGATCTTGACCGGGGTCGGCGCATGCGGCTCACCTAGGTACTGACCAGTGCGACTAGAGTTGGCGGAGACCATACAAGACCCTCTCGAGGAGTGTGAGGTCGGGGCGGTCGGTTGGGCTGGCCGGCCGGTGCACGGCCACCAGTCCTTGATCGGCCATGTCGCCGACAAGAACGCGGGCGACGCCAAGGGGCACGTCCAGCTTGGCCGAGATCTCGGCGACGGACAGGACGTCCCTGCACAGCAAGGTAATGGCACGCCAGTCCTGGTTGAGCCTTGGTGAGGTGGCCTCGCCAAGCGCCGTGGTGGAGACCAGTGCCTCGATCTCGAGCTCGGCGTAGCTTGACAGCGTCCGTCCGCCCGTCATTGCGTATGGTCGGCCGTACTGTCGAGACCAGGCCCGTTCGGCGGTGCCCTCGCCGTCGGTCGCCATCGCCCTCCACCTCCTCCAAGGTCATCGTGGGAGGGCCGCTTGAAGCTCCTGTCGGAGCGCAGGGGTGAGCACGTCACCTGCTCGGGCGACGAGCAAGGCCATCTCGTAGCCGACAAGGCCGACGTCACAGGTGGTGGCGGCAAGGACCGCGAGGCAGGAGCCGTCGCTGATCGACATGACGAACAGGAAGCCCTGCTGCATCTCGACGATGGTCTGCTCGACGCGGCCGCCATTGAAGCACCGGCTGGCTCCTTGAGTCAGGCTCGACAGCCCGGAGGCTACCGCAGCGAGCTGGTCGGCCCGCGCGCGGTCCAGGTGCTCGGAGACGGCGAGCAGCAGGCCGTCGGCAGAAACGACCACCGCGTGGGCGACGTCGGGGACCTGCCTGGCGAAATTGGTGAGCAGCCAGTTGAGGCTTTGTGCCTCTTTACTCAGTCGCGTCATGCTGCTGACTCCTGAAGCCTTCGGGATCGGTGTCATCGTCCAGGTCGTCCAGCCTCATCTCGTCGTCGACTGCGGCTGCCCGGCGTCCACGCTCACGGCCGCGTTCCAGGCCGGCCCGGTAGGTCGACAACAGGGTGCGAATTTCGTCTGGAGACCGGCTGGCGCTGCCGCGCGTTTCCGCCGGCTCATCACCCTGTCCTGGCTTGTCGCTCCATTCTGGCCCTCGGTAACCGGCCAGCCCAGCCGCAAGGTTCGACTGTGGGACCCGGCGCGGCAGTCCGCTGCTGGTCACGGGCGCCGGAGGCTCCTCGCGGCGTAGGTCGACCGCTGGTTCGGCCGATGGTTGCGCGCCGCTCGCAGGCGGCTGCGACACTACGGACGATGCGGGTGAGGATGCGGGAGGTGGGGTCGGGGGCGGTGTTGGCACACTCGCCGTACGCGACCTGGTCGTGGTTGGCTCCGGCGGCGACGGTGACTGCTCTTGCTGCGGCGTCAAGCCGTTGGGCGACCGCTGGACGGCATGCGGCCGCAGCGGAAGGTGCGCGCCGGTCGCTCCATCCTCGAACCACGCCGACCTGGCCGCTTGGAAGATCGGCAGGTCATTCCCCGCTGCAGATGGCGGCGCTGAGGG
>JBIOYL010000347.1:0-2256 GCA_044870185.1 Actinomycetes bacterium | reverse complement strand
GCGAACCCCCAGGTCAACTGGGGGTTCACGCGTCATAGCCCCAGCAACTTCGGTCTGAGAGCCGCTGTGCTGCCCCGACTGCGGGCCTGCGCTCAGAGCACGCAGGCGCAAATGCGCTGGTCAGCGCCGGCGTCGGCGCGGCGCGGCGGGCGCACCTGCCCTCGCAGGCCCACCGTGTGGGCGGCTCGCACCGGCCTGACCTGTGCAAATGCGCCGCTGTGAGAGCGGGGTGGCTGTCGGCGCCGCGGGGTGGCTCTCATGTAAGGGACACCGGCACCGTGGAACTACCGCGAGGCTGGGGTCCCAGGGTTGCATGGTCATCCCGGTTGGTCCGGGGGGTGGCGTCGAGTTGCTCTCTGAGGGAGCGCCCCGCGAGGGGTCTGGCCTCGTTGCTCTGATTGCCACACCTGGTCCGGCCACGGATGCCCCGGATGAGGGAAGTGGGCCGGTCCTCGAGGCCGGGTCCGGTTGCAGCACATGAGTGGGAGCCGTCGGTTGGACGTGTCTCCTTGGGACCGTGGCCATGAGCGTGCGTCGCCTCTGCGGACGAACCGGAGGAACCGATACGAGCGAAGGAGACGACGTGAACCACAGGCGCCTGGTCGGCATCGACCTGGGCATCGCCAGCGCCCACACCGTGCGGGTGCTCGACGGGGAGGGCAACACGGTCGCCAAGCGCAAGGCGTGGCCCGTCGTGGAGAGCCTCACCGAGCTGGAAACAGCGGCGTTGGCCGGCTGCCCGGCGGGCACGACCCTGGAGGTGGTGGTGGAGCCGACCGGCCCGGCGTGGCTGCCCATCGCGGTGTTCTTCACCGCCCGCGGGCACGCGGTGCATCGGGTCAGCTCGGCCAAGGCCGCGGACCTGCGCCGCTTCCTGTCCCGGCACACCAAGACCAACGGCATCGACGCCGACACCCTGGCCCGGCTGCCGTTGTTCGACCCGGCGGGGCTGCAGCCGCTCGAGCTGCCCGGCGCCGAGCGCGCCGCGTTGGACCGTCGCGTGCGGGCCACCGACCGGCTGACCCGGGCCGCCGCCGACCACAAGCGCCGCATCAAGGACCTGGTCCGTCAGCTGCTGCCCATGACCCCGCTCACCGGCGACCTCGGCGCCGCCGACCTGGCCGTGCTGGAACGCTTCGCCGACCCGAACGTGCTGGTGAAGACCGGTCTCGAGGGGCTCACCACCGTGATCGCCGAGGCCTCGCGCCACCAGCAGGGCGCCCCGCGGGCCCGCCAGTGGCTCGACGCCGCGAAGGCCTCGCTCGCCCTCTACGCCGGCCACCCCGCCCTCGCCTTCGCCGACCTGGCCGCCGAGGTCGCCACCGAGGTCCGCCTGCTGCGGGCCATCCAGGCCGAGCTCGCCAGCCACGCCGCCGAACGCGAAAGCTGCTACCGCTGGGTCGACCCCGCCGGCCTGGCCCGATCGCTGCCCGGCCTGGCCGAGGTCGGCGGCCCCGCGCTGGCCGCCTGCATGGGCGACCCGGCGCGCTTCGACCGCGGCAAGTCGTTCCGCTCCTACACCGGCCTGGTGCCCAAGGCCTCCGAGACCGGCGACACCGACCGCAAGGGCCAGCCCATGTCCAAGGCCGGCTCCTCGCTGCTGCGCACCACCATGGTCCGCGCCGCCGACACCGCCCGCCGACAAGACCCCCAGCTCGCCCGCATCTACCACGTGCAGATGGTCGAACGCGGCAAGGACCACCTCGGCGCGCTGTGCGTCGTGGCCGCCAACCTCGCCGAACGCGCCTGGGCCGTCATGCACCGCGGCATGCCCTACGTCATCTGCGACACCGACGGCCGCCCCGTCACCCCCGCCCAGGCCAAAGCGATCATCGCCGAGCGCTGGACGGTGCCGCCCGACGTGCGCGCACGCCGACGCAGCAAGAAAGCGGGGAAGGCCCCCCAGAAGGTCCTCAGGGGACATTCCAAGCCACGCGCTCGAAGCGCAAGCGAACGGGGCGACCTTCCCCAAACGGCATCGTCGCTGGCCGCTCAGCAGCCGGTCAAGCAGCTCGCAGCGACAGCCACTTGACAACCGATCCTCCATAGGGAATCAGAGCACGCATGGCGCGTTTGCCCAGGTCAAGCGGGCACGAGTGCCCCGACGGCCAGGCCACCGAGGGCAAGGCGCGCTTCCTGCGCCACCCGGATACCCCGCCTGACCAGCGCTCTTGTCCCTGCGTGCTCTGAGCGCAGGGAGGCCATCGAGGTTGCGGGCTGGCTGTCAGAGCACACAGCACCCGCGTACCGTGGCCG
>JBIOYL010000346.1:0-20454 GCA_044870185.1 Actinomycetes bacterium | reverse complement strand
ACGTCGGCGGGGTTGCCGCGGCGGGTGCCGCAGGCGAGCTTGGCGCCGGACCTGGTGGCGGCCGGCCCGGCCGAGCCGGCCACCCCCGGCGCCTACCGCTCCCCCGACGAGATCCGCAGCATGCTGTCCAGCTACCGCTCCGGGCTGGAACGCGGCCGCCACCTGGCCGCCGAACCCGACCAGCCCACCGGCCAGGAGGCGCCATGACCCGGCCAAGCCGCGAAGCCCAGAACCTGAACTGGCTGGTCACCCAGTTCGTGGCCAAGGTCCCCGGGGTGGCCCACACGGTGGTGGTCTCCGCCGACGGGCTGCTGCTGGCGGTCTCCAGTGGGCTGGAGCGGGCGCGGGCCGAGCAGCTGGCCGCGGTCGCCTCGGGGCTGGCGAGCCTGACCGCGGGGGCGGCGCGCTGCTTTGCGGGGGGGTTGGTCACCCAGACGATCGTGGAGATGGAGCGGGGGTTTCTGTTCGTGATGGCGATCAGTGATGGGTCGGTGTTGGCGGTGTTGGCGTCGCGGTCGTGTGATATTGGCCTGGTGGGCTATGAGATGGCGTTGCTGGTGGCGCGGACCGGGGAGGTGCTGACCCCGGCGCTGCGGGCCGAGCTCCAGGCCGCCCTGCCCCGCTGACCAGGAGCGGAGCTCGTCGCCGCTCGAAGGAGCCCTCGGTCCAAGGGCCCACCGGCGCCGGTCAGCCGCGGAGCCGGGTGATGTCCACGGCGTCGGGCGGTGCCGTCACGTTCACGGGGACGTCGAAGCGATCGAAGGTGATCGTGCCCGCCGACCCCTGCCGCGGCTCGATGCGCAGCGGGTAGGGCTTGCCGGTCGTGGCGACGTACAGCTTGTCGCCGCTCTTGCCGTCGAGCAGGATGATGGCCGGATGGCCGTTGACCGTGGCGGTCCCACCCAGGATGACGGGACCGTCCGGCGTGAGGTCCTTCGTGAACGCGTCCGGCTTGGTCAGCTCGCTGAACCCGGCGACGTTGGCCGGCAGCCGCACCCAGCGGTCACCGGCGCGCTCGGCAAACCGGGCGCCGCCGAATTGCGCCCAGAACGGCTTGCCGCGCAGGTAGAAGCGTCCGCCGGCCGAGATCAGCTCGGCGGTCGCGCCGTTGATCGTGAGATGCCCCTGGGCGTTCCCCGAGCGGTCGAGCCCGAGATCCACCCCGATCGTGGTCGTGCCCTGCATGGTCGAGCCGGAGACCTGGAACGACCGGGCCTGCTGCAGCTCGTGCTGGGCGTCGGCCACGATCTGCTTGGGGTCCTTGCTTGCCTCGCCGTTGTCGCCGGCGGTCTGCGACCCGGCGGCGCGGGTGGCCGGCGGCGACGCGGCCGGCTTCGACGAGCAGCCCGCCACCGCCACCGCGACCGCGACGACCAGCGCCGGCAGCACGGTCCGCCATGCCTTCGGATCCCACGCCACGGATGTCCCCCGAGCCTCCCGTTGCCCAGCTCGCGATGATACCGGACGGCCGTGCCTGCCGAGCGCCGCAGCATCGGCGTGGGACGTGCGGGAGCCCCGTGCCCGCGCGGGCCTGACGGTCGGGTGTCCCGCGAGCCGGCCGTCTGCTCCGGATGCGGGCAGGCGGGTGGTTGGGTACGGTAGTAGCCGACCACCCGCCCCGGCCCGCCTGCCACGCCGGCCGGCGGCGCACCTCCGCCTGCAGTGCCGCATGGCGGTGCCGGACGTGCCGTGTCCGCAGGAGCCAGATGGACCTACGCGTCACCCAGATCCTCGCGAGCGCCCTCGCCGCGGTCATGGCGGCCGTCGTCGCCTCCTACTTCGGCGTCAACGGAACCCTGATCGGGGCGGCGGTCATGAGCGTCGTCGCCACGGTGGGGACCGGACTGTTCGCCCACTCGATCAGCCGGGCCCATGGCGCGGTGCGCCGCGTGGTCGCCGACAAGGGGGTGCGCATGCCGGCTTCGCTGCGCGAGCGGCTGCGGGCGCTGCCCTGGAAGCGGGTGACCGCCGTCACCGTCGTGGTCTTCGCCCTCGCCCTCGGCGTCGTCACCGCCATCGAGGTGGCCACCGGCTCCCAGCTTGCCAGCCTGATCCGTGGGCGGCCCAGCGACGGGCAGTCCCTCACGGTCGAGGCGCTCGCAGGGCGGCGCTCCTCGGCGGCGGCCCGGGTGTCCACGTCGTCCACGAGCACCTCGCCGAGCGGGTCGGCCTCGACGACGCTACCCGGTGGTGTCACGGTCACGTCGACCACCGCGCCCGGCGGGTCCATCCCGACCACGACGGCGCCCACCGCGCTGACCCCGAGCACGACCACCCCGGCGGCCACGGCCACGTCGCCGCCCCGCTCGTCCACCGCCCCGACGAGCCGCTGAGCCGCCGCCGCTCACCTTGTCCGGGTGGGTGCCGGTCCGCCACCGGACCGGCACCCACACCTACCTCGTCAGGTGGCGACCCGGCGACCTCGCAAGGCAAGATCCACCGTCATGAAGGCCGGCAACCAGCAACCGACCGAACCGGGCGCGCTCGAGCCTGCCGCCGACCCGCAGGCCGAGGCGCTCCGCCGACGGCGGGCCGAGCTTGGCGGCCTGGAGGGCGAGCTGGCCGACCGCGAGCTCGAGCTGGCGACGCTGTCGGCCGAGCTGGGCGCCTTCGAGGTCCGCTATCGGCATGCGTTCGCGGCCCGCTACGCGTTCCTGGACGACCTGAGCGCGCAGATCGCCGAGGCAGGGGCCCGCGCGCGGCCGTGGGACGCGACCGCCGCCGCGGAGGCGGCCCGGGCACGGGCGCGCGCCGACCACTCCGCCTGGACCCACGCCCGCAGCGAGCGCGAGCCCGACCGACGATGCCGGCCCGGCGAGCGCGCCAAGCGGCTCTTCCGCACGCTCGCCCGGCGCATCCACCCGGACCTGGCGGCCGAGGAGGCCGAGCATGCGCGCCGC
Source organism: Actinomycetes bacterium (assembly GCA_044870185.1). Classification (GTDB taxonomy): domain Bacteria; phylum Actinomycetota; class CALGFH01; order CALGFH01; family CALGFH01; genus JBIOYL01. Next base: position 17,554 of record JBIOYL010000346.1, on the reverse strand, counting down.
ACGAAGCTCATGGTGACGGCCAACATCGCCTATGAGCGCGGCGACGCGGACACGCTGCAGCGGCTGCTGGACGACTGGGAGAACGGCCCGGACAGCGTCGTCGGAGCGGGCACCACCGCCGAGCTCGAGCGCGTGGTCCGCAAGATCGCCCAGGTGAAGGCTCGGCTCGAGCTGGTCGCCGCCGAGCTGGACGCCCTGGAGGGCTCGTTCATGGCCGCCCTCCACCGGCAGGTCACCGAGGCCGAGGCGGCCGGCTGGGACCTGTTGGCCGGCATGGCCGAAGAGCTCGACCGCCAGATCGGCCTCGCCTTGGAGGAGCTGGCCCGCTTGACCGGCGAGGCCGTGCCGCTGTCCAGCCCCGAGCTGTCGGGGTGAGCGGCGCGGCCGGCGGCAGTGTCGGGCGAGGCGGCGCGGGCGGCGGGCCCGGACGCCTACGTCTGTGGCGCCTTCCGCCCGGCGGCAATCTGCCGCAGGGCCTCCTTGTCGATACGGTCGCCGGGGACGACCGCGACCCGGCAGGGCGTCACGGCCCGCAGGGTCGCGGTGCGGCGGCCTCCCTCCAGCAGGGCCATCTCGCCCTGGATCGCGCCCGGGCCGACCTCGGTGATGACCTTGCCGTCGACCTCGACTGACAGCACGCCATCGAACAGCAGGAACAGCTCCTGCCCGGGCTCGCCCTGCTCGACCAGCGTCTCGCCCTTGGCGAGCCGGCGGAAGGGCGGCCTGGAGCCGATGATGATGGCCGACAGCTCCCGCTCCAGCGCCGTCTCGACGGCCATCACGATCGCGGGCGACTCCTCGTCGCCCCAGGGGCTGTGCGTGCCGAAGTGGCTGCGGTACCAGGTCTCGAAGTCGATGAACCCGGTCTTGGCGACGAGCCTGCCCGAGTGGTCGTAGATCCAGTGCCGTGGGAACGGGCTGGCGCCGACCACCTCGAACTGCGAGCTGCCGTCGGCGCGGATCGTCAGCGCCAGCGTCGACCAGGCGGTCGGCGACACGATCTGCACGTAGGGCGGGTGCTTGACCCGCCGTGGGACGGGCGCGCCGGTCCGGCCGCCGGCGGTCTGGATGAAGCGGACCCAGCCGTCGCCCACCTCCGGCTCGGGGCGGAGGTCGGGGAAGGCGACGCCCGCAAACGTCACGCCGGCCGGGCCGAAGCCGACGGCGGTGCCCCCGATGTAGCCCCTGCCGGCATGCCCGTAGCCGACGATCCTCGAGTCGTCGACCTCGATCCAGGCGCGCAGGTCGTTGGCGAAGCGGAAGCGGTTCTCGGCGCGCAGGGCTTCCAGGTCGGTGAGCACGTCCGGCGGTGGCGGGTCGTAGTGGGCGACGCCGAGCTGGAAGGGTAGGCGCCCCGCCAGGCCTACGTCGACGGCGCCGAGCGGGATCCAGGAGATCGAGGTCACTGAGGATTCGATGCGCATCCGTCGCATCCTTTCGCCGCAGACGGGTCGTTGCGCTGCCGAGGTCCGGAGGCCGGGCTGGGGTCGGTGGTGCGCGTCGACGGGACCGGTGTCGGGCCGACCGAATGCTATCTGGTCGAGGCGGTCTCGACCACGCCGTCAGGCCGCCGGTCCTTGCGGGAGCCGGTCGGGTCGTCGGGCCGGCCTGGTGTCGCGCGCCTTCCTGCCCGAGACTCGGGGCGAGCAGTCCGCGCGCTCGACCACGCCTCGACCGCAGACCGGAACCGGAGACCGGGAAGGAGCTCGCCCGCCATGGCGAAGGTGCGCCTGGGTGTCGACGTTGGAGGGACCTTCACCGATCTGGTGGCGATCGCCGACGGCCGCATCCTGGCCGCCAAGGTGCCCTCGACGCCGCGCAACCAGGCCGAGGGGGTGGTCCGGGCCGTCGCGGCGTCCGGCGTGGAGGCGGGCGCGGTCGGCCAGTTCGCCCACGGCACCACGGTGGCCACCAACGCGCTGCTGGAGCGCCGGGGCGCCCGGACCGCGCTGGTGACCACCAAGGGCTTCCGCGACGTGGTCGAGATCGGCCGCCAGCAGCGGCCCTCCCTGTACGACCTGACCCGCGACCGGCCGCCGCCGCTGGTGCCCCGTGAGCTGCGCTTCACCGTGGTCGAGCGCATGGGCCCGGACGGCGAGCTCGTCCCGCTCGACGAGCGCTCGGTCGCCGCGGCCGTGCGGGCCTGCCGCGACGGCCACATCGAGGCGGTCGCCGTCTGCCTGCTGTTCGCCTTCCTGCACCCCGAGCACGAGCAGGCGGTCGGGCGCGCGCTCCGCCAGGCGCTCGACGGCGTCGCCGTGTCGCTGTCCAGCCAGGTGCTGCCCGAGTTCCGCGAGTACGAGCGTTTCTCGACCACGGCCGCCGACGCCTACCTCACCCCCAAGCTCGCCACCTACCTCGAGCGCCTGGCCAAAGACGTGCAGGAACGCGGGCTGCCGGCGCCGCTGGTCATGCAGTCGTCGGGCGGCGTGGCCGAGCTCGGGCAGGCGCTGGCGGGCGCTGTCCGCTTCGTCCTGTCCGGCCCGGCCGGCGGGGTGGTCGGCGCGGCCTGGGTTGCCGGCCTGTCCGGCTACCACGACCTGCTCACCTTCGACATGGGCGGCACCTCGACCGACGTGGCGCCGGTGGTCGGCGGCCGGGTGCAGACGACCACCGAGGCGGTCGTCGCCGGCGTGCCGATCAAGCTGCCCATGGTCGACGTGCACAGCGTGAGCGCCGGCGGCGGCTCGATCGCCTGGGTCGACGAGGGCGGCGCCCTGCGCGTCGGCCCCCAGTCGGCCGGCGCCGACCCCGGCCCGGCCGCCTACGGGCAAGGTGGCGAGGACCCGACCGTCACCGACGCCAACCTCTACCTCGGCTACCTGGCCGACGGCGCCGAGCTGGGCGGCGAGGTGCGGCTGCGCCGCGAGCTGGCCGAGCGCGCCCTGGCCCTCCTCGGCGAGCGGCTGGGGCTGGACCCGCTCGCGGTCGCCCTCGGCGTCGTCCGGGTCGCCAACGCCGAGATGACCCGCGCCCTGCGGGTCATCAGCGTCGAGCGCGGCCTGGACCCACGCGAGTTCACCCTGGTCGCCTTCGGCGGCGCCGGCGGTATGCACGCCTGCGCCCTGGCCGAGGAGCTGGGCATCGCCCGGGTGCTCGTCCCCCAGGCCGGCGGCGTGCTGTCCGCCCTGGGCCTGGCCATCTCGGACCTGCGCCGCGACGACGTGCGGCCCATGCTCGCCCGCCTCGCCGAGGCCGACCAGGCCGCGGTGCACCAAGCCTACGAGGAGATGGCGGCGCAGGCGTGCAGGGACCTGGACTCCCCGGCGCTGGAGCGGCGCGCCGACCTGCGCTACCACGGCCAGTCGTTCGAGCTGACCGTGACCGTCGAGCGGCTGGACGAGGTCGAGGACGTCTTCCACGCCGAGCACCAGCGGCGCTACGGCTACCGCATGGACGACGAGCCGGTCGAGCTGGTGAACCTGCGCCTGGTCGCCACCGTGCCGGGCGACAAGCCCGAGCTGCGCGCCGAGCCGGCCGCCGAGGCGGGGCGCCGCTCCCGACGCCCCGCCCACCTCGGCGACGGCCCTGCGGGCAACGCGGATGCAGCCTCCGGCTGGCAGGAGGTCGACGTGGTGGCCCGGCGCGACCTCGGCCCCGGCGCGGCCGTGGACGGCCCGGCCATCGTCGAGTTCCCCGAGGCGACCCTGGTCATCCGGCCGGGCTGGACGGCCACCATGGACGAGGTCGGCACCCTGGTCCTGGAGGGGTCCGGGGAGGGGCAGTCCCCATGAGCCCTCAGCAACTCGACCCGGTCACCCTGTCGGTGCTGTCCAGCGCCCTGGCCGGCATCGCCGAGGAGATGGGGTCGCTGCTGGTGCGCAGCTCCTACTCGTCCAACATCAAGGAGCGCCGCGACTGCTCGACCGCGCTGTTCGACGGCCGGGGCCGCATGGTCGCCCAGGCCGAGCACATCCCCGTCCACCTCGGCGCCATGCCCGAGGCGGTCGAGGCGATCATGGCCCGCCAGCCTGAGCCGGGCGACGTGTGGGCGATCAACGATCCCTACTCGGGCGGCACCCACCTGCCGGACGTGACGCTCGTGTCCCTTCTCACCTGGCAGGACCGGACGATCGGCTACGCCGTGACCCGCGCCCACCACTCCGACATCGGCGGGATGCGCCCCGGCTCGATGCCGAGCGACTCGCGCGAGCTCTGGCAGGAGGGGCTGGTCATCCCGCCGGTCCGGCTCGTCCGGGGCGGCGCCTACAACCGCGACGTGTTCGATCTGATCCTGGCCAACTCGCGCACGCCCAACCTCCGCCGGGGCGACTTCCGGGCCCAGATCGCCGCCAACCGGCTCGCCCAGGAGCGCCTGGCCGAGCTGATCGAACGCCGCGGCCTCGAGCTCGTGCAGACCGCCTTCGACGAGGTCATCGCCTATGCCGAGCGGCGCACCCGCGACCGCATCCGCGAGCTGCCCGACGGCGAGTACAGCGCCACCAGCGAGGTCGAAGGCGACGGCGTCACAGACGACGACATCCCGATCAAGGTCAAGGTGACCGTCGCGGGCGACGAGATGACCATCGACCTGGCCGGCACGGCCGACGTCGTGGCCGGCAACGTCAACTGCCCGCTGGCCGTCACCCGCTCGGCCTGCTACTTCGCCCTGCGGGTGCTGCTGCCCAACGACGTGCCGGCCAACGCCGGCGCCTACGCGCCGCTGACCATCGAGGCGCCCGAGGGCAGCCTGGTCAACGCCCGCCCGCCGGCGGCGGTCGTGGCCGGCAACGTCGAGACCAGCCAGCGGGTCGCCGACACCGTGCTGGCCGCCCTGTCCCTGGCCGCGGACCTGCCGGCCGCCGGCCAGGGCACGATGAACAACCTCGTCATCGGCGGCAGGGGCTGGACCTACTACGAGACGATCGCCGGCGGCCAAGGCGCGTCCAGCGCGGGCCCGGGCCCGTCCGGCGTGCACGTCGGCATGACCAATACGCTGAACACCCCGATCGAGGCGCTCGAGCTGGAGTATCCCCTGCGGGTCGAGCGCTACGAGCTGGTCGACGGGTCGGGCGGTGCCGGACGGCAGCGCGGCGGCGACGGCGTGGTCCGGGCGGTGCGCGTGCTGGAGCCCGCCAGCCTGTCGCTGCTCACCGACCGTCGCCGCCACCGCCCGGCCGGCGCCCGAGGCGGCGGCGACGGCGCGCCCGGCCGCAACCTGCTCGACGGCGAGGAGCTGCCGCCCAAGACGAGCCGGGAGCTGCCCGCCGGCGCGCTGGTCACCGTCATCACCCCCGGCGGTGGCGGCATGGGCGCAAGCTGAGGGTGGGATCTTTGCCGAGTCCCTGCCGACAGCCCTGCACCACGAGCAGAAGGGCGCGGTCCATGACCGAACGCGTCAAGGCGCGGCAGCACCTCAGGACCACGGCGCAGCCTGGCCAATCGACGAGGCGGTCGCGCATGCGGTCCAGTCCACGCTCCCCGCCAGGTCGCAGCGCCTCGACCGCACCGGGTGAGAGGAGCACCATGCGAACGCGTGCACTGTTACTGGGCCTGACGCTCGCGACCGGATTGCTGACCGTCGCCCCGACGCCCTCCTTGGCAGCGTCCCCGCTGGGCAGGCTGAAGCCAGCGATGCTGTCCCAGGGCGCCAGGCTGTGGCTGGCTGGACCTCCCAGCCAGCCGAGCGCGCCACGGGCGCGGGCCAATCTGTCCTTCGGCACCAACGTGGACGCCAACGACCCCAGCCGGGACCTGGCCGGAGGGCAGTCCGAAACCGCCATCGCCGCCGCCGGCCAACGCGTCCTGGCCGCCTGGAACGACATCTCCGGCGCGCTCGTGCAACCGACCACCAGCCGCCGCGCGTCGATCACCGGTGTCGGCTTCTCGGCCAACGGCGCCCGCAGCTTCACCGACCTGATCGGCCTGCCCAACAATAATGCCAACCAGCAGTGGTTCGGTGACCCCACCGTGGTCGCCGTCGATGGCGGGCGGGCATTCATCGTCGGCAGCCTGTACTTCCCCAACTCCAACATCGACAACCTCGACTGCTCGCGCCCGGCCCGCTTCGACGTCGCCGTGTCGGTCGCCCGCGTCGCCACGACCGGCGCGGTCAGCTTCACCAACCCGATCGTGGCCGTGCCCGGCGGCAACCTCTGCGAGCTGCTCCAGAACCCCAACCCGCCGCCCAACATCGCCGCGCTCGACAAGGAGTGGCTGAGCTACGACCCCGCCAGCCGCACCCTGGCCGTGTCCTACTCCCGGATCTTCGTGACCGGCGCGCACAGCGGCAACGGGCAGGTCGAGCTGGTCCGCGGCCACGTGCCAGCCAACCCGGCCGCCCTCACCAGCGCCGCGTTCGGCCGCCCGGTCGTGGTCTGGCCCGAGGAGCCAAGGGTGATCAACACCGGCGCCTACGTCGCCACCGCCCCCGGAGGGACCGCCTACGTCGCCTGGGAACGCAACATCGTCAGCAACCTTGGCGGCTCCGGCGACCCCTACGTCTACATCCACGTCGCGGCGGTGGCGCCGGGGGCGACCAGCCCGCGCGTCGGCGGCCCGGGCAGGCCCGTGGTGGTGACCAGGGGACAGGTGAACTCCAGCCCACGGGGCGGGGTGAAATCCCTGGATGGTGTCGTCATCGCCGGCTACAACCGCGGCATCGGCCAGGACTTCCCGCGCATCGCGGTGGATGCCAGGCTCCGGTCGGTCATCGTCGAGTGGAACGACGCCAGCCTGCATCCCCTCGGCGACATCTTCCTGCGATCCTTCCCGCTGAGCCTGGGCAGCCCGGGCCAGATCCGGAAGGTCAACGACGACAACTCCTTCGCGCTCCACTTCATGCCGGCGGTCAGCGTGCGCGCTGACGGGTCGATCGTCAGCTCCTGGTACGACCGGCGCCGCGGCGGGGCGAACTCGGCCGTCACCGACTACTTCGGTGAGGTCCGGCAGACTCCGACCAGCCAAGGCCCCGACTTCCGGATCACCACCGGGCCAACCGACTGGACCAAGGACTCAAGCATCATCGTCCCCAACTTCGGCGACTACACCGACAACGCCTCCAGCGGCACAAGGACCTGGTTCACCTGGTCCGACGGCCGCATCGGCGTCCCCCAGCCGTTCGTTGACGCACGCTAGAGAGGAGTCCCACAACCAGTTACAGAGGTTCGCGCTTGGGCTTCGTAGTTGGTCCGACCCGCATAGACCGGTCTCGTTCGCCGTGACGCTGGACCTGGCACGGATGCGTAGCACCGCGCCGGATGCGTATTCGCCTTCACTGTCAGAGGGCCAGCAGGAGCCGTCGGCGGTCCTCGACGGCGTGCAGCACGGCGCGCGACACGTTGCCGAGTGGCGGCGGGCTCAGCCGGTCGGCGGCCAACGCGCGGAGCTGCTCGCACCTGGCGAAGCTGACATCACCCAGCCCGCCGTCGGGAGGGTGGACCTCGACGTGGGTGGGGATGCCCCGCCGGCGGGTGGTGAACGGGACCGCCAGGACGAGCCCTGCCAGGCTCTGGTTGAACGGGTCGGCGGAGACGACCAGCACGGGCCGGCCCGTCTGCTCGTGTCCGCGGGACGGGCGCAGGCCGGCGAGCCAGACCTCGCCGCAGCGGACGACCCTCACAGCTCGGCGAGCCCGTCCGCGAGCGTCCCGTCCAGCTCGGCCCGCTTCGCTCCGTCACCACATGGTCTACAGCACTGAGACAGCGCGAACGGGCCGTGCGGCTTGTCGCGCCGCGCGGCCGCCGCTCCTCATGCCTCGCGGGCCGGTTCGGCGGTCAGGCCCAGCCGGACGGCGATCGCGGCCGCCTCGACCCGGTTGGCCACGCCCAGCTTGGCCAGGATGTTGGACACGTGCACGCTGGCGGTCTTGCCGCTGATGAACAGCGTCTCGGCGATCTGCCGGTTGGTGCGGCCGGCGGCGACCAGGCCGAGCACTTCACGCTCCCGCGGGGTGAGGCCGAGCTCGGCAGCCACGGACGGCAGGGAAGCCACAGCCGCGGACGGCGGCGGGCCGGCCTCGGCCGGCGTCACCTCGAGCTGGAGGCGAGCACGCTGGGCGAGCAGCTCGATCTGGCGGCGCAGCGGTGCGGCGCCGAGCTCGGCGGCCGTCCGGAAGGCGGCCCGTAGCTGCTTCTCGGCCTCGCGCCTGGCCGCGCGGGCGACCAGCGCCTCGGCCCGCCGCCAGCGCGCCGAGGCGGCGGGATAGGGCTCGCCGAGCGCCTCCCAGCGGCCGGCCGCCTCGGCCCATCGCTCCGGGTCGGACGCGCCCAGCAGACGGGTGTGCTCGGCCTCGCCCTTCGCTGCCTCGGCGACGGCTGCGCCCAGGGCCGGCAGGCGCCCCGGCGCGGCCGGACCGGTCAGGGCACGCAGGCGCTCCAGCCAGGGCGCGGCCGCCAGCTCGGCCTGGGCGACCCCCGCCTGGTCGCGCAGGTCGCGGGCCTGCTCGGCCCGGTCGGCCTCGACCCGCAGCCCGGTCGCCAGCAGCGGGACGATGACCCGGGGGCTGTCGCTGGAGTCGACCAGCCGCAGCCCGGCGACCACGGCCGCCCGAGCCTCGTCGTGCCGGCCCTGCCACCAGCGCAGCTCGGCCAGCGCCTGATGCCTCGGCCCGTTGAACTGGGCTCCGAACAGGACCTGGGTGGACAGCCGCCGGGCCGCCCGCAGGTGCTGGTCGGCGTCGTCGAAGCCGCCCCGGGCTGTCGTGAGCAGGGCCAGGAGCGTGTACGACCCCACTGCTCCCAGGGTGTCCGGGGACTCGTGCAGGGCCTCGTGGGCGAGGCGGCCGGCGTCGTCCCAATGGCCGAGCCGAAACCGTGCGGTGGCGGCGTTGCCGAGCAGCCAGGCCAGGTAGGGGCGGCCCAGACCCAGCCGGCGGGTCGCCTCGGCGCCTTGGAGCGCCGCCGCTGCGGCCTCCTCGAGCCGGCCCAGGCCCTCCAGCGCATCGCTTGCGTTGACGTAGGCGCGGGTGAGGTCTTCGGGGCTGTCGACCTGCTCGGCGATGCGGCGCGCCTTGTGGAGCTCGGCCAGCCCGCGGTCGGGCTCGCCCAGGAACACCAGCGTCACCCCGAGCGTGTTGCGCGCGTTGCCCTCCTCCCGCCGCGCCCCGACCCGCTGGGCGAGCGCGATCGCCTGCTCGGCGGTGGTGCGGGCGGCGGAGCTCCTCGGCTCGGCCGACGAAGCTGGGGCTGGAGACCCGGTCCATGCCTCGATTGTGCCTGTCGGTTGCCTCCCTTGACGAGCGGAATGGGTCGGCATAGAGTCCACGCCCGGCCCTGACGCCTCCAGCCGTCGCACCGTGGAGGACCGGGTGGCCACCTACGAGTATCGCTGCGCCAACTGCGGCCCTTTTGAACAGCGCATGCCGATGGGCACGGCCACAGCGGTCGCGGTGTGCCCGACCTGCGGGCGGGAGGCGAGGCGAATCTTCTCCGTGCCCATGACCTACCGGACCCCGAAGCCCCTTGCCACGATGCTGGCGCGCGAGGAGGCGAGCCGCGACGACCCCGAGGTGGTCGACCGGGTGCCCCCGCGCCGCCCACGACGTCCCACGTCCCAGAATCCCGCTCTGGTGCGCCTTCCCAGACCCTAGCCTGGCGTGCCGCGGAGCCGCCGCGACAACCGTCCACGACGACCGTCCCGGTAGGACCGTGATCAGGGGAGGTGGCCGCGAGCAGCAAGCAGGTCACGGCCGGCAAGGAGGATGCCGCTCATGCCCGATGTGGTGTTCCATGTTGACCAGTCCAAGTCCATGCGCGATCAGGACGTGCCCGTCCACAACCGCTGGCACCCCGACATCCCCCCCGCCGCATCGGTGCGGCCCGGCAGCGAGTTCCGGGTGGAGTGCCGCGAGTGGACCGACGCCCAGCTCGGCAACAACGACTCCGCCAACGACGTCCGCGACGTGGACCTCACCCGCGCCCACATGCTGAGCGGCCCCATCGAGATCCAGGGCGCCGAGCCTGGCGACCTGCTCGTGGTCGGCATCCTCGATCTTGGCCCGGTCCCCCAGGAGGCCGGACCCGCCCCCGGGCAGGGCTGGGGCTACACCGGCATCTTCGCCAAGACCAACGCGGGCGGCTTCCTCACCGACTACTTCCCGGACGCCTACAAGGCCATCTGGGACTTCCACGGGCAGGAAGCCACCTCCCGGCATCTGCCGGGCATCCGCTACACCGGCATCACCCACCCCGGCCTGTTCGGCACGGCGCCGTCGGCGGAGCTGCTGGCCAAGTGGAACGAGCGGGAGCGGGCGCTGATCGCCACCGATCCGGATCGGGTCCCGCCGCTGGGCCTGCCGCCGCTCGAGCAGGGCACGCTCGCCGGCACCCTCACCGGCGGGGAGCTGGACAAGGTGGCCCGCGAGGGCGCTCGGACCGTGCCGGCCCGCGAGAACGGCGGCAACCACGACATCAAGAACTGGACCCGTGGCTCGCGCGTGTTCTTCCCGGTCTACGTGCCCGGGGCGAAGCTGTCCGGTGGCGACCTGCACTTCAGCCAAGGCGACGGTGAGATCACCTTCTGCGGCGCGATCGAGATGGGCGGCTTCATCGACTTCGGCGTGGACCTGATCAAGGGCGGGATGGAGAAGTACGGGGTCACCACCAACCCGATCTTCATGCCCGGCCGGGTGGAGCCCAGGTACAGCGAGTTCATCTCGTTCGTCGGCGTGTCGGTCGACCACGACACCAACACCAACTACTACATGGACGCCACCGTCGCCTACCGTCGCGCCTGCCTGAACGCCATCGACTACCTCAAGACGTTCGGCTACTCGGGCGAGCAGGCCTACCTGCTGCTCGGCTCGGCCCCGATCGAGGGGCGCATCAGCGGCATCGTCGACATCCCCAACGCCTGCTGCTCGCTGTACCTGCCGACGGCGATCTTCGACTTCGACATCCGACCCACCGCCGAGGGCCCCAGGAAGGCCGACCGGGGCCGGTGCGCAGTGACGTCGTAGCCCCACCGCCGGCCGGTGCGCTGCGGCCCGCCGCCCTAGCGCATCACCATGCCCGACAGCACGGTCGACTGCAACAAGACCAGCACGCACATGACCAGCAGGAACAGCAGGCTCCAGCCGAGCACCTTGCGCAGCACGTCGCCCTCCTGGCCGGCCAGGCCGACCGTGGCGGCGCCGATGGCCAGGTTCTGCGGCGAGATCATCTTGCCGAGCACGCCGCCGGAGGAGTTGGCCGCCGCCAGCAGCGTGGGCGACAGGCCGGCCTGCACGTAGGCCAGGGCGAGGACGGCCACCACGGTGACGATGGCCCAGCGCAGCTGCACCAGCGTCTCGCCGTAGGTGCGCAGGGCGGTGGCGACGCTGACGCGCAGCACGAGCATGGTGAGGATGCCGGCGACGAGCAGGAGCGTCCCGGCGGCGATCAGCCAGTCGAGCTTGAAGGTGGCCGCCGACAGCGGCTTGCCCTTGGCGTTGACGACGTGCAGGCCGGGCCAGGCGACCTTGGCGGTGACCAAGTCGAGCGCGGTCTTGACCGGTCCGAGCTGGGCCAGGGCGAAGATCGCGATGATGATCAGGTAGGGGCGTAGGCCCGCCAGATCTCGGCGCGTGGGGTGGGGCCACCGGTGCGGACCCGGTGCACGAAGGCGGCGTCGTCGGCCGCGCCGCCGGCCGCGATCGGCCGCCCGGGTCGCCCGGGCCGCCTGGCGCGCTCGGCCAGCAGCGGCTCGCTCGGCGACCACACGCGCAGCAGCACGACCACGGCACCGGCGGCCAGCAGGGCGGCCACGATGTCGGTGAGCGGGATGGAGATGTAGTTGGAGCAGACGAACTGGCCGATGGCGAAGGTGACCCCGCAGACGACGGCGGCCGGCCAGGTCTGCCGGACGCCGCGCCGCCCGTCGATCATCCAGACCAGGGCGATCGGCACGAACAGGGCGAGGAACGGGGTCTGGCGCCCGACCATGGAGCCCAGGTCGTGCACGGGCAGCCCGGACACCGCCCGCGGAACAGCCCGGCTCCCCGTGCCCGTAGGAGCACCCGGCCCGGGCTGCCCGGCGGGCTCGTCGGCGTCCTATCGTGCCCGGCCGTCCACGCCGAGGGCGGCGGCCGGACGGCCGGCGATCGAGGCGTCCAGCACCTCGGCGACGTGGGCCATGGGCATGGCCCGGCCGGCCCGCTGGAAGCTGGCGCGGAGCTGGAGCAGGCAGCCCGGATTGGCCGTGACCAGCAGGTCCGCGCCGGTGGCCGCGACGTTGGCCGCCTTGCGGTCGCCCAGCTCGGCGGCCGGGGAGGGCTCCAGCAGGTTGTAGATGCCGGCCGACCCGCAGCAGATCTCGCCCTCGTCGATCTCGCGCAGCTCGAGGCCGGGGATGCGGCCGAGCTGGGCGCGCAGCTGCCGGCGGATGCCCTGGGCGTGGGCCAGGTGGCAGGCGTCGTGGTAGGCGACCGTGATCGGGAGCGGGTGGCGCTCGGCGACCGGGTCGAGCTCGGCGAGCAGCTCGGACAGGTCACGGACCCTGGCCGCGAAGGCGCTGGCCCGCTCGGCGTCGTCGGGGTCGTCGCGCAGCAGGTGGCCGTACTCCTTCATCGCCGAGTCGCAGCCGGCCGCGTTGACCACCACGTTGTCGAGATCGTCGTCGAGGCCGGCGGCCGTGAAGACGTCGATGGTGCGCTTGGCGAAGCGGATGGCCTCCTGCTCGCGGCCGGCATGCAGGCTGAGCGCGCCGCAGCAGCCCTGGCCGGCCGGGTTGACGACCTCGCAGCCCTCCGCGGCCAGCACCCGCGCGGTGGCGGCGTTGACCTGCGGGAAGAACACGCGCTGGACGCAGCCGGTGAGCATGCCGACCCGGCGCCGCCTGGGCCCCCGGGCCGGGATGCGCGTGGGCAACCGGGAGGCCGGGCCGAGGTCGGGCAGCAGCTGCTCCATGGCGCGCAGGCGCGCGGGCAGGCGCCGGGCCAGGCCACTGCGCTCGACCAGCGCCCCCAGGCCCGCCCGTTGGTAGAGCCGCAGCGGCCCGCGCAGGGCGCGCAGGCGGGCCGGGTAGGGGAACAGGCCGAAGACGAGGCCGCGGAAGGCCCGGTCGGCCCGGGTGCGCTCGTGGCGGCGCTCGACCTGGGCGCGGGTCGCCTCGATCAGCTTGTGGTACTGCACGCCGGACGGGCAGGCGGTCACACAGGCCATGCAGCCCAGGCACAGGTCGAAGTGGCGCACCATGGTGTCGTTCAGGGGCTCGCCCTCGTGCCCGGCGCCCATCAGGTAGATGCGGCCCCGCGGCGAGTCCATCTCCTCGCCCCACAGCAGGTAGGTCGGGCAGGTGGGCAGGCAGAAGCCGCAGTGGACGCAGTCGGCGATCAGCTCCGGCTCGGGTGGGTGCCGCTCGTCCCAGGCCGGCCGGGCCGCCCGCGCACCGCCCTCGGCGCCGACCCCGGTGGCGCCGACCGCGGCGGCGCTGGCCCGCTCGGGGGCCGGTGAGGGGTTGCGCTGTCCGTCTTGGATCATCAGATGCCTCCGATGCAGCGCCCGGGGGCGAGCATGCCCTGAGGGTCGAACTGCTCCTTGACCCGGCGCATGAGCGCCAGGCTGTCCCCTGCCGGCCCCCACACGTCGACGGCCGCCTTCAGCTCGGGCGGGGCGTTGAGCACGACCACGCTGCCGGGCCGGCCGGCCAGGCGCGCGCGCAGGGCCGCCACCACGCCGGCGTCGCCGCCGGGCAGCGCGAGGTACAGCACCGCGCTGGCCGCCCGCCCGCTGAGCCGGGCGCCGGGCGCGGCGCCCGCCGCGGGCTGGCCCACCGTGGCCCGCACCGCCTCGATCACGGCTGGCACGTCGCTTGGCAGGCAGGCGAGCTTGACGCCGAGCTCGTCCGGTTGCCAGGGCATGCCGGCCAGCGGCCCGCCCGGGGTGGCCGCGGCGATCTCGGCCCGGCCGAGGCCGGCCTCGGCGAGTAGCTCGGCGGTGGTGGCCGCCTGCGCGTCGGCGCCGGGCGCGATGCCCTCGACGCACACGGTGAGCGTGGCCCCGTCCCGGTCGAGCGGCCAGTCGAGCTCGACCGCACTGGGCACGACCTGCGACTGCAGCACCGCCTGCACGCCGGCGCCCACCTGGTCGGGCTCGGTGACCGGCACGGCGACCGTGCGGGCCGCCTCGGGCCGGGGGTGCAGGCGGAAGATACACTCGACCAGCACGCCGAGGCTGCCGAGCGCGCCCGTGTAGAGCTTGGCGAGGTCGTAGCCGGCGACGTTCTTGACCACCTTGCCGCCCGCCTTGGCCACGGTGCCGTCGGCGAGCACGGCGGTCACCCCGATGATCAGGTCGCGCACCGTCCGGTAGCGCAGCCGGCGGGGCCCGGAGGCGTCGGCCCCGACCACGCCGCCCACCGTGGCGCCCGGCTCGGGCGGGTCGAGGGCGAGCATCTGGCCGGCCTCGGCCAGCCGCGCCTGCAGGTCGGCCAGGCGCACCCCGGGCTGGCAGCGCACCACCAGGTCGCCGGCCGCATGCTCGAGGACCGCGTCCATGCGGACGGTGGACAGGACCAGGTCGAGGCCGGTGGGCGGGGCGCCCCAGCCGAGCTTGCTGCCGCCGCCGCGGACCACCACCCGCGCGCCGGCCTCCCCGGCCAGCCGCAGCACCTCGGTCACCTCCTCGGCCGATCCCGGCTCGGCGACGAACCGGGGCTCGACGCCGTCCACCGCGTCCGGCGGCCGGGCCGGGCGGGCGTGGTCGGCCCCGCAGATCTTCTGCAGGTCGTCCAGGGCCAGCTCCATGGGCTAGAACACCTCCGCCAGGCCGGCCTGCTCGACCGGGTGGGGCGCCCGGCGCGGGCCGGGCACCTCGCCGCACAGGCGCGGGGTCGGGAAGACCTTGCCGGGGTTGGCCCGCCCGGCCGGGTCGAACGCGCAGCGCACCAGCTGCATCACGTCCAGGTCGGCGGCGGTGAACATCTTGGGCATGTGCTGCTTCTTGTCCGCCCCGACGCCGTGCTCGCCGGTGATCGAGCCGCCCTGCTCGATGCAGGTGAGCAGGATCTTGGCGGCGAGCTCCTCGGCGCGCTGCTCCTGGCCCTGGATGCCGCCGTCGTACAGCACCAGCGGATGCAGGTTGCCGTCGCCGGCGTGGAAGACGTTGGCGACCCGCAGCCCCCGCTCGGCGGCCAGCTCGGCGATCTTGCGCAGCACCGGGCCGAGCGCGGTGCGCGGGATGACGCCGTCCTGGACGTAGTAGTCGGGGCTGATCCGGCCGACGGCCGCAAACGCGGACTTGCGGCCCTTCCAGAACAGGGCGCGCTCCTCGTCGTCGCGGGCGATGCGGATCTCGCTGGCGCCGGCCTGGTTGCACAGCCGCTCGACCAGGTCGAACTGGTGCTCGACCTCGGCGGCGGGCCCGTCCAGCTCGACGATCAGCAGCGCGCCGGCGTGCGGGTAGTTGGGGTGCACGGCCGCCTCGGCCGCCTCCATCGCCAGGGCGTCCATCATCTCCACGGCGGCCGGGACGATCCCGGCCGCGATGATCGCCGAGACCGCGTCGCCGGCGTCGTCGGTGCCGGCGAAGGCGGCCAGCAGGGTGCGCACCGTCTCGGGCGTGCGCAGCAGGCGCACGGTGATCTTGGTGGCGATGCCGAGCGTGCCCTCCGAGCCGACGAACGCGCCGACCAGATCGTAGCCGGGAGTGTCGGGCGCCTTGCCGCCCAGGTGGACCAGCTCGCCGTCGGGCAGCACCAGCTCCAGCGCGGTCACGTGGTTGGTGGTGAAGCCGTACTTCAGGCAGTGGGCGCCGCCGGAGTTCTCGGCCACGTTGCCGCCGATCGAGCAGACGAGCTGGCTGGACGGGTCGGGTGCGTAGTAGTAGCCGTGGGGGGCGACCTGCTTGGTGAGCCACAGGTTGATGACCCCCGGCTCGACCACGGCCCGCTGGTTGGCGAGGTCGATCTCCAGGATGCGGCGCATGCGGGCGAGCACGACCAGCACCCCGTCGGCCACGGGCAGGGCGCCGCCGGACAGGCCGGTGCCCGACCCGCGCGCCACGAACGGCACCCCCGCCTGGTGGCAGATGCGCACGGCCGCCTGTACCTGCTCGGCCGTCTCGGGCAGCACGACCAGGCTCGGGGTCACCCGGTAGGCGGCCAGCCCGTCGCACTCGTAGGTGCGGAGCTGGTGGTGCTCGGAGATGACCGCCTGCGGCCCGAGGGCCGCCTGCATCCGCGCGATCAGCGCGGCACGATCGGCCATGGTCCCCTCCAATGGGGTGCCGGGGGCGGCCCGCCCCGGCGGTGGCGTTGCTAGTCGAGGTGGTCGTAGGCGGGCAGGGTGAGGAACTCGATGAACTCGTCGCTGAGCGCGACCCGCTCGAACAGCTCGCGGGACTCCTTGGGGCGGCCCTGGTGGTAGAAGAACTCGTCGCCGACCTGCTGGCGGACCTTGTCCAGCTCCTCGTCGGCCACCTGGCGCACCAGCTCGGGCGTGACCAGCCGGCCGTCGGCCAGCCGGGTGCCGGTGTGCACCCACTGCCACACCTGCGAGCGGGCGATCTCGGCGGTGGCGGCGTCCTCCATCAGGTTGAAGATCGGCGCCGCGCCCTGGCCGCGCAGCCACGACGAGATGTACTGGATGCCGACGTTGACGTCGTTGCGCAGGCCCTCCTCGGTCGCCTGGCCCGGGGTCGCCTTGACGTTGAGCAGGTCCGCCGCGGTCACCGCCACGTCGTCGCGCTTGCGGTCGATCTGGTTCGGCCGGTCCCCGAGCACGGCGTCGAAGCACTCGGTGGCCACCGCGACCAGGTCGGGGTGGGCGACCCAGGTGCCGTCGAAGCCGTCGCCGGCCTCGCGGGTCTTGTCCTCATGCACCTTGGCGATGGCGGTCTCGTTGATCTCGGGCCGCTTGCGGCTGGGGATGAAGGCCGACATGCCGCCCATGGCGAACGCCTCGCGCCGGTGGCAGGTCCGCACCAGCAGCTCGGTGTAGGCGCGCATGAACGGCACGGTCATGCTGACCTTGTTGCGGTCGGGCAGGACGAACTCGGGCCGGGTGCGGAACTTCTTGATCATCGAGAACATGTAGTCCCAGCGCCCGGCGTTCAGGCCGGCCGAGTGGTCGCGCAGCTCGTACAGGATCTCGTCCATCTCGAACGCGGCCGTGATGGTCTCGATCAGCACGGTCGCCCGGATGGTGCCCTGCGGAATGCCGAGCCGGTCCTGGGCGAAGCAGAACACGTCGTTCCACAGCCGGGCCTCGAGATGACTCTCCAGCTTGGGGAGGTAGAAATAGGGGCCGGTGCCGCGCTCGAGGAGCCGGCGCGCGTTGTGGAAGAAGTACAGCCCGAAGTCAAACAGGCTCCCGGCCACTGGGCGGCCGTCGATGGTCACATGCCGCTCGGGGAGGTGCCACCCCCTGGGCCTGACCAGCAGCGTGGCGACCTCGTCGTTCAACCGGTAGGTCTTTTCCGGTGTGTCCAGCGTGATGGTTCGCTCGATGGCGTCGATCAGGTTGGCCTGCCCGGAGACCATGTTCTCCCAAGTCGGGGAGTTGGCGTCCTCGAAGTCGGCCATGAACATCGCGGCCCCAGAGTTCAGCGCGTTGATCAGCATCTTGCGGTCGGTGGGCCCCGTGATCTCTACGCGCCGATCCTGGAGATCGGCGGGGGCGTCGGTCACCCGCCACGAG
>JBIOYL010000345.1:0-4258 GCA_044870185.1 Actinomycetes bacterium | reverse complement strand
GCGCGGACGGCGAGCGTCGGCAGTCCCCCACCTGGTCGCCCACGCGGGGACGGCCACGCGGTCAGGCGTCCTGGCGGCGGCCCAAGCGGTCGACGGCCGACAGGAAGCGGTTGCGCTCGATCACCGCGGAGAACGACACCCGCTCGCTGGCGAGCTGCAGGGCGACCAGGACCACCGCCGCCCCCCACAGCAGCCACAGCGGGCCGGTCACGAGCAGGGCACCGACCACGGCGCCGAGCGCGTTCGCGCCGCAGTCGCCGAGCATGCCCTCCTCGCGCAGGTCCAGCGGCACGGTGCCGAGCGCCGCGCCGGCGAACCCGGCCGACCAGGCGCCGACAGCCGGGTCGACCAGACAGCCGGCCGCCCACAGGGGCAGGAACAGCTTGGCGCAGCGCCCCGGGCGCAGGTCGAGCAGGTTGGCGACGTTGGCGGCCGACGCGACCACCACGCCGGCGACCACCACCACCCAGGCGGGCCGGTCGGTCACGGCCAGGCTGGCCACCAGCAGGCCGGCGAGCGCGCCGCCGGCCAGCTTGGCGCCCCCGCCGGTCAGCCGGCCACCGGCCAGCGCCCGCAGATGCCCACGGAACCCGCGGACGCCCTCGTCGTCGACCAGGTCGTCGAGCGCGCCCAGCAGCCCGAAGGCGAGCGCGGCGACGAGCACGCCCAGGCTCGCCTGGGAGACGGCCAGGTCGGCCCGCGCGGCCGCGGGCGGGTCGAAGCGGCCCGCCAGGGCGAGCGCCGCCGCCCACACCAGCAGGCCGAGCGGGAGCGCATAGCCGAGCCCGGCCACCACCACCCGGCTGCGGTAGTTCACCCGCGCCAGGCTGGAGGCGGCCAGGGCGCGCAGCAGCTGGGGGGCCGCCCAGCGACCCACCCCCCAGCCGACCAGCAGCCCGCACAGGGCGACCAGCAGCGCCCGCATGGCTACCGGGACCTGTCCGGCGTGGACCCGCGCGGCGCGGACCCGTCCGGCGCGGGCCCGTCCGGCGCGGGCCCGCCCGCCCGGCGCCGCCAGACCCGCCGGCGGCCCAGCTCGCGCACGACCGCGCGCGCCTGCCGGCCCCGATGGGCGATCCCGGCCAGGTCCCGGCCGGTGGCGGCATGGCGCAGATCCACCTCGACCTCCACCACCCGCAGCCCGGCGGCGAGGGCGTCCAGGGTCATGGCGACCTCGACCCCGAACCCGGGGGCGAACGGGGCGACGACCGGCAGCACCGACCAGCGCAGCGCCCGCTGCCCGGACAGCGGCTCACGCAGGCGGCGGCCGGACACCCGTGCCATGCCCCAGCGGGCCAGCCCCATGGCCACCCCGAAGCCGGCCGCGCCCGGCTGGGCCGGCAGGTCGGCGATGGCCAGGTCGGCGTCGTCGCCGAGGACCGGCTTGAGCAGCGCGTCCAGCCGGCCGGCGGTGGAGGCCAGGTCGGCGTCGGCGAGCAGCAGGGCGACCGGCTCGGGTGTCAGCCGGTCGGCCACCCGGCCGGTCAGCGCCGACAGGCCGGCGTTCAGCGCGCCGCCCTTGCCCAGGTTGCGGGGCAGCTCCAGGCAGTGCGCGCCGGCCTCGAGCGCCCGCGCCGCGGTCGCGTCGGTCGACCCGTCGCTGACCACCAGCACCTCGGCCACCTGGGGCAGGGCGCGCAGCGCCGCGACCGTCGCCCCGACCCGCTCGGCCTGGTTGTAGGCGGGGACCAGCGCGAGGGCCTCCACCGTCGGCGCGGCGCGCCCGACGCCGCCGACAGGCGCGGCGCTCACGACGCCGCCGTCCCCTCGGGCAGCAGCCCGGTCGTGCCCTGCTTGATGCCGTACTGGCCGGGGGGCAGGCCGGCCAGGCTGCGGGCCAGGCTGGACACCAGCGCGACCTGGCCGAAGGCCTGGTCGACGCAGTCGACCGTGGAGACCCGGTCGGTGACCTCCTTGTGCCCCCGCAGCGTCACGATCCAGGAAGGGTCGCTCGGCTGCCCGGTGGCCTCGACCGCCGTCACCGCCAGCGGCCGTCCGAGCGCCCAGGTGCGGCCGGCCAGCGAGCCGGCCAGGGGAACCAGGAACGCGTCGGGCGGCAGCGTCGGCGCGCCGCCCACCGGCCCGATCAGCACGAACAGCGAGTCCGGCGAGGGGAACGGCGCGCTGCCGTTCTGCTGGCGGGGGTCGGCCAGCTTCAGGTCGGCGAGGAAGCCACGCTGGGCCAGCGCGGTGACCGTGTCCCTGGTCCGGTCGGCCTTGCCTTGGGGGAGCTTGGCCGGGGTGGCCAGCCGCAGGGTGAGCTGGTCGATCAGCTCGCCGCGCAGCGCCGGCGCGTCCGTTGCGCTCACCCCCAGCAGTCGGGCCAGCGCGGACCGGTCGCCGCCGGCGGCCAGCGTGAGCCGGTCCGACGCGAAGGTGAGCCGGCCGCTGACCGCGGCACCCGCGTCCTGCAGGGCGGTCTGCACGGCCGAGCGGGTCGGGTTGTCGACCTGGTCGGTGTCGACCAGCACCACCACCCGCCCCTTGAGCTTGTCGTGCACCAGCACCGGCAACGCCACCGCGCCGAAGGCCTGCCAGCGGGTCACCTGGTCGCCCAGCAGGTGGTTCTGGGTCCGGTAGCTCTCGGCCTGCTGGCGGACGGCCTCGGAGGTGACCCGCTGGGCCGAGGACACGCCGCCCTTGAGCAGGGTGGAGCCCATCACGATCCCCAACATGAGCGCAAGGAACACGGCCACGAGCGAGACGATGTGGTAGCGCAGGTTGATCACAACCGCTCCCTTTTTGGTCTCGGACCGCCCGGCGGGTCAGAACAGCGACACCAGCCGGTCCACGAGGATCCTCAGCAGCTCGAACATATTCTTCCAGACCTCGCGGAAGGGCTCGGACACGAGCGAGACGACCAGCATGGCGGCCAGCGCCGCGACCACCAGGACCAGCAGGTCCGAGCGGCGCACCCGGTCGCGGTACAGGCGGTTCACGCCCTTGGCGTCCACCAGCTTGGTGCCCACCTTCAGCCGCACCAGGAAGGTCGAGGCCATCCCCGGGCGGCCCTTGTCGAGGAACTCGACCATGCTGGCGTGGCTGCCCACGGCGACGATCAGGTCGCAGCCGGCCTCGTAGGCCAACAGCATGGCCATGTCCTCGCTGGTGCCGGCCCCGGGGAACAGGATCGGCTCGATCCCGAGCCGCTCGACCCGTTCCTTGCCGGGCGCCCGCCCGTCCGGGTAGGCGTGCACGACCACCTCCGCGCCGCAGCTGAGCGCCTGGCTGGTCACCGAGTCCATGTCGCCGAGGATGACGTCGGGCCGCAGCCCCGCCTCCAGCAGCGCGTCGGCGCCGCCGTCCACGCCGATGAGCACCGGGCGGAACTCGCGGATGTAGCCGCGCAGGGTCTGCAGGTCCTTCTTGTAGTGGTGCCCGCGGACCACCACGAGCACGTGGCGGTCGCGCAGCTGCACGCGCAGGCTGGGGATGTCGGTGCCCTCGAGCAGCAGGTCGCGGTCGCGCCGGACGTAGGCGAGCGTGTTCAGGGTGAAGTCCTCGAGCGCGGCCGCCATGTTGTCCTTGGCCGCCTCGGTGCGCTTGCGTACGTCTTCGGGGGCCAGCCACTCGCCGCGGGCGATCTCGGTGTCGCCATGCCAGACGGCCCCGTCGGCGTCGACGCGGACCTCGTCGCCGTCGCGCAGGTCGAAGACGGCGCCGCCGGCCGCGTCCAGCAGCGGCACGCCGGCCTCGACCAGGATGGTCGGGCCGGCGTTGGGATACTGGCCCGAGATGCTGGCCGCGGCGTTGACCACCGCGGCCGGGCGGCGCTCGACGAGCGCCTCGGCCGCCACCCGGTCGATGTCGGCATGGTCGATGACCGCGACGTCGCCCGGCCGCAGCCGCTTGACCAGGTGCTTGGTCCGGTGGTCCTTGCGCACCGGGCCGCCGACCTCACCCACTCGGGCCGCTGTCGGTGGGGCCGGATGCCGCAGCGGCACGAGCTTCACGGCCGCGTCCCGCTCGCCATCGTGCCGGCGGCCGGCGGCGGAGGGACGGCCGCGGGCGTGCCGGCGGCCGGCGGCGGAGGGGCGGCCGCGGGCGTGGCTTGCACCGGGTCGGACCCGTTGCGGCTCGGCGGGGGGGCCGCCTGCCGCCCGCCGCCGGGCGGGCCGGCACGGTCGGGCGGGGGACGGTCAGCCGGGGGACCGGCACGGTCGGCTCGCTTGACCTCGGCCGCCACCGCCAGGAGCTCCTCGGCGTGCGCCTGGGCCAGGCCGGACGCCTCCATCCCGGCCAGCATGCGCGACAGCTC
>JBIOYL010000344.1:0-7499 GCA_044870185.1 Actinomycetes bacterium | reverse complement strand
CCCCCCCCCCCCCCCCCCCGCGCCCGGTGGACGTCCTACATGTTGGGACAACGCGCGGAGCTCGAATTCGAGTTCGAGCTCGTTGACGGAGTCGTCGTCGATGGCGAGCTGCTGGTGGCAGCATGGGCGACCACCACGCCGCCCCCGATGAGCGCGCCCGACAGGGCCAGGACCAGCAGGGCCTGCCGAAGGCGTTGTGGCATGTTCGCTTCACCTCCTTTGCGTTGCCGATCCCGCGGTCCGGCACGAGTCAAGCAGGCCGACCTGTGAGGACGCTTGGCCGTCGCTGGGAAGCAGGTGGGAGTTGGGCGCTCGGTCCGCGCTCGATCGCTCGACACGCGTGGCGAGCGGCCCGAGTGAGACCCGGGTGAGGCTTGACGCTGGAACGCTCCCGATATATCGTGACCGTATCGCATGAAAGGAGGCAGCGATGGATGCTGCGAGCACGATCAACCAGTACCCGTTCGCGTGGGGGCGCCGACGCGCCTTCCGTGCCCGCCGCTGGATGGCGAGGGGCATGGCCATGGGCGGGCACCGGGGCCGCCGGTGGGACCAGCCGCCGTTCGGGCCCTGGTTCGGCCGGCGGGGCGGCTTCCCGATGGGCGGCTTCCCCGGTCCCTTCTTCGGCCGGGGCCCGAGGGTGGCCCGCGGCGACGTCCGCGCCGCCATCCTCGCCCTGCTGGCCGAGGAACCCATGCACGGCTACCAGGTCATCCAGGAGCTCGCCGAGCGCAGCGGCGGGGTGTGGCAGCCGAGCCCCGGCTCGGTCTATCCCACCCTGCAGCAGCTCGAGGACGAGGGGCTCGTGCGCAGCCAGGAGACCGACGGTCGTCGCGTCTACCATCTGACCGACGCGGGCCGGGCCGAGTTCGACCAGCGGCGCGGCGAGCGCCGGGCGCCGTGGGAGGGCGTGGCCGACGCGGCCGACGAGTCGCTGTTCGAGCTCCGCGAGCTCGGCTTCGGCGTGGCGGCGGCCGTCATGCAGGTGGTCCACACGGGCAGCCGGGACCAGATCGACCGCGCCAAGGAGATCCTGGGCGAGACCCGACGCCGCCTGTACCGGCTCCTCGCCGAGGACGAGCCGGGGACGGACGACCGGCGCGGCGGCCCGACCGGCGACGCCTGACGACGACCGGCGGCAGCGCGGGGGAACCGGGGGCGCTTCAGCGCGGCCGACGCCGCGTACCGATCGCGTACGCCAGATTCACGACGGCGATCCCGCCCCAGGCAACGAGCAGGCCCGACAGCCCGTTCGTCCCGCCGGCAATCGCCGTGATCGGGATGCCGGCCCCGACCGAGGTGATCCCGAGCCAGAACTGGGCCGTCGGGCCGGGGGGCGCCTGGCTGGCCTGCTCGGCCAGGCGTGCCTGGATGCGACGGTCGATCGTCTGGTCGACGCGGTCCAGGAAGGACTCGACCAAGGCCGGCTCGTACTCCGTTCCCAGCTCGCGGCGGGCGGCCAGCGCCGCGGCGAGTTCCTCGCGAGGAAGGTCCGAAGCAGCCATGGCAAACGTATATCGCACCGGATGGTGAGATTCCAGAGGGCGGCACCGCCGGATGCTGCGCCGCCCGCCAAGCCCGGCGAACGGGCCGCCGCGAGCTGCCCGACCGCACGGCTTGGCCGGCTCACGCCCGGGCCAGCGACTCGCGCCGCAGCATGCGTGGCCGCGCCGGGCGCAGCTTGCCAAACAGCACGCCCGCCATGCCGCGGACGCCGATGAGCCTGAGCAGGTTGCCCGGTGCCAGGTAGTCCTCGAGCGGCACCGCGCCGGTGAGCACGCCGAGGAACCGGTCGATCTCGGCCTGCTTGCCCACCAGCGACTCGAACAGCACCCGCTGCTCCACCCGCGGCGGTGCGAACGACGCCAGCTCGGTCGTGAACGCATACATCGGCAGCGCCAGCTCGTCGCGGCGCCGGCCGTAGCCGGCCAGCGCCGCCTGCAGCGGCTGGCGGCCGCCGAAGCCGGCCTCGACCGCGTCGGCCAGCAGCTCCGCGTCGCGGAACGCGTCGCCGATCCCCTGACCGGTGATGGGGTCCAGCACCAGCCCCGCGTCGCCGACGAGCGCCCAGCCGGGCCCGTGGGGCCTGCGGAAGCAGCTGGGCAGATCGGGGCTGGCGCGGAAGCGCTCGGCGCGCCTGCCGGCGCGCACGCGCTCGCCGACATCGCCGGCCAGATCGAGCGTGGCCAGGAAGTTGCCCTCCACGTCGGCGCGGAAGGCACCGAACTCCTCGACCGGCCAGGCGACATAGGTCAGCACCAGCCCGTCGTTGGTCGGCCAGACGCCCACCGCCCGCCGGTGGCGACCGTAGATCTCGCCGCCGGTGACCGGCACCTCCGCCCAGTAGGTGTAGCAGGCCATCGACAGCGCCGGCTTGGCGTGGTAGGTGGCCGCGCCCACCGCCTTGGCGACCAGCGAATGCTTGCCGTCCGCGCCGACCACCAGGCGGGCCGTCTCGGTCACGGTCGCCCCGCCCTTGTGGTGGCCGCGGACGCCGGTGACGCGCCCGTCCTCGACCACGACCTCGTCCACGACGAAGCGCTCGCGCACCTCGGCGCCGGCCTCGCGCGCCGCGTCCACCAGCAAGGTGTCCAGGATCGTGCGGCGTGGGCTGTACAGCGCGTCGACGCCTTGGAAGCTGGGGTAGTGGCCCCGCAGCACGACCGGGCCGGGGTCGAAGGTGACCTGCCGGGTGGCCGGCGCGCCCGAGGCGACGACCCGCTCCAGCAGCCCCCAGCGCTCGAGCCTGGCGACGCCCGGCAGCTGCACCTGGTGGGTCGACAGCGTGTCGCACGGGAAGCCCGCCCGGTCGACCGCCAGCACCTTGAGGCCCTTGCGCGCCAGCAGCATGGCCGTGGCCGAGCCGGCCACGCGCGCGCCGACGACGATCACGTCGTACATGACGGTTCCCTCCCTGGCAGTGCCCGCCGCGCCCGTCACGGCGGCCAGCTGCGTTCGACGTCCTCGACCCTCCAGGCGCGAGAGGGCCGCCAGATCCCGCCAGACGGCGGCCGGCGCTATAGCTCCCAGGGCGCTACAGGTCCCAGGCCGTCGGCGACGTAGGCGCGTAGGTGCAGTAGGTGCCGGTGGTGACCGAGGCGCGCAGGTGCGCCGCGAGCGCCGGATGGACCTGGTCGATGCGGCCGAGCACGTCGCGGATCCGCGCGGTGACGGCCTTGCGGGCCCGTTCGGACTGGTCGCCCAGCCGCCTGGCGCGTCCGCCGAGCCCGGCGGCCACGGCCAGCTCGCGCACGAGCGCGTCCCGTTCCTGCCTGGCCCGGGCGGCCCGTTCGGGGTCGCTCCAGCGTTCGGCCTCCTCGATCTCCTCGTCGAGGTCGGCCAGGCGGGCCCGGAACGCTCGGCGTGCCCGCTCGTCGAGCACCTCGTCGGCGCCGAGGCGCAGCGCCGCCCCTGCCGCGCCGCCGCCGGCCGCCGCCACCAGCTCGGCCGCGTGGACCGGCCGGCCGGCCACGCCGAGCAGCGCGGCGATGTCGGCCAGGCCCTTGGCGTGCTTCATGCGGACGGTCGACCCGGCGAAGGTCAACGTCCACAGCACGCCGTCCCGGCGGAAGACCCCGGCCGCCGAGGGGGCCGCATGGGCCTCGTGGCGGCGTTGCCCGGCATGCCGGGCCAGCTCGGCCATGCCGAGCCGCCCGGCGCCGTCCGCCACCTCGGCGAGCATGGCGAGCGCCTGTTCCCTCATGCCGGGCTCGTCCAGCAGGCGGCAGGCGAGCTCGTAGCGGCTCCGCAGCGCCCAGGGGCGCGCGCCGAGCCGCTCGTGGATCGCCAGGGCACGCTCGAAGTAGGCCCGGGCCTCGGCCGGACGCCCTAAGGCGTCCGCCAGCAGCCCGAGGTAGTGGGCGACGCCCCCCGGAAGGTGATCGCGGCCCCCACCACGACGGCCTCGCCGGCGTGGGGGGCGAGCGCGTCGTGCAGCCGCTCGCACAGGGCGTGTGTGCCGAGCAGCGCGGCAAGCTCGCCGGCGTAGGCGACCCCCGGCAGCCAGTTCTGGTCTCTGGGCGGTGCGGCGCCGTCGAGCTCCAGCAGCGGCGCGGCGGCGGCCTCAGCCCCGTGCCGGTCGCCCTGCTCCAGCAGCGACATCGCCAGGAACCAGCGTCCCTGCACCGACTCGTCCGGGAACAACCTGCGCAGTCCCTCCAGCAGCTCGCTGCGGCGGCCCTGGCCGCTGCGCAGCTCCCACAGCTGCGAGTACTC
The DNA here is from genome assembly GCA_044870185.1 of Actinomycetes bacterium. Taxonomy (GTDB): domain Bacteria; phylum Actinomycetota; class CALGFH01; order CALGFH01; family CALGFH01; genus JBIOYL01. Next base: position 3,284 of record JBIOYL010000344.1, on the reverse strand, counting down.
GACGTCGCTCGCGTCCGGCTCGCCGAGGTCGCGGCCGAGCGCGGCGGCCTCGCCGATCAGCCGCTCGGCCTGCCCGAACCGCCCGGCCATGAGCGCCCGCAGCGCGCGGCGGCACAGCGCCGCGTACCGCAGCCGCGGCTGCCGCAGGGTCTCGGCGATGCGGATGAACTCGTCGAGCTCGGCGTGGAAGCGTGGGTCGGCGAGCTCGAGCAGGTCGCCCGCACGAAGCAGCCTGGCCTCGGCCAGCAGCTCGAGGTCGCCCATCCGCTCCGCCTGTTCGACGAGCTGGCCTGCCAGCGCCAGACGGTCGGCCGCGTTCCCCGGCCCCCACACGACGTTGTGCTGCGCGAGCAGGCAGGACGCAAGCACCGCAGGGTCGGCGGCCCGCCGGGCCGCCGCGACCGCCTGCTCGGCCAGCCGCGACGCCCGGGCCAGGTCCAGGCCGTTCCAGGCCAGCTCCCGGGCCAGGCTCGCCAGCACCCTGGCCCGCATGGGCGTGTCCTCGCCGCCCAGTGCGGCAGCGGCCTCCTCGAGCACGAGGAGCACCTCGTCGGCGAGGGACGGCCAGCTGCGGCTGCCGATCGCGTGCAGACCGAGCGCGGCACGCGCCAGTCCGGCGGGGTCGGCTGCCTGGCGGGCGAGCTGCGCCGCCCGCACATAGGCATGGCGGCCGGCGGGCAGGTCGCCGGCCCGCCGCCGGGCGTCGCCCAGCTCGACCAGGAGCGCGATCCGACGGGACGGCTCCACACCGGCCACCGGGTCGAGGATCTCCAGGGCGCGCTCCCAGTGACGGGCCGCCTCCTCGTGCGCGAGCCGTCGGGTGGCCTGGATCGCCGCCAGGGTGGAGTAGCGGACCGCCTGCTCCTCGCCGCCGGCCCCGCCCGCGGCGGCCAGCACGAAGTGGTTGGCCAGGCTCGCCGGCGAGGCCTCGCCACCCGCCATGCGATCCGCCTCGAGGGCCTCCCCGACCTGCAGGTGCAGGCGCGCTCTGGCGTCGGCGCCGAGCTCTGCGTCCACCGTCTCGCGGAACAGGTCGTGGGCGAAGCGGTACGGGCCCGGCGGCTCCCGCGGGCCCGCCAGCACGCGGGCCCGCACGGCCTCGTCCAGCAGCTCCCGCAGGGCAGCGGGTGGCTGGCCGGTCACCCTGGCGAGCAGGGCGGCGGAGAGCTCCGGCCCCACCACGGCGGCGACGCCCAGGAGCGCGGTGCAGCGTGGGCTGAGACGGGCCAGGCGCCGCTCGATCGTCGCCCGGACACCCGGCGGGATCGCCCCGGCCGCCGCCGGCCGGAGCCGCTCGGCCGACCCGGCCTGGGCCATCAGCAGGCGGGTCAGCTGGTGGACGAAGAACGGGTTGCCGCCGGTCCGGCGATGGACGCTGGCCGCCAGGTGCGCCGCCGGCTCGGCCCCGGTGATCGTGGCCATCACCTCGGCCACCTCCGCCTCGGCCAGCGCGCGCAGGGGCAGGACCGTGCTCGCGGCGGCGACCTCGGCCAGGAGGGGGGCCAGCGGGTCGTGCGGCCCCACGTCGACGTCCCGGTAGGTTGCCACCACGAGCACGCGGGCTGTGTGCAGGCGGCGTGCCAGGAACTCGAGCAGGAGCAGCGACGGGGCGTCTGCCCAGTGCAGGTCGTCCAGCACCACCGCCAGCGGACGGTCCTTCGAGCTTGCCAGCAGGGTGGAGGCGAGTTCGTCGAACAGCTGGAACCGCACCGCCGCCGCCTCGTCGAACGTGGCCGGCTCCGGCGCGGCGGCCGGCTCCGCCGACGCGGCCGGCTCCGGTGTGGTGGCCGGCTGTGGCGCCGCGGCCGGCTCCGGGATTTCCGACAGCAGCCGAGCCAGCGCAGGGGCCTCGGCCGCGAGCCGGCGGCGCAGGCGCCCATCCGCCGGAGCCAGCGACCGGAGCACCTGCACCCAGGGCCAGTACCCGGGTGCGCCCTCGCCCTGCCAGCACGACCCCCAGGCGACCAGGGCGCCGCGGCCGGCCGCGTAGGCGGCCGCCTCGGCGGCCATCGCGGTCTTGCCGATGCCTGCCTCGCCCGTCAGCAGGACGAGCTGCCCGCGGCCGGCGATCGCCTCCTCGACGGCACGGCGCACATACGCCAGCGCGTCCTGCCGTCCGGCGAGCGCACCGACGGACGCGGTCGCGTCACCCGACTCCGAGCCTGAGCTTCCCGCCGCTTTCTGCATCACCATCTCCGGCCGATTGTCGCGCCCGGTGCCGCGCTCGAGCCAGCGGTCCTCGCCGTGCCGGCGCTTTCGGGCTGGTCGTCTGCGTCAGCGCCGCCTCGAGCTCGCCGCGGTGGCGTGCGACCCATCGCAAGGCGGCCCGCACCAAGGCGGCAGCGCCGGCGTCCCGCAAGCGGAGCATCGCCGGCCCGCCGGCCGCGGCAGCGGCCTCGATGCCGCGCCAGCAGCGGTCCTGCCATGCCACCTGCCCGCCCAGGAAGCTCAGGATCTCCCGGCCCTGCGCATCGACGCCGAGAAACCGCGGGGCTCCCGGCCACCCGTGCCGCTCGAAGCGGTCGAGCAGCGCATGCACGAACGCGGCCCGGGCCGGCGGCGGTCGACGCACCGTGTCGCCGACACGGACGACGTCGTTCACGAAGCCGCCTGGCATGCGGTGCTCGGGCATGCCCCCATCGTGCACGACGGTCACGTTGGCGGCGAGCCTGCCGGGGTGCTCAAGGCCCTGGCCGACCCCGGGGCTGCGCCGGCGCGACCGAGGATCCGGCTCGAGTCAGGCGGCCTCGGAGGCTGGTGGGATGTTCTGGTTGCGGTGGAACAGGTTGGTCGGGGTCGTAGCGGGCCTTGGTGACTCCTCTGTCGCCTGAGGGCGACAGCTTCTCAGGCCGCGTGCGCAGCCTGACGGGCAAGCCCTGCCCGGAGAATGTTGCTCGCCGCGTTCACATCCGCATGGGCGGCATGCCCACAGGCGACACCGCAGAACACCGCCTGACTGCGGCGGCTCTCGGCGGCCACCTGCCCGCAGGCGGGGCAGGTGCGGGAGGTGGTGCGGGGGTCCACGGCGATGATTGTGCGACCGGCGCTTGCAGCCTTGTCGGCAAGGATCGCCAGCAACACCCCCCAGCCCGCATCCAGGATCGACCGGTTCAACCCCGCCTTCTGCGCCACCTGGCTGCCCGGTGCCTGGACCGTACCGGACGCCGACCGAGTCAGGTTGGCAATGTGCAGCGCTTCATGCACGAGCAGGTCGTAGGCGCGGACCAGCTCAAGGGCGGTCTTGTGGGCGTGGTCGCGGCGCTGCCGACGAATCTTGCCGTGCA
>JBIOYL010000343.1:0-12853 GCA_044870185.1 Actinomycetes bacterium | reverse complement strand
CAGCCAGGGTGAGCTCCACGGCGCGGCGGTCGCCAGCAGCTGGGCGGAGGTGCGCTCACGGAAGAAGGCATGCACCTGCCGCACCCGACCGGCGATGGTCAGGGTGGGCGAGTTCGCCAGCCACGCCTTGAGCGCCCCCCACACCCGCTCCACCGGATTGTCGTGCGGGCTGGAGCGCGCCCCATGCAGCACCCGCACCTGGGGATGGGCGGCCAGCCAGCGCTGCACAATCTTGGAATGATGGATGATCACGTTGTCGCAGACCACCGCGATCACGGGAGCGGCCGGCCAGGCTTGCTGGAGCTGCGCCAAGAAGGCGATGAAGCCGGCGCTGACCGCCTTGCGCGCCACCTGGTAGCAGAAGCGGCCGCTGGCCAGCTCAACCGCGCCGAAGATGGTCCGGCGTCGGTTCTTGCCCGGGGTCATGACCTGCTGGCGCTGCCCTTTGGGGATCCAGGTGGCCCGCACCCACGGCAGCAAGCTGAGGTGGGTTTCGTCTTCGGCCAGCACGACCGCCCCGTGGGGCAGCGCGGCGATGGTCTGCCGCAGGGTGGCCAGGAGCTGGTCGCGGTCGGGGTCGCCCTTGGCGACCAGGCGGGGTCGCCGCCAGCGGGCGACCTCGCGGGTGCGCCGCTGCAGGGTCCGCAGGCTCATGGCGGGGCGGCCCAGCCGCTGGGAGAGCCGCGCGATGGTCCACGCCGTGGGTTGGGCGAGCAGCCGCCGGATGCGCTCGCCGAGTCGGGGGCTGCCCAGGCGGGGTCGGCCCGGTCGGGGCCGGTCGGCCAGCCCGGCCAGGCCGTCGCGGTGGGAGCGGTGGATCCAGCGGCGCACGGTGGCGGGGTCGTCGCCGAGCAGCTCGGCGATCTGGGCCGGTGCCCAGCCGTGGAGGGACAGCACGAGCATGACCTGCCGGCAGGCAACGCGGTGGGGGCCGTGGAGGTGGCCCAGCAGTTCGGCGCGGGCGGGCTGGGGGTCGGACGGGTTGGCGTACACGCTGGGGGGTCGCATACTGGCGGTGCCTCGCGGGTGGTGGTGGTTGCATGCTTCGACGACCCACGAGGCTACTTCGTTGCTGCGCCGCTCTCCACCCAGGCGTTACGTGCAGAACTTCTGGGAGGCCGCTTAGGCTCGGGGATCGGCCGGCACCACAACGCCGACGGCCCGCTCTGGCGGCCGCGCGGCGGGTTAGGCGGCGGGGTGGAAGCGGAGGCGGGCCCGGTCGGCCAGCCAGGCGACCCGCTCGGGGCCGAGCGCGGTCGGCCGGGCCCGCAGCAGGTCGGTGAGGTGACCAGCGGTGACGATGGTGACTCCGCCGACCACCAGGGCGCCCCAGGGGACCGGGGCGCCGTGGACGGCGACGATCGGGGCGACCGGTACGCCGGGGACGGCCAGGACCTGGGCGGCGCGGTCGGCCTCGAAGCTGACCGCGCGCAGGGCCAGGGTGAGTGGGTAGCGTCCGTGCCACAGCGTCCCATCGGCGGTGAGCTGCAGCCGCCCAAGGTACTGCTTGGAGTCCACCAGGAACACCCCCCCAGGGCCGATGGCGAGGTGGTCGAGGTTGGCGCGGGAGCCAGGGACAGCCAGGTCATGCAGCAGGACCCAGCCGTGGCGTTCCAGGCGGCTGAGCAGTCGGGCGGTACGCTGCTCCCCGATGGCACCGCGCTGCCAGGCGCGGGCCTCGGCGCTTGGCCGAAACCGCAGCCGCCAGCCAACCCCCACCATGGCGACCACCGCGGCAAGGATGCCCGGCCGTGGCCCACGCAGACTGTCAGTGAGCAAGCCGGTGAGGGCGCCGGCGGCGAGGGTGGCGGCCAGCCGCAGCGGCAGGGTGGGGGTCCAGGCGGCCAGCTCGGCGGCGCGCCGGTGTTGGTACTCGACCTGCGCCGAGCCACCGGGCCGGCCCACCGTCGCCAGGCTGGGCATGGCTGGCGGCCGGCCGCCGCGCGGCGGGACGGCCGGGACCAGCCGCAGCGGCTGCTCAGCCTGGTCCCATTCGGCCAGGAAGGCCTGCAGGTCGGCGTGGCTGAGCGGCCGGATCGACAGGCCAGGGGCCTCGTCGTCGTCCTCCCATGGGAATGGCGCAGGGTCGGGGTTGGTGGGCGAGGACATGGCGGCCTCCTCGGTGGTGCTAGCCGGCGGCCCGCTCCGGACCCTGCCGGTGCCGCTGGGGCGGCCGGGGACGGTCGCTGCGCTCCTGCGTTGTCCGGTCGAGGGCCGCGGGCTGGCGGTCGCGTTCGGCGCGCTGCTTGCCGTGGACCCGCTCGACCAGCTGGTGAGCGTGCTGCCAGGCGGCCCGCTGGCCCGGGTCGCGCGGGGCCGGGCCGAGCGCCCGGTCGGGCTCGCGGACGTCGTAGCTGCTGCGGTAGTCCTCGATCGCGGCGGCAGCCTGCCGCCACGCCCGCCGACCCCGGGTGGACTCCGGGATGGGGCCGAGGAGGTCGCGCACATACGGCGGTCGGTCCTGCTCGATCGCCTCATGCGCGAGTCCGGCGGCCCGTGCCTGCCAGGCCAGCCTGCGGACGACCTGCTGGTAGGCCGAGCCAAGCGGGGCGTTGGCCTCCAGCCACCCGGCCCGCTGCTGCTGATGCTGGCGCAGCTCCCGCTCACGGTCGGCGGCCCGGTTGGCCTGCTGGGTGGCGACCGCCACCACACCCGGCTCAGGCCCAGGCTGTGCGCCGTGGCGCAGCAGGCGAAGCATGCCGGGAGGCTGGCGTGGCTGGCCGGCGCGGTCGACCAGGGCGGCGAGCTCCCGCTCGGCCGCGGCCGAACGGGTCTCGGCCCGTACCAGCTCCCGGGAGCGGTCCTTGGGTGCCTGGTCGAGCTGGCGGCGGAGCCGGTCCCGCTCGGTGCGCAGCTCCCTGGTGGAGAGCCGGCGCAGGTCAAGGGTAGCCGGCGTGTCGATCGCCAGCCGTTGCTCGCCGGCGCGGCTGAGGGCCTGGGCGAGCTGGGTGTAGCCGTCCGGCAGCTCCCGGTCGGGCAGGTCCAGCTCGGCGGCCTGTGGCTCGGGGCCGACCACGGCGTACAGCCGGGTCTCCTGGCGGGCGCGGGAGAGCTGGACGTTGAGCCAGTTGACATCCTCCTGGCCGCTGATGCGGACCAGCGCCCGCCATCGGGTCAGCCCCTGCGCCCGGTGGCCGGTGGTGGCATAGGTCAGGTCGACCCGGCGGTTGCGCTCGCCTGGCTGGCGGCCGTCCAGGTACCAGCCCGGCAAGCTCACCTCTTTCGGCTGCTTGCCGTCCAGGCGGATGGTCAGCGTCCGGGCCTGGATGTCCAAAGCGGTGACGGTGCCGCGGGTGCCGTTGGCCACCCCCAGCCGGCTGATGGCATTGGTGCCGCACACCACCCGGTCACCGACCCCAAGCTGCCGGTCCTCGACCCGCAGGCGCTCAAGTCCGAGGCGGCCGTGGGCGGCCAGGACCTGCTGGCAGTAGGTGTTGAGCCGGTCGACCTCGTCCCGGCGGCGGGCCAGCACGACCACGTCCTGGCCCGGCTGGGCCTCGGTGGCCTGGTAGGCCTGCCACCAGTCCTGCAGCAGCGCCACCAGCAGGGCCGGCTTGGAGTCGGCGGCGACCAGCCGGTCATGGGCGCGGTAAGCGTCGACTGCCTGGTCGACCAGGCCGGCGCGGACCAGCTCGAGGGCCTCGCGTTCCCAGGCGTGCAACTGCCGGCGGTTCTCAACCAGCTCGCTTGCCCCCAGGCGCAGGCGCACGGCGCGGAAGCCGCCGCCGGCGTCGATCGACGCCAGCTGCCGGTCGTCGCCGACCAGCACCACCTTGGCGCCAGCAGCCTTGGCGTGCTCAAGGAGGCGGGTGAGCGTGCGGGAGCCGACCATGCCGGCCTCATCCACCACCAGCACCGTCCGGGCGTTCAGGAGCCGGTCACCCGACGGTTGCGCGCCGCCCGGATCCGAGCTGCGGGAACGCCGGGTAGTTCCGGCTTCGCGGCCGGCATGCAGGCGGTCGAGCTCGCCGAGCAGCCGGTCACAGGTGGCGACGTCCTCGAACCCTTCGGCCTCCAGGCTGACGGTGGCAATCCCGGTCGGAGCGGCAGCCAACAGCCGGTAGCCGTCCAGCTGCCAGGCGTGGCGGGCCACCCCGAGGGTGTAGGTCTTGCCGGTCCCCGGCCGGCCCACCACCACCTGCACGCCGGCGCCGCCCTGGCAGACGTCGCTGACCATCGCCTGCTGCTCGGCCCCCAGCGTGGGATGGGCGGCGCTTGCCGCCCGCACAGCATCGTGGCTGACCACGGCGGTGTGCTCGCCTGCGCGCTCGACCGCGGCCGCCACCAGCCGCTGCTCCACGGTCAGCAGCCCAGGGGTCGACCAGCGGCGCTCCTCCAACGTCCGGTCGGCGACCACGCTGACCGCCCGCTCCGCAAGGAACCGGTCGGCCAGCTCCTCGAGCTCTGTCCGGGTGGCACCGGCAAGGCCAGCGCCCAGGGCAACCAGGACGTCCTCGCGGGCGAAGGTGGACGCCTGCGCGGTCAGCCCGTCCGCCCCGGCCAGCCGATCGAACAGCCGGCCGGCCAGCTCCGCGGACACCACCCGGTCGCGGTCGCGCGTCCGGTCGGTCACCTGGCGGACCAGGGTGTCCGCGTCCACCCCGCGGTCGGCCGCCTCGACCCGCCAGCGGTCATACAGCGTCTCAGGGGCCTCCTGCTCCTTCGGTTTCCTGGTGGCGTGGACCGCCCACTTCACCAGCTTTGGGGTCCGCTCCCGACCGTCCGCGGCCAGCTGCTCAATGGCCTGGTCGATCTGGTCGGTGCGCTTGGAGAACCACCGGATCAGATCGTCGGACACTCCTTCGAGCTCGCGGTTGCCGTGGGTGTCCGCGGCTGTCCATTCGACCCCGAGCGTCCGCGACAGCTCCCGCTGGTAGCCGGCCCGGTAGATGGCATCGGCGGCCAGCCGCTGCCGGTACAGGTCGCGGCCGTCCACAGCTGTCCACCGCCCGTCCGGCCCCTGCACCCGGTTGGCGACCACCAGGTGGGTGTGCAGCAACGGGTCCCCCTCCCGGCTGGTGCGATGGTCAAACCCCACTGCCACCAGTCCCTGGCCGGGGACGTGCTCGGTGCCGCCGTGGCCACGACGGGTGCCCAGGTGCTGGTCCAGGTAGGCGACCGCCTCGGCCAGGCCGGCATGATGCGCCTCAAGCACCGCCCGGCCGGTGGCCGGGTCACCCAGCCCATACAGGACCGAGACACTCTTGGTCGGCCGCAGCACCACGTCGAAGGCGGGCACGGCACCTCGGCCGTGGGGACGGCCCAGCAGCTGGCCGGTGGCGGGGTGGCGACCCTCGAAGATGCGCTGGAAGCCGGCCACGGATGCTTCGCCCTGCTGACCGAGCGCTGTGGCGCCGGCGCCGTACCAGCGGCCCGGCGACTCTCCATGGCCGGACAGGTACGCCTCGTGGTCGGTTGCCAGCTCGCGGGTGTAGTAGGCCTCCCGCCCGACCGCCAGCTTGGCCACATCGGCCACCACCCTGCCGCTGCCTCCTCACCTCTGTTGGCGCCAGCAACGCACCCGTGGTGCATTGCTCTCCTCGGAAAAATGACGGCTCGAGAATAGCGCAAGCGTGCGACTGATGTGCGCTATTGGCGAGTGGGCTGCTGAGCGGCAGTGGAAGTGGCGCAGTAGGGAGTTGTTGCCGGAGCTTGGGAATGGAAGAGGGCAGCTCAGTGCCTATGCGGTCAGGAAGGAGAGGCCTATGAACTGAGTGGTGTCGGCAAGCGCAGCGTGGCTGCGAACCTGCGCCGGCATCGAGCTCACGACACCCTAATATTGCGTTCCTCGCTCAAGAGTGACCTGCGAAAACAGGGCTTGGCAAGCCGCTTCCAGTGCGCTAATTTGCAAGCAGGGGGTCGTGGGTTCGTGTCCCATCATCTCCACCACATCACTCGTTTCCCCAGCTCAGAGCACCGTCGTCGTAGGATCTGAGCGGCAAGCGGGGAGGCGCCGTGGCAGAAGCAATCGTCGGTCGTGAGGCAGAGCTCGGCGCAATCGAGCGGCTCCTTCGGCGCGTGCCTGAAGCGACGGCCGCCCTGCTGATCGAGGGAGAGGCCGGGATCGGCAAGACGACGGTCTGGCTGGAGGCGGTTCACGCCGGCCATGCGCGCGGGTTCCAGGTGCTCGAGCTACGGCTCTCAGAGAGCGAGGCTCAGCTCTCGTACGTCGGCCTCGCGGACCTTCTGGACGGCGTGTTCGACGCGACGCGCGCTGCGCTTCCGAACGTGCAGGAGCGCGCGCTCGCAGCGGCGCTGTTGCGCGAGAAGGCCGATCGGGCTGCCGATCCGCGCACGACCGCAACAGCGCTCGTGGCCGTGCTGGCCCAGCTCGCGGCTTCTGGGCCGGTGCTCCTGGCGATCGACGACGTGCAGTGGCTCGATTCGGCGTCCGAGCGGGCGCTGTCGTTCGCGGCACGGCGGCTGCCGCCGCGCGTCGGCTTGCTGCTGACTCGACGTGTGGAGGTCCCGAGCGACGTGCCGCTGGGGCTCGAACGCGCGGGGCCCGAGGGTTGGGTCGAACGCGTCGTTCCTGGTCCGCTTTCTCTTGCAGCGCTGCACCACGTGATCAAGGGCCGGCTCGGCTGGTCGCTGCCCCGTCCCCTGCTCGCGCGCCTCTTGGAGGCATCGGGAGGAAATCCGTTCTTCGCGCTCGAGATCGCTCGAGCACTCGGACGGGATGCGGCAGAGCATCGTCCCGGCGACCCTCTGCCCGTGCCGCGCAACGTCGAGGAGCTCGTCGCGGCGCGCCTGCGACGTCTCTCCGACACCGCTCGTCAAGCCTCGTTGGCTGCAGCGGCCTTGTCGAGGCCGACTCCGGCGGCGATCGCCGATGCCGTGGCGCTGGGCGGCGACGGGCGGGGGCATTGGTCGAAGCGGAGGAGGCGGGCGTCCTCGTCAGCGACGGGGGACGCGTCCGGTTCTCTCACCCGCTCCTCGCCTCGGTCGTCTACGCGTCGGCGTCGGCGGAGAGGCGTCGCGCGTTGCACGAGCGCCTCGCGGCGATCGTCGAAGATCCGGAGGAGCGTGCGCGACATCTGGCGCTTTGTACGACCCAGCCAGATGCCGCGATTGCGGCGCAGCTCGAGGGCGCCGCGCAAGAGGCAGCCACGCGTGGTGCTCAACAGGCCGCTGCAGAGCTGTTTGCTGCCTCGCGCCGGCTGACACCCCCGCAACGAGTCGACGACGCGGCACGACGCGCGCTCGGCGAGGCGTCCGCGTTGCTTGCCGCCGGCGACGTCGCCGGCGCCCGGGCTCTCGCCGAACCCGTCGCGGCCACCGCCTGCGGGTCGCTGCGCGGGCAGGCGCTGTATCTACTCGGCGAGATCGGGTGGATCAGCGGGAGCAGGACGGCGACCGAGAGCCTCGAAGCCGCGCTGACGGCCGCAGCGGACGACGCCGACCTCACGGCTCGCGCGTATCACAAGCTCGTCAACTACACCGTCGCGCACGATCCGGCGCGGGCGATCGACTATGCCGACGGCGCAATGCGGTCGCTCGACCCGAACCGCCACGCCGGAGCGCTCGCCTCGGTCGTCTTCGACCGGTTCTGGGCGACGTTGTTGTTGGGGCGAGGGCCGCAGTGCCCGCTGTTCGCGCAATGGCGGGGGCTGGAAGACCGCGCGGGGCCGGAAGCGCCGAAGAGTCCGATCCCGCTCATCTACTTCGTGTGCACCGACGAGTTCGAGGCGGCGCGTGCGCGCCACGCGGTGGAGGACGCGTGGTATCGCGACCGCGGCGAGGAGGGGTGGCGCGCGGAGCGGCTCGCCCACCTCGCGTTCGCCGAGCTCCGTACGGGGAACCTGCAGCTGGCGGAGAGCTACATCGAGGAATCCTGCTCCGTCATTGCGCAGCTCGAGAAGCCGGGCCCGTGGGCGATGCCGTTTCGCCTGCGATCGTTCGTCGACGCCTGCGCGGGGCGGACGGAGCGTGCGCGCGAGACGATCGTGCCGCTGCTCGAGGAGGCCGAGCGCATCGGACGCGCCGTCTGGGCCGCTCTGCTCCTGTCCACCCTCGGCTTCGTGGAGTTCGTCGCCGGCGACCATCGCGCCGCCGATCGGGCGTTCACCCGCATGCGCGAGCTTGCCGACGCGACCGGCACGAGGGACCTCGTCCCGACCGGAGCGAGCCGATGCACGTCGAGTCGCTCCTCGCCCTCGACGACCGTGCTCGGGCGCGTCTGGCGCTGGAGCGGCTCGAGGAACGCGGCCGGACCTTTCCGCGACGCTGGATCACGGCGACGCTTCCGCGGGCGCGGGCGCTCGTCCTCGCCGCCGACGGCGATTTCGAGGCCGCGTTCGCGGCTCTTGACACACTCGACGTCGAGACGGCGTCGAAGCTGCCGTTCGACCTCGCGTGGACGCTGCTCGTCCGCGGGCGACTGCATCGGCGCGTCAAGCAGAAACGCGCGGCAGCGGACGCACTCGGCCAGGCGCTCGAGCTGTTCGAGCGTCTCGGGATGCCCGCCGGAATCGAGCGTGTGCGTGCCGAGCTGGGCCGCGTCGGCCTGCGACGGCGCGCGCCGGATGAGCTGACGGCCTCGGAGCGCCGCGTGGCCGAGCTCATCGCCTCGGGGCTCACGAACCGCGAGGTTGCGAGCGCCGCCTTCATGAGCCCGAAGACCGTTCAGGCCAACCTGACGCGGGTCTACCGGAAGCTCGGCATCCGCTCCCGCGCCGAGCTCGGGGCAAGGATGGCAGAAGAGAGGCCGGTCGGGCCACAAACGTAGGCAAACGGCCGATTCCTCGGCGACGGCTGCGTCGTACCGTCGTCGCATGGCAGATCGAGCAGTCGCAGAGGCGCGACAGACCTATCTCGTCGAGCAGTACCGCCCCGGCATGACCGTCGACGGGCTCAAGCAGTGGGCCGCGCGCGTTCGCGAGGCGACGGGCGAGCTGGAGCGCGAGGGGAAGTCGGTGCGCTGTCTCCGCTCCACGATCGTCCCGGCGGACGAATCGCTCCTCTGCGTCCTCGAAGCGGCCAGCGAAGAGCTGGTGCGCGAAGCGTACGCGCGCGCCGGCCTCCCATTCGAGCGGCTGTCGATCGTGCTCTCCGAAGGCGGCGAGCCCTCGGTAGCCGCAGTCCAGACGGAAAGGAGCTCCAGTTGACGAGGAAGAGGAAGTTGACCGCGGCGCTCGCGGCCGGAATCGCCGCCGTCGTTGTCGCCGGCGGAGTGATCGCCACTGCCGCCGCCGCGAGCAGCCGCTCCGGCAACCAGCTTGCGGGCACGTGGACCGTGACCGTGAACCGACCCGCACCGTTGCCACCGTTGACCTCGCTGCAGGTCTACACAGGCGCGGGCAGCATGGTCGAATCGGGAAACGACTCCGCGTCGCGCTCGCCGCAGTATGCGAGCTGGCAGCGGGTCGCGGGCCGCGAATACGCAGCGACAGGCGTGTTCTTCCGGTTCGATCCGCAGACCGGGGCGTTTCTCGGCAAGCAGAAGATCAACCGCACGATCGAGCTGTCGGGCGACGGTCAGTCGTTCACGTTCCAGGGCCGCGCGACGGTCTACGACGCGAACGGCAACGTCGTGGCGACCGTCCCGGTGAGCGGCAGCGGGCAGCGGCTGCAGGTCGAGGTCCAATCGTAGGGCGATACGGGCTCGACGGGAACGAGGGGGCGCGCGCGAAGCGCCCCCTCGGCTGTTCGAGCCCTTGTCGTCGGCTGAGACGAGGGAGATAGTGCTGCAAGGCACAGAATGGTGAGACGGGCAACCGTGGCGGGGTGGCTCGTCGTCGCGGCGGTGGCGGCAGTCGCTGAGGCCGCCGTCCGGCTGTTCGCGTTTCGGGACAGCGTCGCGGCGCCCTCGGCCGCGCTGAGCGCTCTTGCGCGCGAGCTCGAGTCGGGGAGACTCTCGGGCGCGGTCGGCACGACGCTCGACAGCTACGCCGAAAGCCTCGCGCTCGCAGTCGTGGCAGGATTCGTGCCACCAGCGTGCCACAAGGCTTCTCTGTCGGGTGGCCCAACGGCGCCAAGGTGCGCGAAGGCCATCCTCACCGGCCGTGCCGGTGGCGGATAAAATGGGACGTCTTCCGCGCCGCCGGGCGCTGGTGCCTGGGCCGCTGGCTCCACCGGATCCCAGGCTCAGGAGGGAAGACCATGCTGATCGGGCACCAGCACCAGCCGGAGTATTCGACGGCCAAGGCGCGAGCTTGGACCGCCCTGCGGGAGACGGTGATGATCCTGGCTCTGCATGGCTGGCTGGCACGAAACGGGCGACGGCTGTGACGCTGGTCGAGGAGCTGGCCACCCGAGCCGTCGAGCTGGCGCGCGAGGGCGGTGACGAGGCCGTCGCCATCGCCAGGCTGCTGGCCGTCGCCGGTGGCGACCAGGAGGCCCTCCGGCGCGCCGAGGAGCGGGTGGCGGCTGGACAGGTCGGCTCCGAGGCGCGCCGACGGGCCGCCGAGCTGTGCGCCCGTGCCCGCCTCGCCGGTGCCTGGGGCTGGCGGCGGCAGGGCTTCACGCCCCAGTAGCGGCGTGGCCGTGGCGAGCGCCGATCTCCAAGCGCGTCGACCGCGACACCGCCTGCGCGATGGAGACCCGCTGTCGACCCGGTGCTGTTGCCCCGTCGACTGGACGAGCCGGGACCGGTACATGCCCGGTTGGCCGGTCGGCCCGCAGCGCCGCCAGGGCCCGCTCCAGCCGCCCGGCCAGCGCCTTGGTGTGGCGGACGAACGCCCCGTTGCAGGCGAGCGCATCGAACCCGTGCCGCGAGCACGAACCCGTCGCTGCTGGTGAAGACCACGTCGTGGGTCCAGCGGTGCCGGTCGAGCGCGGTCGAGGCGGTCCCGCGCCCTGGTGCATTCCCTGGCCGTCCGCGGTCGTTCAGTCGGCGGTGGCTGGGCGGGATGGGGTTGTGCGCACTCGGACGAGGCGACGGCGCCACCGCTCGATGAGCAGCGTGCCGACGACGGTGGGCAGCACCCACGGGACCAGGGCGGCGGGGCCGTCCAGGGGTCCGTCCACGGTGAGGGCGACCACCACCAGGGCGGTCACCAAGGCGATGTAGGAGCCACCCTGGCCATGCACATACGCGTGGGTCCAGCCGCGGAACTGCCGGACGGTGGCGTAGCGTCCGAGCACTGCCAAGGCGTAGGCGAACCCGGCGACTGGGACCAGCCACCACAGGTCATGGCGGTACTGGATGACCAGCGCGATCGCCGACAGGCTGACTGCCAGCACCGTCCAGGGGTAGGCGGCGCTGATGCCGCCGGCAGGGCGCTGCCGGCGGCCGAGTCGGCGGGTGTCCTGCCACATGGCGAGCGGCCCGAGCAGCAGGCCGAGGGTGCCGGCGGCGATGTGGAGATTCAGCAGCATCGCATGGGACATGGGGTGGCCTCCTTTCACAGGTTGGGCCACGCGGTCTGGCCGCGACGATGCGCCGACGCACCAACGGTTGGTTGCAACGGTTGGTTGCGTTGCGCCGGCCGCGTGTCGGGGAGGGTGTGCGCGGGGAGCTGCGGATCCTGCCCACGATAGAGGGTAGCGTCCTGCGGCGTGGCAGGAGGCGGAGCGGCCAGCTCGCCGACGGCCTGGTGGTCCTGGCCTGGTGGCGGGGCCCATGTGGTCCGCTAGACAGGCACCCAGCGGCCGGTGACCTGGTTCTGGCAGCCGACATCGCTGGGCTGAACGCACACCGGTGGGTCGGCTCAGGTCTCGTGCCGCGGCAGGAACGTCTTTGCCTGTTGCGATCTCGTGCAGCCGGTCCCGTTCCCGACGAGCCGACTACAGTGGATGCGCTCGACTTCTGAAGCTTGGAGGCCTGCATGGACCTGCAGCTCGTCAATCCAGACGCCAGGTACGCAACGGTCACCCTCATCCCACCGACGACCCTGGGCTATCTCCACCTGGCCGCCGAAGTGCATCCCCCATCGCGACCGGGACCGGTCCTTTTCACCCCGCGCGGCAAGTCCGAGCTCATCGGTGGGCTGAAGGTGCTCGGGCGTCAACTCGAACAGCTGGCAGAGGTCGAGAACGTCACGGTGTATGACGCGACCGTGTTCGCTCCCCCAAGCGGCTACGTCAGGCAGCGGAAAGACACGGTTCGGCCTGCCCGCTTCGACCTCGTCGTGCTGGTGGAGACGACCTCACCCGCGACCGCCCGCCAAGTGCAGACAACCCCGGCGTATCAGGTGCTGCACGACCTGCTCAGCGGCCAAGCCCGGCGCACGCACGTCATCGCCGCCCGCAACATCAAGCGGGTCGGCGACGTGGACAAGACCAGGAAGGGCACGTTCCTGTTCAACTACTTCGTCGGCGATGACCCAGCAGTGGTGGTGCAACTGTGGGACTACCTCGCCGGGTGGTACCAGGCGGAAACCGGCATGAACAACTCCACCCTGCTCGCCCCGCTGGAGGGTGAAGCATCCGACTACGTCGTCATCAACCACGTCCGCTGGGATGACAGCCTGCTCGGCTTCGCCGCCCGGCAGTTCACCAAGAAGAGCTTCCGCACCTACATGGTGGCCAACCTGGACGCCCACAACGTCGGTGCGATGCCGATCCTGTATCGCCTCGCGTGACCACGCCAGCCGGCCAGGCCGACGACGATCACGTCGGACACCTCGGCCAGGCGGATGGCGACCTCGTTCAGGCCAGGCCACACCCGGGCTGTAGGTGCGCCAGCGTCCGAGCTCCTTATCTGTGGCGGGATCCCCGGTCAAGGGTGCTGCGGGTTGTCTGGGCTGTTCCTTCGTTGTTGGCCAGCCATGGCGGACCGAGCCGGGGTCCAGGTGGAGCGCCCGCAGCAACGCGAGGACGAACGACCTTGACGCTGGCGAGGGGAGCCGCAGGATCGGACAACGAAGGAGCAGCCGTGGTCAGGTCATCAGTCTCACCTGTGCATGCTAGG
>JBIOYL010000342.1:0-2374 GCA_044870185.1 Actinomycetes bacterium | reverse complement strand
CCCGCCCCGAGCGAGACCGTGTACGGCGAGGAAGAGGACGAGACCGCGATCCAGGCGGCCAGGGGGTCCGGGCGCCTGGAGCATCGGCATGCCGATGACGGGGACCCCCGCCTGCCCGGCGGCGCGTCCTGAGCCGCCCGCCTGCCCTGCGGCGCGGACCGAACGAGGAGGAGCGATGGCGACCGAGAGCCAGATCCTGGAGGCGATGAAGCAGGTCGAGGACCCCGAGCTCGGGGTCAACGTGGTCGACCTCGGTCTCGTCTACGGCGTCGAGCAGGCCGACGAGGGCCGCAAGGTCATCCTGGACATGACCTTGACCACGGTCGCCTGCCCGCTGACCGACATGATCGAGGGGGCCACCGACGCCGTCCTGGTCGGCCTGGACGGCATCCAGGAGGTCGAGATCAACTGGGTGTGGTCGCCGCCGTGGGGGCCCGAGCGGCTCACCGAGGACGGCAGGATGGCCCTGCGGGCCATGGGCTTCGCGATCTAGGAGCAAAGGACGTCATGGCATTGCCAGCACTGGTGCAGCCGGCGGCGGAGCTGTCGCGCGACGAGATCGCCCGCTACTCCCGGCACCTGATCATCCCCGACGTGGCCATGGACGGCCAGAGGCGGCTCAAGAACGCCAAGGTCCTGCTCATCGGCGCGGGCGGGCTCGGCTCGCCGAACGCGATGTACCTGGCCGCGGCCGGGGTCGGGCGGATCGGCCTGGTCGACTTCGACGTGGTGGACGCCTCCAACCTGCAGCGGCAGGTCATCCACGGCACCTCCGACATCGGCCGGTCCAAGCTGGCCAGCGCGGCCGACAAGATCCACGAGATCAACCCGTACGTCGACGTGGTGCTGCACGAGGTGCGGCTGACCTCCGACAACGCGCGGCAGATCATCGCCGGCTACGACCTGGTGGTGGACGGGTCGGACAACTTCCCGACCCGCTACCTGGTCAACGACGCCTGCGTGCTGGAGGGCAAGCCCTACGTGTGGGGCTCGATCTACCGCTTCGACGGGCAGGCGAGCGTGTTCTGGGCCGAGCACGGCCCCTGCTACCGCTGCCTGTACCCGCAGCCGCCCCCGCCCGGGATGGTGCCGTCCTGCGCCGAGGGCGGCGTGCTCGGGGTGCTGTGCGCCACCGTCGGCTCGATCCAGGCCAACGAGGCGATCAAGCTCGTCACCGGCGTCGGCGACCCGCTGGTCGGCCGGCTGCTGATCTACGACGCGCTGGAGCTGTCCTTCAAGGACATCCGGGTGCGCAAGGACCCGGAGTGCCCGGTGTGCGGCACGCACCCGACCGTCACCGAGCTGATCGACTACGAGGAGTTCTGCGGCGTCACCTCGGATGCGGCCCAGCGGGCGGCCGCCGGCTCGACGCTCACCCCGGCCGAGCTGAAGGCGCTGCTCGACGGGGACGGGCCGCTCAAGCTGATCGACGTGCGCGAGCCGCACGAGTGGCAGATCAACCGCATCCCGGGTGCCGAGCTGCTGCCGCTGGGTGAGCTGCCCGACCACCTGGCCGAGCTGCCCCAGACCGAGCCGATCGTGCTGTACTGCAAGACCGGCATGCGCTCGGCCGAGGCGCTCGCGCTGCTCAAGCAGTCCGGCTTCTCGACCGCCAGGCACCTGGGCGGCGGCATCAGCGCCTACGCCCGCACGGTCGACCCCAGCATCCCCCTGTATTGAGGTACTGAGGGCGGCGTGCCCGCACCAAGGCGTGCAGCGCGGCGGCGGCGACCGCCAGCCAGGCGGCGAGGGCCACCCAGAACGCGTCCCGGCCCACCAGGACGAGCTGTGGGCGGGCGAGCAGGACGCCAAGGTCGTGGCTGGCCGCGCTGTACATGCCGAGCGGGAACACCGCCGACCACCAGCCCACCTCGAAGCGCCCCGAGCCGGGTGCGCGTGGCACTCGCCGGGCCTGCGCGCCGGGGGCGCGCCGGGCGCGCCGGGCCTGTGCGGCGGGCGCGCGAAAAGCGCGTCGGCCCTGTGTGGCAGGTCGGTGACGGGCGCGCCGGGCCTGCAGGGCGACCAGCGGCCCGATCCAGGCCGTGGCCAGCGTCCAGGCCGCCGTGGCGCCGCCGGCAAGCCACGGCTCCAGCGGCCGCAACGTCGGGCTGGCCCGCCCGGCCACGGCCAGGTGGACGCCGGCCAGCGTGCTGATGGCCAGCGCTCCCAGGACGATCCAGAAGTCGGCGGTGAAGTCGACCGGGGCGAGCCCACCGGTCGCCACGCGGCGCACGATGCGGGCGAGCACGGCCACGTACAGCCCGAGGCCGGTCAGCCACAGCCCCACCCCGGCGAGCAGCGCCGGCCCGGCGCTGCGGGTGGCGGGCAGGGCCGTGGCGAGCACCGGCAGGGATTGGGTGGCCACGACGATGAG
>JBIOYL010000341.1:0-4135 GCA_044870185.1 Actinomycetes bacterium | reverse complement strand
TCGGCATGCCGCCGCCGGCGAGCACGCAGCCGTCGGCGGGTCGACGGCACGAACGATGACGGCGCCAAGGCCGCTCACAACCACAGACGCACCGACAAGCGGTTGGCTGTGAGGTCCCCCGGGGCCTTGGTGCCGCCATTCACTTTCGACAGGCGCCGGCGCACGCCGAATGGATACGGGCGATGCCAGGTTTCTCCCCGCGGGAAGGACCGGCCCGGCGGACCGGGACGGCGTGGGCGACACACGGGTGCCTGCGGGTATGGGTGGAGGATGCCTTGGAAGTACGTACCGGCCTGTACGTCAGATTCGAGAGATCCTCGGTAGAACACCCGATTCGGCATTGGGCTTGTTCTCGCTAGTGTCCCGTCCGGGACGGCAAGCCGTCCCACCCGGGGACAAACTCCTTAGGAGGGCGCTCGAAGAATGAGCCGCACCAGCAGGCCGACGTACCTGCGGACGTCAGAAGTTGCCGGGCTCCTGCACGTCTCACCGAAGACCGTGTCCCGGTGGGCGCAGGAAGGCAAGCTTCCCTTCCTGCGGACGCTGGGCGGCCACCGGCGCTACCCCGACTCGGAGATCCGCGCCCTGGCAGACGAGCTGCGCATGTGGCCGGTGCTGGAGGAGGAGCGGGCCGAGTCACAGTAGCGCCCGCGGGGCCCACGGCTCGACCCCCGCCGACGACCTCGTCCCCCCAGGTCGCCGACGGGGGTCGTTCTCCGCTATGTCCGCACGTGCGGCTGGGCCCAGGTGCGGCGCGCGTAGGCCGGGCAGCGCAGGAACAGCCAGTGCTCGCGGACGAACGGCATCGCCAGGAACATCGGGAACGCGGTCGTCCTGGCCATTCAGGGCGCCACCGGGTGCCCGTCGACGGACTTCTCGAGCAGGATGCGGGTGCCCGACAGGCCCGAGTCCACCACCACCCGGTCCATCAGCGCGTGCATGATGAACAGCCCCCGGCCGCGGTTCTGGGATGGGTGGGCGCGGCGGGACATGGCCGCCCGGGAGCTGTCGAACCCGGGCCCGCGGTCCTGCACCGAGAAGCGGAACATCCCGCCCGACAGCGTCCACCTGATCACCATGGCCGAGTCCTGCTGCCCCCAGGACCCGTGGACGACGGCGTTGGTCACCGCCTCGCCAGAGGCGAGCAGGATGCCGTCGGCGGTCTCCTCCGGGATCCCCCAACGCCGCAGGTCCCGGTGCAGACGCGCGCGGACCGCGGGCACCGAGTCGCTGCGGCAGGGCAGCAGCAGGTGCGCCGTCTGGCGTTGGGCGTCGGTCGTCGTGAGATCCTCCAAGTTCGCTCTCCCCCGAGTCGAACCGCCTGCTCGGCGCCGCGAGCTCCGCGGCGCTGTCCTGTACGAGGCGGTTGACCTCACCTTGGATACAACGGACGGCGCTCGTCAGTCCAACCGGCCGCCCCTCTCGGCCGTCGCGGCACGGCCTTCCGGACACAGGCCGAGGAAGTCGCAGGAAGCGCACCAGGATCCGGGGCGCGGCGGGAAGACCTGATCGTCGCGCAGCACGGCCGCGGCGTCGAGCACCCTGGCGAGCCGCTCGCGCAGCACCTCGGGCGGGCGGGTGGTGGCCACGTGGGCGCCGGCCACCACATAGTCGAGCACCAAGGCGTCGACTGGCCGCCCAAGCCGGCGCTCGGCCAGGGCGGCGTAGATGGTGAGGGCCTCGTTGGCGTCCGCGGCGGCCTGGCTCGCCGGGCGGATGCCCGTCTTGTAGTCCACCACGGTGAGGGCGCCGCCGGGCGCATGGTCGACCCGGTCCAGGCGGCCCTTCAGCACGATGTCCCCGAAGGAGGCCGACAGGCCGACCTCGGTGGCGTGCGGGACCACGGTCGTGTCGGTCCGGTCGTACCAGGCTCGCAGCGCCCGCTCGCCGCGGGCCCGCTCGCGCGCCTCGTCGTCCCCGGTCGTATAGCCCTCGGGCACCCAGCTCCGCCGGAACAGCGCGAGCAGCCTGTCGAGCGTCCGGCGGGCAAGGGGCTGGCGGAAGAACTCGCGCAACGCAGCGTGGATGCTCGTCCCGAACGACTGCGCCGGCCCCGTGCGTGCCCGTTGCCACAGGCCGTCGACATACAGGAAGCGGTACTGGCGTGGGCAGCGCCGGTAGCGATCCAGGCTGGACGGGCTCACGATCGTGGCCCGGCCGCTCTCCAGCCCGGGCAGCATCTGCTGCAGCATCTGCTGCGGCGCGTCCCCCATGGCATCAGGCTACCGTGATGTGGGCCAGTGCGCCGCACGGCCGTCCGGCCCGATCAGCCGGCCCGGACGAACTCGCGCACGGCGCCGGCCACGAGCTGCACCGCGATCGCGCTCAGCAGCAGACCGGAGATGCGGGTGATGAGCTCGATGCCAGCCGGGCGGAACAGCCGCAGGAGCAGGCCGGCGAAGCGCAGCGTCAGCCACAGCACGACCAGCACGCCGAGCAGCCCGATGGCGACCCCGAGACGCTGGCTTGCGGTGGTCGTCTGACGCATGAAGACCATGACGGCCGCGATGGCGCCCGGGCCGGCCAGCAGCGGCGTGCCGAGCGGCACGAAGGCGATGTTGACCGGCTCGTCGCCCGACAGCTCGCCGGCGCCGGCGCGCAGCAGGTCGAGGGCGATGAGCAGCAGCAGCAGGCCTCCGGCCGCCTGCAGGCTGGCCAGGGTGATCCCAAGGTAGACCAGGAGCTGTTGCCCGAAGAGCGCGAACACGACGATGATCAGCGCGGCCACCACGACCGCCTGCCAGGCGGCCCGATGGCGCTGGGCGGGCTCGTAGCGGGAGGTCATGCCGAGAAAGACCGGCACGTTGCCGACCGGATCGGTGATCACCAGCAGCGTCACGAAGCTCTTGGCGAGGTAGAACGTGTCGACCGCGCGCATGGACGGCTCAGGCCGCCCGCGCCAGCAGCCGCTCGACGACCGCCTCCGGGGTGCGGCAGACCCCGAGACGGTAGCCGTACAGGGCGCCGTGGCAGTCCGACGACCCGGTCGCCTCGAGGCCGAGCTCGGCGGCCAGCAGCCGCCAGCGGATACGGTCGGCCTCCGAATGGTCGGGGTGATCGGCTTCCAGGCCCGCCAGGCCGGCGGCGGCCATGGCGCGGATCACCGGCTCGGGCACGGGCCGGGCGCCCGCGTGCAGACCAGGGTGGGCGAGCACGGCGGCGCCGCCGGCGCTCCGGATGAAGCGGACGGCCTCGACCGGCGTGACGGCGTCCTTGGCGACATAGGCGCGCCCGCCGGTGCCGATCCAGGCGGGCGAGAAGGCGGCTGCGACGTCGGGCACCACGTCGGCCTCGACCAGCGCCTGCGCGACGTGCGGGCGGCCCACCGACCCGGAGCCGGCCAGCTCCTGCACGCGTTCGAGGCTGACGTCGGCGCCGAGCTCGCGCAGCCGCTCCACCATGCGCCGGGCACGGCGGACGCGGCCGTCGCGGATCCAGGCCCGCTTGGCCGCGAAGCCGGGCTCGTCCGGGTCGAAGGCGTAGCCGAGCACGTGCACGGGGGCGCCTTCGTGCTCGGCCGACAGCTCACAGCCGACCAGGACGGTCAGCCCGGAGCCGGCCGCGGCCCGCCGCGCCTGGCCAACCCCGGCCGTGGTGTCGTGATCGGTCAGGGCGATGCCGGCCAGGTCGCGCTCGAGCGCGAGCGCGACCACACCGGCGGGCGTCAGGGTGCCGTCGGAGAAGGTCGAGTGGGTATGGAGGTCGAAGCCCGCCATACCGCGACTGTAGCAAGCAGACCGGGTGGAGCCGTGCCGGTCGCCCGCTCACCGCCGGGCGCTCCAGGCGCAGCGGACGCTCACCCCGAAGGACACGATCTGGTAAACGATCGGGGAACGGCCGTCGATCCTGCCCACCTCGGGTGTCTCCTGGTCGATACTGCTACAAGACGCACTGTCACCACGGGAGGGGGGGCCGATCGTGTCAGGGCTCGTGCTCGCCATCCTGGTGGCCGGCGGCTTCCCGCTCGTGCTCTTGGGGCTGCTGTTGCTCAGCTGGACGCTGGAGGTGCGTCTCATCGGCCCGATGGAGTCCCCGGTCGTCCCCACCGCGCCGGCACCTGCTCCCACCGTGCCGGCGCCTGCGGGTGGCCCTGCGCGGCCGGCCGCCCCGGTGGGGGCGCGGACGGGCGGCCAGG
>JBIOYL010000340.1:0-2664 GCA_044870185.1 Actinomycetes bacterium | reverse complement strand
GGCGGCCTGTCGTTCACGGTCGCCATCCCGGGCAGCGTGGGCGGGGGCGTGCGCATGAACGCGGGCGCCCACGGCACCGAGATCGCCGACCGGCTGATCTGGGCCGAGCTGGTCGCGCTGCGGGGCGCGGGAGCCGGCCGGCCCGTGCGGGTCGGCGCGGGCGAGCTCGGCTTCGGCTACCGGCGCTCGTGCCTGCCGGCCGGCTCGGTGGTGACCGCGGCGCGGTTCGCCTGCGAGCGGGCGAGCGAAGCGGCCGTGCGCGCCGAGATCGACGGGGCGCGCCGCTGGCGGCGCGACAACCAGCCGGTCAACCAGCCCAACTGCGGCAGCGTGTTCGCC
Organism: Actinomycetes bacterium; assembly: GCA_044870185.1. Taxonomy (GTDB): domain Bacteria; phylum Actinomycetota; class CALGFH01; order CALGFH01; family CALGFH01; genus JBIOYL01. The sequence continues at coordinate 2,325 of JBIOYL010000340.1, read as the reverse complement.
AACCCGGCGGAGATGGCCGCCGGCCGCCTGGTCGAGTCGCTCGGCATGAAGGGCGAGCGCGTCGGCGGCGCCCGGATCAGCCAGGTGCACGCCAACTTCATCGTGGCCGACGAGGACGCGACCGCGGCCGACGTGCTCGCGCTCATCCGGCGCGCCCAGCGGCGGGCGGCCACCGAGCTCGGCATCCGCCTGCGCACCGAGGTGCAGCTGGTGGGAGACTTCGGCGCGCTCGGCGAGGTCGACCGATGACCGCCAGGGCGACCCCCAGCCCGCCCAGCCACACGGGCGCGCCCGCCCGGCCGGCCACGGACCGGCGGATCGCGGCGCGCCGCAAGCAGGTGGCGGCCAGGCGCGTCCGCCGCCGGCGCCGTCAGGTCGTTTGGGGCCTGGTCGTGCTGCTGGTCCTGATCGGTGTCGCCGAGCTGGCCCGCTCGTCGCTGTTCGCGCTCGGCCAGGTCCGCGTGCGCGGGACCGCCGACCCGGCGCTGGCGGCCGTCGTCGTCGCCCAGTCCGGCGTGCACCCGGGCGAGCCCTACCTGCGGCTCGACCTCGGGGCGATCCGGCGGCGGCTGGAGGCGCTGCCCCGCGTCGCCCACGCCGACGTCCGCCGCGCCTACCCGTCCGACCTGCTGCTCGTGGTGACCGAGCGCCAGCCGGTGGCCAGCGTCGCCGCGGCTGGGGGCTTCTGGGTCGTCAGCGCCGACGGCGTCGTGCTCGACCGCGTCCCGGCCCGGCCGACCGGCCTGCTGTTCGTCGCGCAGGTGCCGCTGCCGGCCGACGTCCACCCGGGGGTTCGTCTGCCACCCGACGGGCCGTTGGCCAACGCCCGGCGGGCGCTGGCCGGGCTCAGCCCCGAGCTCGCCCGGCAGGTCGCCCGCGTGTCGGCGCCCACCGTCGATGCGCTCACCTTCTCGTTGCGCAGCGGCGTCCAGGTCCTGTACGGCCCGGCCGCCCAGCAGCGCCGCAAGGACGCCGCCACGCTCGTCGTGCTGCGGCAGGCAGCAAAGGAGGGGACGCCGCTGGCGCGGGTCGACGTCCGCGTGCCGGAGCGCCCAGTGGTTGCGCCAAAGGGAAATCCGGGCGGCGGCTGACCGCTCGCCCCCGCCCGGCCGCGAGTCGGATCGAGCTCGACCGGACTGGAGGAGCAGGCAGCGGGAGGTCTCAGTAATTTTCCCTAATTGTTGGCGGTTTCCCTGATCGCCCCTGGCGGGGCATCCTGGTCGCGGGGTTCGGCCAGCGCGGTCCGCTCCGCTGACGGCGCGGTCTGCTCCGCTGACCGTGCAGGGACGTCGACGTCGGGGAGACGGGCGAAGGGGGTTGGTTGGATGATGACGGCGCCGCAGAACTACCTTGCCGTGATCAAGGTGGTCGGGATCGGCGGCGGTGGCGTCAACGCCATCAACCGCATGATCGAGGCGAGCCTGAAGGGCGTCGAGTTCATCGCGGTGAACACCGACGCGCAGGCGCTGCTGGCCTCCGATGCGGATGTCAAGCTGGACGTGGGCCGTGAGCTGACCCGCGGGCTGGGCGCCGGGTCGAACCCTGAGGTCGGCCAGCAGGCCACCGAAGATCACGCGGAGGAGCTGGAAGAGGTCCTCAAGGGCGCGGACATGGTGTTCGTGACCGCCGGTGAGGGTGGCGGCACGGGGACCGGGGGCGCCCCGGTGGTGGCCCGCATCGCCAAGGCGCAGGGGGCGCTCACCATCGGCGTGGTGACCCGGCCGTTCTCGTTCGAGGGCCGCCGGCGCTCGGCACAGGCCGACAAGGGCATCGAGATCCTCAAGCAGGAGGTCGACACCCTCATCATCATCCCCAACGACCGGCTGCTGCAGGTGGCCGACCGGCAGACCTCGATGCTCGACGCGTTCAAGCTGGCCGACCAGGTCCTGCTCCAGGGCGTGCAGGGCATCACCGACCTGATCACCATCCCCGGGCTCATCAACCTCGACTTCGCCGACGTGCGGGCCACCATGCGCGAAGCCGGCACCGCCCTCATGGGCATCGGCCAGGCCCGCGGCGAGGACCGGGCGGTGGCCGCGGCCAAGCAGGCCATCTCCTCGCCGCTGCTGGAGGCGTCGGTGGACGGCGCGCAGGGTGTGCTGCTCAACATCTCGGGCGGCTCCGACCTCGGCCTGTTCGAGGTCAACGAGGCGGCCGAGGTGATCGCGTCGGCCGCCCATCCCGACGCCAACATCATCTTCGGCGCGGTGATCGACGACGCCCTGGGCGACGAGGTGCGGGTGACGGTGATCGCGGCCGGATTCGATCGCGAGCCGACGGCGCGCGAGTTCCGCCCCCCGCTGGTGGCCCAGCGCCGGGGGGCGC
>JBIOYL010000339.1:0-7747 GCA_044870185.1 Actinomycetes bacterium | reverse complement strand
GGACACCGGCCGCCGGCGCGCGCGGCTGCCGCGCGCCCGCGGCTGCCTGCGGCCTCGGGGCGGCAGCCCGGCCGACGGCTGCCTTGCCGTCGGCTCGCGCCGGCGCGTCCGGATGGGCGTACAGGCCGCCGACCAGCGCCACCAGCGCCACACCGAGTGCGGCCGCGGCCAGCAGCCGTCGGCCGAGCTCGCTCTGGAGCACTCGCAGCGGCTGGAGGAGGATTCCCTCGACCGCGGCCATGGACGGGAGGGTGGGCTCGGCACGGCGGCCCTGGAACGCACTCACTGCGGCTCACCTCCACGGGCGCCGGCCTCGGCCGCCCGCCGCGGGGCGCGGCGGCGACGGATCACGGCACGGCGCCGCAGGATCACGAAGAACACCACGGGCCACAACGACCCGGTCAGCAGCATCCCGATGAACTCGTCCGAGGCGTGCAGGGCGTTGCCGACCCGCATGACCGCCAGGGACACCAGGGTCGAGAAGGCGAGCACCGCCGCCGAGCCGAGCAGCGGCAGCAGCCAGTAGCCCAGCAGCTGCCGGCGGTAACGCGGCTCCAGCGCCAGGGGCGCGACGAACAGCCCGGACAGGAGGAGAAGGAACAGGGTCGCCTGGGCGCAGGTGCCGACCATCGCCAGCGCCGCCACGGCGACCGCGAACGGCAGGGTGTATAGCAGCGCCGAGGTGGCGATGAAGGCGCGCTCGATGCCATGTCTGCCGAGCGCCCAGTCGTTCACGCTGGCGAGGCGCCCGCTCAGATAGTTCAGCACGCCGCGCTTGCTGGCCGGCGGGGCGCCCTCCAGGATGGCGGTGCCGGTCTGCATCCGCGACATCGGCTGCGCCACGAACGAGGTCCAGTACTCGGTCGCCAGCCGCTGCTGCACCTGCACGGCCGACAGCCCGCCACGGCGGGAGTCTCCCGGCTCGGCGACCGCGTACACGGCCGTCGACGCGGCCGGCACGGCCACGCTGGGGGCGGTCGCCGTGGCCACGGTGGCCTGCGGCTTGGTGATGAGCAGCGTGATCGCCAGCAGCGTCACGACCGCGACGATCCAGCCGCGGTCGGCGGGCCGCACGAGCAGTCCGTAGCCAACCAGGAGCAGCATGGCCGCCTTCGTGCTGCTCTCCAGCGGCAGGCGATGGTCGTCGCGCCAGCGGTCGATGCCCCGTGCCGCCGGACCGCCGACCAGGAAACCGAGCAGGTTGAGGCGGGCGACGTCGCGCGTGCGCTCGATGGATCCACGCGTCAGCCAGGCAGTGCTCTTCAGCGCCGCCCTCGCGTAGATGTTCAGGACGCCTGTGCCCTGCAGGTCGACGGTCTCCCGCTGGTAGGACCAGGTGGGCGCGGGTGGTGCGCCCTCCGCCGCGCCCGGATGCAGCACCGTGACGACCGCCACGAGCAGCCCGGCCAGCGCCAGGTAGCGGGCCAGCGTGACCCGCAGCGGCGCTATCGGTCGCGTCGCCGGCACCGCGCGCAGCCCGGGGCCGTCGGGCCGGCGGCCGGCTGCGCGCCGTTCGGCGGCGGCGTCCACGGCGGCGGTCGTCGCTGCGCGCGCGGCGGGCCGCCGCGCCGAGCCGCGCGGCTGGGCCCGCTGGGCCGGCTGGGCCGCCGTACCCGGGCGAGCCGGTCGCGGCACTCCCACGCGCGGGCGCGCCGGCCTCGCCGTGGGTCCCGCCCGTGCGCCCGTGGTACCCGCCACATGACCACCGCCCCTTGCCGCGTGCGCATGCTCGCCCGCAGCCGGGCGGTTCCGTGGCCGGCGGCTGGCGAACGTGCGTTCGAGTGTGCTCGAACATATGTTCGCCCAGGTCGGCGGTCGTAGTCAAGCTCGGCGGGGACGGTTGTCACAGTGCCGAGCTATGGTGATGGGTTGTCTGCCCGTCGGACCGGCGCGCAGCCGCCTGAGCCGTCGCCGCGCCGCCTGGCACGGCCGCCGGCGCGTGCGCCTCGCGCGGACTCAGCCTCGGCTGGCGCGCCCCGGCGCCGCCGCGTCAGCGCCGCGGGCCCGCTCGCGGAGCTCGACGCGGCGGATCTTGCCGGAGATGGTCTTCGGCAGGTCGTCGGTGAACTCGATCTCGCGTGGGTACTTGAATGGGGCGGTGACCGCCTTGACGTGCTCCTGGAGCTCGCGGACCAGTTGCGGCGAGCCGGTGTGGCCGGGCGCGAGCACGACGAACGCCTTGACGATCTGCCCGCGCTCCGGGTCGGGCTTGCCCACCGCGGCGGCCTCGGCCACCGCAGGATGCTCCACCAGCGCCGACTCGACCTCGAACGGGCCGATCCGGTAGGCGGCCGAGTTGATGACATCGTCGGAGCGGCCGATGAACCAGAAGTAGCCGTCATCGTCCACCTCGGCCCGGTCGCCGGTGTCGTACCAGTCGCCGCGGAACGCGGCCGCCGTCGCCTGGGGGTCGCGCCAGTACCCGGCGAACAGGCCGACCGGCCGCTCCGGGGCGACCCGCACGGCGACGTGGCCTTCCTGGTGGTGGCCGAGCACCTTGCCGGCATCGTCGATGACCCGCACGTCGAAGCCGGGCGTCGGCTTGCCCATCGATCCCGGCCGCACCTCCAGGCAGCGGAAGTTGGCGACCAGGTTGACCGTCTCGGTCTGCCCGTAGCCGTCGTAGATCGTAAGGCCCGTGGCCTCGCTCCAGCGCTTGATGACCTCGGGGTTGAGCGGCTCGCCGGCCGACACGCAGTGGCGCAGGCGGCTCCAGTCGTAGGCGGCGAGGTCGAGCAGCACCAGCGCCCGGTACACGGTCGGCGGCGCGCAGAAGGTGGTGATGCCGTGCTCGCCGATCAGCCGCAGGATGCGGTCGTAGTCGGGCTTGCCGCGCAGGTCGTACAGGAACAGCGCGGCGCCGACGGCCCACTGCCCGAACAGCTTGCCCCAGGCGGCCTTGGCCCAGCCGAAGTCGCTGAGCGTCCAGTGCAGATCGGTCTGCTTGAGGTCCTACCAGAACCGGGCGGTGATCTGGTGGCCGATGCCGAGCGACGCCTGCGTGTGCAGGACCATCTTCGGATGGGCGACGGTGCCGGAGGTGAAGTAGATCAACATCGGGTCGTCCGAGCGGGTCGGCTCGGCGTCCGGGGGGTCGTCGCCTGCCGCCGCGAGCCCCTCGGTCCAGGACAGCCAGTCCGCGCCGAGGTCCTCGGCCCCGTGCTGCGGCACGTAGATCCGGGTCTTCAGGCTGGGGCAGTGCCCGGCGGCCTGGTCGACCGTTGCGGCGCCGGGCGCGTCGGCGACCGCGACAGCGGCGTCGGCCTGCCGGATGCGGTAGGCGACGTCGCGGGCGGTGAGCAGCGTCGTGCCCGGCATCGGGATCGCGCCGAGCTTGATGCAGCCGAGCACCACGTCGTACCAGTCGGGGATGCGCGGCAGCATCACGAACACGCGGTCGCCTTTGCGCACGCCGGTGGCGGCGAGGAACCGGGCCGCCCGGTTGGACGACCGCGACAGGTCGTCGAAGCTGAAGCGGCGGGCGTCGCCGCCGTCCGGCCCGACCGCGAGCAGCGCAAGCTTGCCCGGCTCCATCTGGGCCCACCGGTCCACCACGTCGCGGGCGTAGTTGTAGACCTCGGGCACCGGCAGCCGGAAGGTCTCCCGAGTGGTCGGGTAGTCGGTCATGTTGGGCGCCACGTCGCGCATGGAAGCCTCCCCGCCGAGAACGGCGTGCGTCGACCAGGAGCATCTTCCCACGGGCCCACCGCTGTCGAGCCGCCATGCGGGCGCTTGTCGGCATCCGCCCGGGCGTCCGCCCGGGCGTCCCGCCCGGGGCGCCACACCTGGGCGTCCCGCCCGGGGATCCCGCCCGGCCGCCGCCCGCGTGTCCCGGCCGGCCCGCTGCTCCGGTACGATCGCGTCCATGGGCGAGCCACGCTGGAAGCAGCGCTTCCGCGCCCCCACGCTGCTGTTGCCGCGCTGGGGCGTCGACGCGCCCCACCGCCTCACCTACGCCTCGAACCTGTCAGGGTCCTGGCAGATCCACGCCTGGGACCGGCCCGCGGGCACCCATCGGCAGGTCACCGACCACCCCACCGGCGTGCTGGCCGGCGGGCCGACCCCCGACGGGAGCGCCGTCGTGTGGTTCCACGACTCCAGGGGCGACGAGATCGGCCGCTGGCTGGTGCAGCCGTTCACGGGCGGCGCGAGCGGCCCGCTGCTGCCCGACGTCTCCCCGGCCTGGAGCGCCGGGCTCGCCCTCGGCTCCAAGGGCCGCGCCGTGGTCGGGCTGGCCGACCGGGACGGGTTCCGCGTCCGGGTCGGCGCCATCGGCGGGGACACCGTCGAGCTGTACCGCCACGACCAGATGGTCGAGGTCGCCGGCATGTCGCGCGACGGCCGGCTGCTCGCGGTCCAGCACGCCGAGCATGGCGACAACCTGCACCCGGCCCTGCGCGTGTTCGACCTCGACGCGCGCACCACGGTGGCCGACCTGTGGGACGGCGAGGGCTACAGCGTGCTCGCGGCCGGGTTCTCGCCGGTGGCCGGCGACGGCCGGCTCGCCGTGCTGCACGAGCGCACGGGCCGCCAGCGTCCCGCCCTGTGGGACGCCGAGCGCTCCGAGCGGGTCGACCTGGAGGTCGACCTGCCCGGCGAGGTGGAGGTCGCCGACTGGTGGCCGGACGCCTCCGCGCTGCTGCTCGTGCACACTCATCTCGGCCGTGACGAGCTGTACCGGCTGGACCTCGCCTCGGGCGGCCTGGCGCGCCTCGACCACCCGGCCGGCTCGGTCAGCGGCGCCCGGGTCCGCCCCGACGGGCAGGTGTGGTACCGCTGGTCGTCGGGCGCCCAGCCGCCGGCGGTGCGCTCGCTGCCCGGCGAGGCGGCCGTGCTCACCCTGCCGGGCCCCCAGGCGCCGCCGGGGGTCGCCTACGACAGCTGGACGTTCCGCAACCCGGCGGGCCAGCAGGTGCACGGCTTTCTGGCCGTCCCCGCCGGGCCCGGCCCGCACCCGACCGTGCTGCTGGTACACGGCGGCCCGCACGCCCAGGACACCGACAGCTTCTCGCCGGCCGTGCAGGCCTGGGTCGACCACGGTTTCGCGGTCGGCCTGGTGAACTACCGCGGCTCCACCGGCTACGGCAAAGCCTGGCAGGACGCGCTCGAGGGCGACCCCGGGCGGCCGGAGGTCGAAGACGTCGTCGCCGGCCGGGACGACCTGGTCACCCGCGGCATCGCCGACCGCGAGCGGGTTGTCATCGCCGGTGGCTCCTGGGGCGGCTACATCACCCTGATGGCGATCGGCACCGTGCCGGACGGGTGGCGGGCGGCCTGCGCGGTCGTCCCGGTCGCCGACTACGTGGCCGCCTACGCCGACGAGGCGGAGGGCCTGCAGGCGCTCGACCGCGCCCTGTTCGGCGGCAGCCCGACCGACAAGCCCGAGCTGTTCGCCGAGCGCTCGCCGATCACCCACGTCGACCGGGTCGCCACGCCCGTGCTGCTGATGGTCGGCGAGAACGACACGCGCTGCCCGCTCCAGCAGGTGCTGAACTACGCCGACCGGCTCGCCGCAGCCGGCAAGCCGTTCCAGCTCGACCGCTTCGACGCCGGCCACGGCTCGCTGGTGACTGAGGAGCGCATCCGCCAGGCCGAGGTCGAGCTGCGCTTCGCCGCCAGCCACGTCCCCGGCGTCCTCGCGCCGCAGCCCGCCCGCCCCGAGCCTCGCTGACGGGGCAGCCCGCCGGCGGCCGTGCCGCCGGCGGGCGGCTCACCGGGCGGACCGCCAACGACTGCCGCCGCCGGGCGGCTCGATCGCCGCACGTGTGCCGGCCGTCACCTGCCTGCTGCGACGGCCGGCGCCGACACCACCGCGGCGCTGGTGCCTGCTGAGACCGTCTGGTCGGCTCGGCCGGCCTGGCCGGCTACCGCCCTGGCCGGGCCGGCCACCCTCGACGTCGGCGCCTGCGGGGCGGTCGTCGCGGTCGGGGCCGGCGCCGCGCTCGTCCCTCCGCCCGGCCCAAGCGGCGTGGTCGCCACGCTCGGGCTTGGAGCTCGGGACGGGGAGGGCCACAACGTGAGGTGGCCGAGGGTAATGCCTCATGCGCCAGTTCGGCGGCGTACCGTGCCCCGGCTCGGCGCTCCCGCCGATCCAGCCGGGTGCCACGCCGATCCGGCCCGCCTCCCGCCACCCGGCCGGGCGTGCTACTCACAGCGTCGGGCTGGATGCGGTTGACGAGCTCCTCGCCGTCCAGCAGGCGGCGCAGGTTGGCGACGAACAGGTCGGTGATACGCTCGTTCTCGTGGACCGACAGCGCGGCGGTGTGCGGGGAGAGGATGACGTTGTCCAGCTCCCACAGCGCACTCGAGGCCGGCAGCGGCTCGTGGGCGAAGACGTCGAGGGCCGCGCCCGCGATACGCCGCTGCCGGAGCGCCTCGATCAGGGCATCCTCGTCGATCACCCGCCCCCGGCCCACGTTGACCAGCACGCAGTGCGGCCGTAGGCGGCCGATCATGCCGGCGTCGATCATGCCCTCGGTCTCGGCGGTGAGCGGCAGGGTGATCACGATCGCGTCGGCCTGGCCGATCGTCTCCCCGAGCCGGCTCGGCGGCAGGAGCTCGTCGGCGTCGGGCGTCCCGCCGGTGATCGTGCGCTTGAAGCCCACCGTGCGCACGCCAAGTGCCTTGGCGAGCCGGGCAACCTCCCGCCCGATGCTGCCGAACCCGACGATGAACAGCGTCTGCCCTGCGAGCTCGCGGGTCGGCCGGCGGACTGCCGGCCAGGCGTGCTGCTGCTTGTCCTCGACCAGGCGTGGGAGGTCCTTGGCGAACGCGAACAGCCCGAAGATCGCGAACTCGGCCAGCGGGACCGCGTGCACGCCGGCCGAGGTGGTGATGGCGACGCGCTGCAGCGCATCCCGGGTCAGCGCGGCCTGGCGCACCTGCTCGCCAGCCCCGGCCGCCGTCGCGTGCACCCAGCGCAGGCCCGGGTTGCGCCGGATCGCGTCGGCCAGCCCGGCCGGCGAGTCGCCCGGCAGCCCGAACAGCACCGCCGCCCGCTCGAGCATCGCCTCCCAGCGCTGCTGGCCCGCCCGGTCGCGCGCGAAGCCCGGCTCGCCGGCATGGTCGCCGGGATACCGGGGTGGCGGCAGCAGGCTGGGCTCGTACAGGAGCTCGACGCGCTCGTCGGCCCGGCCGATGCGCCGGACGAGCTCTCGCTCGAGCGGCGTCGCGATCATGACCGCGACGGCGTCCCGGCGTGCGTGCATCACGGTCACCTCCATCCGCGGGCGGAATCGCTCGGGTCGTTGCAGGCGAGCGCCCGCGCGGCGAGCGGCAGCGCCCCGGCGACGGCGCCCCGGCGACGGCGTGGCACAGGCGTCCAAGCGGCATTGCCGGGGTGGGGCGCCCGCACCGGCGGCCGTGCACATGGTGACGCCTCCCCTGGTGAACGAGGGCTGCGCGTTGGTTGGTGCGCACCGTCGCGCCGGACGAGCCCGCCCGTCCCGACTTGCAACCGCACTCGAGGACCACGACAACCCTACCAGGAGGCTGTAGCCACCCAATTCCCCTGCCGAACGAATCCGGCAGTCCCCTCGATAAGGATCTGATGGCAGGCTCGCCGGCCTCCCTGCGGCATGATCACGCATCCGGCGGCAGCCCGCCGTCCGTGGGAAGGTTTCACATATACCTCCACAGGAGGCTGCTGGATTCATCCGGCAGAGGAATGTGGTGCAGCCCGCAGGCTGACGGTTTTATTGACGGTTCCCGTGGTACACTCCGGCTATGAAGCAGACGATCGCCGTCA
>JBIOYL010000338.1:0-2915 GCA_044870185.1 Actinomycetes bacterium | reverse complement strand
TGAACGACCCCGTAGGGAATTACGGCAACGTCGACACTGGGCCGCGCCCGTGGGAGGGATTCCACGGGCGGCTCACCCACGGGCACCGCCGCCCAGCCGGAGCGCTTTGAGACTGTGTACCTGCGGGAGTTCGGCAGCGTGTTCGCGCTCGCCTACGCCTTGTCGGGCAGCCGCTGGGCCGCCGAGGACATCGCCCAGGACGCCTTTGTGGCCGCCCACCGGCAGTGGGGCCGCGTCGGCGGCTACGACGACCCGGGCGCCTGGGTACGCCGGGTGGCCGCCAACCTAGCCGTCTCGGCGGTGCGCCGGCGGCTGGCGGAGGCGCGCGCGCTGGTGCGCCTGGCCGGCCGCCGGGAGCCGTCGTATGCGGCCCTGCCGGACCAGGACGGCGACTTCTGGCGGGCGGTGCGCCGGCTGCCGCGCCGCCAGGCCCAGGTGGTGGCGCTGGTCGCCCTGGAGGACCTGTCAACCGCCCAGGCGGCCAGTACGCTGGGCTGTTCGCGGCGGACCGTCCAGGTGCACCTGCAGAAGGCCCGCGCCACCCTGGCGGCGCGGCTGGGTCTGCCCGCCCAGGAGGAGGTGGACCGATGACGCTGGACCGCCGCATGCGCGAGGCGGCCGAGTCGGTCCGCCGCTACAGCGGCCGTGAGGTCGACCCGGTGGCGATGCTGTGGCGGCTACGCGCGCGCCAGCGGCGCCGCGCGCTGCAGGCGGCCGCGGTCGCGCTGGTCCTGGTCGCGGGGCTGGTGGCCGCCGTGGTCCTGGTGGCGCGCGCCCCGCGCCACCCGCCGGTGGTCACGCCGCCGCCGCGGTCGCTTGGCCGGGTGGCGGCCACCATCGCCCTGCCCGGGGCGGCATCCCCGCGGGTGGTCGGCGCCGCCAACGGCATGGTGTGGGTCGACGGCGGCAACCGCGCCGCCTACCAGGTGGACCCACAGACCAACCGCGCGGCGGGCACGCTGCGGCTGCCGGCTGGGTCGCGGCTGGCGGCGGTCGGGCTCGGCAGCCTGTGGCTGGCTGACGAGTCGGCCGGCACGGTACGCCGGGCCGATCCGGGCAGCGGCACGATCGTGCAGACGGTGGCGGTCGGGTCGGTGCCGCCGCCGAACGAGGAGGGGCTCAGGCTGGCGTTCGACGGCGCCGTCTGGGTGGTGCGCTCCGACACCGATGTGGTGCGCATCGATGCGGCGCGTGGCACGGTCGCCAAGCGGTTTGCCGGCCCCCCGGCCCCGGGCCATGCGTTCATCGCCGCCGGGCATGGCGCGGTCATGACCGTCGGCTTCGAGCCCAACCGCGCCTTCCAGCTCGACCCGCGCACCGGCAAGGCGACCGCGACGATCCCGCTGGGCGCGTGGCCGGCCGGGGTGGCCTTTGGGGACGGGTCGTTTTGGGTCAGCGCCCAGGACTACACCCTCACCCGGATCGACCCTGCCCGCCGGCGGGTGGTCGCCACCATCCACCTGGACCGCCAGCACCTGCCGGGTGAGGTGGTGGTCGGTGAGGGCGCGGTCTGGGTGTTTGCCAGCGGCGGGCTGCTTGAGCGCATCGACCCGGCCAGCAATCGGGTCGTGCACGCCCTGGCGGTCGGCCCCCAGGCGGGCGATCTCGGCCGGCTTGCTGTAGGTGCGGGCGCGGTCTGGCTCAGCGACGCCGGGGCCCACACCCTGATCCGCATCGACCCGAAGGGCTGAGCCCAAACTCGGGGTGCGCCTCGGCGGGGCCTCAAACGAGTCGTTGTGTGTAGGGGTCATCCGACGGCCCGGGTCGTCGCCATGGAGGCGCTGGGCTGCCGGAGCCGTCTCACTCACCTCCCGGGAAAGGCAAGCAACCATGTCCAAGCTCACACGCGCCCTCGTGCTGGGGGCCATGCTGGCGGCCATGAGCCCGGCCGGCATGACCGCCGTCGCGCAGGCGCACCCCACCGCCGGCGACGCCGCCCAGCTGTTGGGCCAAGGCGAGCGCGCATCCCAGCAGCAGACCACCACCGACGACGCCGCCAAGCGCCAGGCGCTGGCCCAGGAGCGCTACTACAACACCTGGCGAATGGGCGCCCGGGCGACCAGCCCGGTGCGGCCTGTCGAGCAGAGCCGACAGCCCAGCCGGTTGGTCGTCACGCTCGGCGTGCTGGCCGCCGCTCTGGTGCTGCTCGGCGTCCTGGCCGCGACGATCGCCAGGAACGCACGCCGCAGGGTTCGAGCTCGCCACGCGGCCTGAACCGCACAACGACTCTCACCACTCCAACGGACAACCTCGTCGCTTTCAGCTGACCACCTTGCGCTTCAATCGTGCAGCACCAGCCCTGGCGTCACGTCACCAACCTCAAGGAGCGACCATGCGGAAACTTGCCCTGGTCCTCGCGGGCGCACTGGCTCTCACGATCGCCGTTTCAAGCGGTGCGTTCGCCGCGGCTCCCCTGGTCAATGAGTACAACAGGTTCACGGAGACGTTCCCGGACGAGCTGTGTGGCATCCCGGGAACGAGCACGATTAAGTAGGTACACCTGACAGCAGCACTCTCGCAAGACATAACAGAGTACTGCTAGGAGGCACGATATGAAAGCGCGCTTATTGCCCTTCCTGGCGGCCTTCTTGGTGGCTGGCGCCGCCAGCCTGTTGTTGTCACCGGTCGCCGTCGCCAGTCCTCCTACGCCCGTAACCGGCACCGAGACGGTCGATTTCACGACCGAAGCGCCATTTGAGGCTGTCGCGTAACCCAGTAGGCCGAGTGTGCGCGTTCTCGACGCACTCCCGTAGGGCCCTGCCAGGGCGATGGGGCCACCGACGAGCAACGCCGGCCCGGCCACGACGTAAGGCACCCTGGCCAGTGGTGGGGTGGTTGTGGCCAGGTGGAAGGGTCTTGGTGGGTGGTGGCTACCTGCGTAGGGTCGTGACGGGCGTATCGATGCCCCGGGTCAA